>SYGW01000022.1 GCA_005800255.1 Nitrospiraceae bacterium | reverse complement strand
GCCGGTCTCATCGGTCTGGTGCAGACTGCCGCCCAGGAATGGGGCGTGGGCAATGTCCGGGTAAATCTGCTGTTGCCTGGCTGGCAGAACACAGGACTATCGGAAGGGGCCATGCCGGAATGCGAGCAATGGCAGGATCATGCGCTG
This sequence comes from Nitrospiraceae bacterium, assembly GCA_005800255.1. Next base: position 9,475 of record SYGW01000022.1, on the reverse strand, counting down.
GGTCGGCCTCCGTCGCGGGAAGAAGTGGCCAGGACGGTTCTGTATCTGGCACAACTCAAGGACGTGTCTGGCCAGGTCTGGAATTGCGACAGCCGAAATCTTTAGCAGGATGCTGAAAACGTCCGCCAGCGTCGTTCTCGCATCGTTCAGACCCTCAACGTACCCTGGAGGGCACGATTCGGTCCTTCACTCGCTGCGGCCTTGCTGGACGAATGTTTTGAGCATCCTGCGAGAACAGTCCAATCGAGTTTTTTATCACCTGCGGGATTCCAGATATGCGACGCACTAAAGCTCCGTCTCACAGTTCCGGCCCGCGGGGGGTCTATATCACTGCGACCGATACGGGCGTCGGGAAAACGCTGGTGGCTGCTGCCTTGGTGGCGCATTTGAGGCAGCGAGGGATCGATGTCGGCGTGATGAAGCCGGTTGAGACAGGGGTATCACGATCGACCAAGGCCCAGTCGGATGGAGCACGGTTGCGGCGAGCCGCGGGTAGCCATGATCCGATGGCAGAGGTCTGTCCCTATGTCTTTCGATTGCCGCTGGCGCCTCTCTCTGCCGCGCGGGAAGAAGGACGGACGATCCAGATCGCGGCCATCCTGCAAGCCTTCCGTGTTCTGCGCCGAAAGCACGATCTGCTGGTTGTGGAAGGAGCCGGCGGGCTGCATGTGCCGATCACGGAAACCGTCGACGGGCTGGATCTCATGGAGCGTATGGGGCTCCCCGTCATCGTGGTGGGATCGTCAGGCCTGGGCGGAATCAATCAAGCGCTCTTGACGCTGGCCGCGCTCCGGCAGAAGAAGATTCCTGTCGTCGCGCTGGCCCTGAATCGGTTGAAGTCGGTCCGCACGAAGATCGCGCGGGCGCAGGAACAATCGACGGTGACTCTCTTGCGGCGGCTCGCGAAGGTTCCCGTCGTGGGGCCCCTCCCCTACAGCGCCGGTGTGACGAAACATTGGCAGGACGGCATGATGCAACTGGCCTGGGCGGTCGAGATTATGACGCTGGCGAAGCTGGTGTCGGCATACGGGAAAGAAAGGCCCTGACCGCTTCACGAATGTCTGCGGCTTTTAGAACGGCCGAGATGACCGCGACTCCATCGGCTCCCGCTTCCATGACGTCCACGACCTGTCCGATCTGAATGCCGCCGATCGCAAAGACCGGCAGCGACGTCAATCTGCGTATCGCCCGTAATCCCTCCAGCCCCACCACCGGATCGTGATCCAGTTTTGAGCCTGGCGTAAAGATCGGCCCGAAGCCAAGGTAGTCCGGTTTTCCGGCGCTGGCTGTCTTTACCTGATCAAGATTGTGGGTGGAGATGCCGATCAGTTTGTCCGGCCCCATGACCTTGCGGGCTAGGTCGAGCGGCAGGTCTCCCTGCCCCAGATGCACGCCATCCGCATCCACCGCCAGGGCCAAGTCGCAGCGATCGTTCACGATGAAGAGGACGCCGGTCTTCGCCGCTGCCTGCCGGAGCGCCAAGGCTTCTCGATAGGCCTCCTGCATCGAAGCAGTCTTGTTGCGATATTGGAAGAGCAGGGCGCCGGCCTTGGCCGAGGCGGTCAGCACGTCGATCAAGGCACGGTCCGGACAGACGGAGGGGTCCAGAATGACGTAGAGGCGATTCAGGCTGGAGCTGGTTCTTGAGGCCATGTGATGATTGTAGCTGGAAGGAACGCGTGCTGCCAGTCATACGCCGGCTAACTGGCGAGGAAACGCTCCAGGAAGGTCGTGGAGACATGGCCCTTTTGGAAATCCGGATCGCTGAGGATGCGCTTATGCAGCGGGATGGTCGTCTTGATGCCTTCGATCACGAACTCGTCGAGGGCGCGGCACATGCGGGCGATGGCTTCCTGCCGGTCGCGGCCATGGGTGATGACTTTGGCGATCATGGAATCGTAGAAGGGAACGACCATCATGTTCGATTCCATGGCCGAGTCGACGCGGACGCCGAACCCACCTGGCGCGCTGTATTTGGTGATCATGCCGGGACAGGGCGTGAACTTCTCCGGGTCTTCGGCGTTGATGCGGCACTCGATGCTGTGCCCGTTGAGCTTGACGTCCTGTTGCTTGAAGGAGAGGGACTGTCCGTCGGCGATCCGGATCTGCTCCTTGATGAGATCGATGCCGGTGACCATCTCCGTAATCGCATGTTCCACCTGGATGCGGGTGTTCACTTCCATGAAGAAGAAGTTGTGGTCCTTGTCGAGCAGGAACTCGACGGTGCCGACGTTCCGGTAACGCACGGCTTTGACGGCTTCGACGGCGACGCGGCAGATTTCCTTGCGGAGCTTTTCGTCGACGGCGGGCGAGGGCGTTTCTTCGAGCAGCTTCTGATGCCGGCGCTGAATTGAACAGTCGCGTTCGCCGAGATGCACCACATGCCCGCGATGGTCGGCGGCAATCTGTACTTCAATATGGCGGGGTTCGAGAAAGTAGCGCTCGAGGTAGACGGCGTCGTTGCCGAACGTCGTTTTGGCTTCCGCTTGCGCGGCTTGAAAGGCGCGCGCCAGGTCGTCGGCTTTATTGACGACGCGCATCCCGCGTCCTCCCCCGCCCGACGAGGCTTTGATGATGATGGGATAGCCGATCTTGCCGGCGGCTTCGAGGGCTTCCTGTTCGCTCTTCAGTTCACCGGGACTGCCGGGCGTGACGGGCAAGCCGCGGCGGGAAACGATTTCGCGGGCTTTGGCTTTGTCGCCCAGGAGCGCGATATGTTCGGACGTCGGCCCGATGAACTTCACGCCGATGGATTCGCAGACTTCCGCGAAGTGGGCATTCTCCGAGAGGAATCCGTAGCCGGGGTGGATGGCGTCCGCCCCGGTGATCTCGGCGGCGCTCAGGACGTTGGGAATATTGCGGTAGCTTAGGGCGGCATCCGGAGGGCCGACGCAAATCTTCTCGTCGGCCGCGCGCACATGGAGGCTCGAGGCATCGGCTTCGGAGAAAATCGCCACGGTCTTAATGCCGAGCTCTTTGCAGGCGCGGATGACCCGGAGCGCGATTTCACCGCGATTGGCTATCAATACTTTCTTGAACACGTCAGTACTCCGATGTGGCTCAGGGAAGAGGATTAGGGCGCGGCGGTTGGATCGACGAGGAAGAGCGCCTGGCCGTATTCGACAGGTTTGGTGCTCTCGGCCAGAATTTTCGTGATCCGTCCATCCACTTCGGATTCAATTTCGTTCATCAGCTTCATCGCTTCGACGATGCAGAGGACCTGGCCTTTTTTCACGTAATCGCCTTCTTCCACATAGGGGTCGGCATCCGGCGACGGCGACCGATAGAAGGTCCCGACGATCGGCGACGGGATGGTGATCATGCCGGTCGTGTCTTCGGTCTGCACGGTTGCGTGGCCCGTGGGCTGAGACGCGGACGTTGAGGCGGAGGTCCCCTGGTCGGCGACGGTGGTCGTGATCGTGCGGATTTCGACTTCGTGCCGCACGCGGATTCTGAGGCCTTCGCGCTCCAGTTCCAATTCGGTCAAATCGTTTTTCTTGAGCAGGTCGATCAATTCCTGGATGTGCTTGCTCTGCTGTCCCGAGAGCAGGGGCAGGCCCTGTCCGCTCGCCGGAGCGGCAAAGGTCTGAGGAAGAACGATCCGTGTCCCGCGCTTCTTCGATTTGCTCGTTTTTTGTTTGCTCACCGAACACGCTCCACGTAAGACCGGGTCCGTGTATCGATCTTGATCACGGTTCCGGTTTCCAAATAAAGAGGCACCTTGAGGGTGGCGCCGGTTTCGAGGGTGGCGAGCTTGGTGCCGCCTGTGGCGGTGTCGCCGCGGAAGCCCGGCTCAGTATCCGTCACTTTCAATTCGATGAAGTTGGGCACTTCGACGTCGATCGGGCGATGCTCGTACACGAGAATCTTCACGACCATGTTTTCCTTCAAGAGGTCGGCATTGTCGCCGAGCGTGCCCTTTTCAAAGGTCAGTTGCTCGTAGGTATCCGTGTCCATGAAGGTATAGGCGTCGTCGGTGGCGTAGAGGAACTGCATGTCGCGCTCGTCGAGTTTTGGCTCTTCGAAGCGCTCCCCCGACCGGAAGGTCCGGTCGATGACGCTGCCGGTGAGATAGCCCTTGAGCTTGGTGCGCACGAACGCGCCGCCCTTGCCGGGCTTCACATGCTGGAATTCAATGATATAGAACGGCTGGTTATCAACCATGAGCCGTACACCGCCGCGAAAATCTGTGGTGGAAATCACTCAATGCTCCATTCGGATGGTAAGAGGTCGTTTAATTTGCGCTGCAATTACGTTGTGCCCTTTGCCGTGCGCCGTGCCAGCTTGGACGTTTTTTTCCGGCGTGTGGCTGCGGTCAGATAGTCGCAGAGCCCACGGAGCGCGAGGAGGTACCCGGTCGGCCCCAGCCCGGCAATCTGCCCCAGGGCGACTCCCGCGATATAGGACTGATGGCGAAACTCCTCCCGCTGATGAATATTGGACAGATGGACTTCCACCGTCGGGAGGCCCACTGCCGCAATCGCATCCCGGATCGCAATGCTGGTATGGGTATAGGCGGCCGGGTTGATGATGATCCCGTCGTATTCCTTGCGCGCCTCCTGAATCCAGTTGACCAGCTCTCCCTCGCTATTGGACTGGCGCAAGTCTACCGTGACGGACAATTCCTTCGCCAGGGTCCGGAGGGCCGAGTTGAGGTCGTCCAGGGACAGGGTGCCGTAAATCGACTGTTCCCTGGTCCCCAGGAGGTTCAGATTGGGCCCATGTAAGACTCGTATGCGTAACATGTCGTTTTCTTCAGAGACTGGTCCGTGAAGCCAATTCCTTGTGACAGGGTCTAGCAAGGCGGTATTGTATCAGGCCGCCTCAAACCGGTCAAACTCGCAAAATTATTGGGAAGTCTTGACGTGCGAGCGGTTGGCCGCATCGCGGTCGAGACGAGGTGCCTCGATGGTGCGAAGCCAGGCTTCCAGCTGGGCCACGACTCCCGTGCGAGGCGACGGAGCCGGAACGTCCGTGGGGTCTGACGAGACATTGGTTTGCGCGGCGAAGGTTTGGGGTTCACGGGGCGCCGATGAGCGCTGGCTCCGCCGCTTCCTGTTTCACCGGCCCGCCGAACGAGGCCTGGACCGAGAGGGCCTCTTCATCCTGCGGGTCGGCGGTCAGGACGGCGGCGTAGGACTGCAGTGCCAAGTCCTGTTGTCCCTGGCTCTGGTAGATCTTGATCAAGGTCCGGTGCGCGCGCAGGTTTTCCGGGCTGAGCTTGATGGACTCTTCCAGGATCGCTTGCGTCTTGGCTGGCTGCTCCATCTGGTCATAGGCGCAGCCCAGCGCCACCATCGCGGTAATGAAGCCGGGATAGATAGTATTTCAATCCATCTTCGAGCACGCCTGCGCCTTTTGCCACATGCCGGCTTTGCCATAGGCTTCAGCCAACGGCAGAAAGGCTTTAGACTGAGGATCTTTGGCCAGCTGGGTGGCGAGCCGGTCGATTTCCAGCGCGGTCTCTGCGGCGTGATGATTGTGTGCCATGGCGCTAACGCCTCCCTGCAACCGACTTGGAGGCCTGGCTCGCTGTGGTGGCGCAAAGTAGTGTGCGCGCCTTGTTCAGGATGGCATCGGCCATCGCCCGTTTTGGCATCAGCGGGAATTCGAGCAGGGTCCCCTGCCGGTCGATGAGTGTGGCGGCGTTCTGATCGCTCCCGAACCCTGCCCCTGCTCTGGTGATATCGTTCGCCACGATGAGGTCGAGCCCTTTGGCCGCCAGCTTGTCTTTCGCATGGGCGATCAGATCGTGGGTCTCTGCGGCGAAGCCGACGAGGAGTTGGGTCGTCCGTTGCGCCGAGAGCGCAGCCAGAATGTCGGTGGTCCGTTCGAGCGCCAGCGTCTGGTCCGCCTGCCCCTGTTTTTTGATTTTTTGCGCAGCGGGATGGAGGGGCCGAAAATCCGCCACGGCGGCCGCCATGATCACGACGGTCGACCAAGCCAGACGCGCAGAGAGGGCTTTCGTCATGTCGTCGGCCGTTTCAATCGGGACGATCTCGATGCCGCGAGGCGCAGGCAAGGCCGTGGGGCCGGTGACGAGCACGACTTGGGCTCCCCTGGCCCTGGCTGCTTCGGCGAGGGCATAGCCCATCTTGCCGGAGGAGCGATTGGAGATGAACCGGACCGGATCGATCGGCTCTTGCGTGGGGCCAGCGGATATCAGGACCCGGTGTCCTTGCCAATCGCGTTGCGGCGCCAGGGCTGATTGCAGGGCCTCGAGGATCTTGTGTTCCTCCGCCAGGCGGCCCTGGCCGACTTTCCCGGAGGCGAGCGGTCCTTCTTCTGGGTCGACGACGATCGTTCCCCTTGCGCGCAAGGTCCGCACATGTTCCGTGACGGCCTGGTGTGTCCACATCCCCCCGTCCATCGCGGGCGCGATAATCACGGGACATTGGGCCGTGAGGAGCAGGGTCGAGAGTAAATCGTCGCCTAGGCCCAACGCCGACTTCGCTAGGCAATTGGCCGTGGCCGGCGCAATCACGATGGCATCCGCCTGCTCGGGCAACGACAGGTGTTTCATCTCCTGATGCGCCTCGAACACATCCGTCGAGACGGGATGGCCGGAGAGCACTTCAAACGTCAGGGGCGTGACGAACTTCGTGGCCGAGTGCGTCATCACGACCTGGACGGTGGCGCCTTCGCGGAGCAGAGTCCGGAGCAGCGAGACCGCCTTATAGGCCGCGATACTGCCGGTCACGCCCAGCACGATTCGCGCCCCGATCAACGTCGGCCCGTTGGAGCCGGAGGGTGTCACGAATTACTCCTCGCTCTCGCTGACGGTCGGCTTCGGCGTATCGTCGAGATAGACGCTTAGCTCTTTTTTGATCTCTTTGGCATCGTCGCCGGTCATCATGGCAATGCGCTCCATCTCGCCTTCCCTGCCGCGCTTCGCTTCCTTCATCGCCGCCCGGGCCTCTTCGCCGACGAGGTACTTGGTCTGGCCCATGAGGACTTCGTCGAGGGCGATGGTCGTTTCTTTGGTGAAGCGCGAGGGGGCATGACGCGATCCCTGGACGATGTGCTTCGCCCGCTGGCCGGCGATGATCGCCAACCGGTGCCGTGAGTCAAATTCGCCGAGCGCGTATTGCGGTAAGAGTCTCAACATGTCGATCATGGAAGCCGTTCTCCTTTGTGAGATGAAAGATCGTCACGATCTTAGGATTTCTGTTCGTCGTCAAGAATGAAATTGTTTTCGATCCACGTCATGTTCAATCGCTTGGTCTTCAACCGCTCCGACCAGAAGATGCTTTCCAGGTCGCGCAGCGACCGGGTGAGGTCGTCGTTCCGGACGATGTAGGCATATTCCCGATAGCTCCAGACCTCTTCTTTGACCTTCTGCAGGCGGCGCTGAATCTCTTCGGGCGAGTCCGAGGCCCTGGTCTGCAGACGGGATCGGAGGACGGCGATTGAGGGAGGCAGAATAAAGATGGAGACCGAGTCTTCGAATCGCTTCTTGACCTGCATGGTCCCTTGCACGTCGATCTCCAGCAGGACGTCGATGCCCTGATCGATCTTTTCGGTCAGCGATTTCCAGGGGGTGCCGTAGAGGTTCCCGTATACGCGGGCCCACTCCACGAATTCATTGCGATCGATCATTTCCTGAAACGGCTGTTCGTCGATGAAGTAATATTCGCGCCCATGCTCTTCGCCGGGCCGCGGTTTTCTTGTCGTACAGGACACGGAATGCCACAGGTCCGGCAGGTTCGCCGTGAGCTGTTTGCAGAGCGTGGTCTTTCCCGTCCCGGAGGGCGCGGAGATAATGAACAGAATCCCCCGTCGATCCATCGAGGAGCGCGGCGGATTGGAGACCGGGGCGGTGGAGCTGGTGGTGGTCATGGAGCTCATTCGACGTTTTGCACCTGTTCGCGAATACGTTCAAGTTCGGCCTTCATGTGCACCACATGGCCGGCGATTTCGGCGTCATTCGCCTTTGACCCGATCGTGTTGACTTCCCGCCCGATTTCCTGGAGCAGGAAATCGAGTGTTTTACCCACAGATTCTGCGCGGTTGAGCGTCTGCTCAAACTGTATCATATGCGAGTCCAGTCTGACTATTTCTTCCGTGATGTCGCCACGGTCTGCGTAGACGGCCAATTCCTGATAGAGCCTGGGGGGGTCCGGGATTTCCGACCCCAGGAGTTTCTCTACACGGATTTTCATACGGTCAAAGGCCTCTTGAGCCAGCAGCGGAGTCCTGGCTGCGACCAGGTCCCTGTGGCCTCGGATGGTCTGGACCCGCGCGCGCATATCCTCGGCCAGGGCCTTCCCTTCGCTCGTCCGCATCTCCGCAAGATCTGTCAGGGCCTTGGTCATTAATTGCTGCACGAGCTTTGCCAGTTTCGGGTCTTCCGTTGGCTGATCCGATACCGACACCACGTCACGGAGCCCAGCCATGAGCGCCAGATCGACCGGCCCGCTCAGCTTCAGGGATTTCTTGAGAGTGAGGAAGGTTTGATGGTACTGCTTTGCGAGCGCCTGGTCAAGATTGACGCTTCCGGCGCGGCCTTTGCCGGCCTGGACCGTCACCGTGATGTCGACGCGGCCGCGGGCGCAGCGTTGCTGGATGGTTTTCTTGAAGGCTTCTTCCAGCTGGCTCAGGGGCTTGGGAAGGCGGCAGGCGATTTCAAGAAATCGATGGTTGACGGAGCGCATTTCGACCGTGACGGATCCATCCTGCCAGGGAGCCTGTCGACGGCCGAAGCCGGTCATACTATGAATCATTGCGGGCCTTTCTCTTTCCACGGACAATGCCGGTAGACCGCACAGGTGCGGCACTGGGGTTTTCTTGCCAGACAGGTATAGCGGCCGTGCAGCAGCAATCGTTGCGAGACGGCGGTCCATTGAGATTTCGGCAGCAGCTGCTGCAAGTCTTGCTCGACCAGGTCTGGATTGTCGGACTTGGTCAGGCCCAGTCGCTTGGCCACGCGTTTGACGTGGGTATCGACGACGATGCCGGGCTGGCCGAAGGCATTCCCGAGTATGACATTCGCCGTCTTTCTCCCGACGCCTGGCAGGGTGATCAAGGTTTCCATCGTCTGGGGGACCTGTTCCTGAAAACGCTCGGTCACAGCTTTGCTGCAGCCAATCAGATGTTTGGCCTTGTTTTTAAAGAAGCCGGTCGAGCGAATGAGTTGCTCCACGTCCAGCTGATCGGCCCCTGCCAGATCCGACGGCCGAGGATAGCGGCGAAAGAGCGCCGGCGTCACCTGGTTGACTCGCTGATCGGTACATTGCGCGGAGAGGATCGTGGCCACGAGCAGCTCCCAGTGCGACCGGTGGTCCAGCTCCATGCGGGGGGCCGGCATCGCGCGCTGGAGCGCTTTGTCAATGGCCTTGAGGCGTTCCCGGCGATCTACGGCTGGTAAGGGTTTGGTAGTCATGGCTGGTAGACGACGTGCGATTGTGCCGTGAGTCAGGACTGAGATGCAAGCGGGCCAGGGGGCGTTGATTGCCTGGAAGAGCCGCCTTCCGGG
>SYGW01000142.1 GCA_005800255.1 Nitrospiraceae bacterium | reverse complement strand
GCTGGCCACGGCCTTCAGAATACGAATATTGGCTTGATGCGGCACATAGAGGTCGAGATCCTCCACGCCAAGATTATTCGCGGCGAGAGTCTCCCGCGCCACTTCCTCCAAAGTCCGCACCGCCACCTTGAAGGTCTCGTTTCCCTTCATCTTGATGTACTGCATCCGCTCCGCCACAACTTTTTCAGAGGGAGGCAAGCGCGACCCGCCCCCTGGCACCGTAATCAAGTCGCAGAGGCTCCCATCGGAACGGAGGTGCGTCGAGAGAATCCCCCGGTCGTTCTCACTGGCGCTGATCACGGCAGCTCCGGCCCCGTCGCCGAACAAGATGCAGGTGTTGCGATCGGTCCAATCGGTAATCCCCGACATCACTTCCGACCCGATAATCAGCACATGGCGCATGCCAGTTTTGACATAGGCATCCGCCATCGATAGGGCATAGACGAACCCGCAACAAGCGGCCGACAGGTCGCAGGCCGCCGCTTTCGTCGCCCCCAGTCGATGTTGGATCACACAGGCTGTGGCAGGAAGCGGATAATCGCCGGTACAGGTGGCCAGGAGAATCAGATCGAGATCGGCGGCACTCACCCCCGCAGCAGCCAAGGCTCGCTCCGCCGCCTTCACCGCCAGGTCGGAACAGGCTTCACCGGAACCGGCCACATGCCGCTCGCAGATACCGGTCCGCTCGACGATCCATTCGTCCGAGGTGGCCACCATCCCTTCAAGGTCGGCATTGGTCAGCACTTTGGCCGGCACATAGGAGCCGGTCCCCGCAATGCGGGCCCTCATGCTGAGGCATCCCCGGCCGGCTTGGGCTGCGAGAGGCTCTCTTGAATATCGCGCTGGATCAGCTCATCGACGCGACTCTCGGCCAAACCCTTCGCCCGACGGATGGCATTCTTAATCGCCTTGGCGGACGAACGGCCATGGCAGATCATCGTAATGCCGTTGACGCCCAGCAGCGGCGCTCCGCCGAATTCTGCGTAATCGATTCGTTTTTTCAAATTCAGCAACGGCGTGGCAATCAACGGGTAGGCCAAGCGGCCGAAGAAGGATCCGGAAATTTCCTTGAGCAACAATTTCTTGATCGTGTCGGCCACGCCTTCGGAAATCTTCAACGCGACGTTGCCGATAAACCCGTCGCACACCACCACATCCGCGCTTCCGCTATAGACGTCGCGGCCCTCGACATTGCCGATAAAGTTGAGCGGACTAGCCTTGAGGAGCTTGAAGGCTTCCTTTGTCACTTCATTGCCCTTACTATCCTCTTCCCCGATACTCAACAGTCCGACGCGCGGATTGGGCTTCCCGAAAAGATGTTTGCCGTACTCATTCCCCATGATGGCGAATTGGGCCAGATGCTGGGCGCTACAATCCACATTGGCCCCGACATCCAACATGATGGCCATGCCGGTCAGCGTGGGCAGACAGGTCGCGATCGCCGGCCGCTCCACACCCTTCGTCAGCCCGAGCACAAAAAAGGAGGCCACCATGCTGGCACCGGTGTTCCCAGGACTGACGACGGCACTGGCCTCGCCACTCTTGACCAGCTCGGTCGCAATCCAAATGGAGGAATTTCTCTTTTTACGGGCGACCGTCGCGGGCGATTCGTGCATCTCGACGACTTGCGAGGCATGGCGAATCGATAGACGAGCATCGGTGCAGCCAAGGCGGCGACATTCGGCGGTGAGCAGGGCCTCATCGCCGACGAGGATAACCTCGACATCACATTCCTGGGCAGCCTGGAGCGCCCCCTCAATGGCCGGGGCCGGTCCATGGTCACCGCCCATGGCATCAAGCGCGATTTTCATAGCGACCAGGTACTCATCGAATGATGATGTGCCACGCGGTTACGGTCGACGACCGGCCGTCACCACGCGACATGCTGGAGGAGTGTAAAGCAGTGAAATGATTGACGCAACAGGCGAACAGCCATCATCCCGTCGTGATCCTTGAGCCCTCGAATCCTGCGGGCATCGCCAGCAGGCGCGAGCGACCTAGGACTCTTCGACCTGGATGACCGCCTTGCCCTTATACGTTCCGCACTTCAAGCAGGTGTAATGCGGCAGCTTGATCTCATGGCACTGCGGACAGACGGACATGCCCGGAGGGGTCATGCGCAATTTCTGGGTCCGTCGCGTATCGCGTCGTTCCCGTGAATGTTTATGTTTCGGATTTGGCATGGCAACTCCTTCTCGCTCTTCGTAGCAGACGGTCAGGCCTAGGAGGCCGATGATCCGCCGGTCTTGCGTTTCATGCTCTGGACCACCCGAAACGTCGGGATCGGTGGTTCCGCGGCACACTGACAGGGCCCCTCATTCAAATTCTTCCCGCATCGCGCGCACAGTCCCAAACACTCGTCGCTGCAGATCGGCTGCATCGGCGCGGCCAGGATCACGTGCTCGCGTAACATGGGTGCGAGATCGAGACGGTTACCCTGATATTGATACTGATCGTCCAGGTCCTCTTCTTCTTCGGCCGCTGCGGCCTCCTCGCGCGCCTTCCTGGGATCGACACGCTTCGGATGCTTCGACGCGGGTTTGGGCTCCGGAATAAAAGCCGCCCGCACGGAAAAGGCTAAGGGATCTTCGTACTGCTTCAAACACCGCACGCACTCGCGCACGATCGTGCCTTCCAGCACACCGGTCACGGCAACCAGCCCTTCGACGTTGGTGAGGTCCAGACTGACGGCCAGCGGGCCACGGGCTACGGCATCATCCTCGGTCAAACCGAGCTCTTCGGCCGTGACCTCTCCGACCAGCGAAAGCCCGTCGTCCGTGATGTCTGCCAGCAGCGGCGTCAACAAATCCATCGTGGCACCTACCTGCATTTCCATCCCCAACGTCACCGGTTATCTATCGCTCTTCCGCAAAACTGATGAGGGCGATGTGCCGAGCCCGTTTGACGGCTGCCGTCAATTCGCGCTGGTGCCTCATGCAATTGCCGGAGATACGCCGCGGAACGATCCGACCACGCTCCGTCAAAAAGTTTCTCAGCAAGCCGACATCTTTGAAATCAATCGCCCCTTTTTCGATGCAAAACCGGCAAGGCCTGCGGCGTTGAAAAAACCGTCCGCCGCCGCCGCCGTCACGATCTCTCTCCTGTTCACGCTCCATAACCGTCTCCCTCTCTGTTAGACGTGCTCTTCGGGTTCATAGCCGACATCATCATGCGCCGGCGCCTCAGCCCCACCGCCGCCGTCCTGGCGCTTCGGCATGAACGTTACCGTTTGGGCCACCACCTCGTGCTTGCTGCGCTTCTGGCCGTCTTCCGTTTCCCACCGGCGCTGCTGCAGCCGCCCGTCGACGATGACCCCGCTTCCCTTACTGAGATACTGGCCGCAATGTTCCGCTTGCTTGCCGAACACCACAATGTCGACAAAACAGACTTCCTCTTTCAACTCCTCGCCCTGCTTATAGCGCCGACTGACCGCCAGGCCCAAACTGGCCACCGGCGTCCCGTTCGGCGTATACCGCAACTCTGGATTCCTCGTGAGGTTCCCGATGAGAATGACTTTATTAAACCCGGCCACCGGCGAACTCCTCCGATGACGCCTCGAGCGGACGTGGCGCCACCAGTTCTTTTTTCAGATGGACGGTCAAGAACTTGATGATGGGGTCTTCCAGCCGATAAGACCGCTCCAATTCACCAACCGTGGTACTGGGGGCTCTGAAGTAGAAGTAGGCGTAGGTGCCCTTCCGCTCACGCTTCACTTCGTAGGCGAGCTTTTTCTTGCCCAAGTTTTCAGATTTGATGAACTGTGCGCCGGTCTTTTCCGCCACGGCCTTCATCTTGGCGATCAAGGCAGCGGTCTCCTCATCGGAGATAGACGTACGAATGATGAACAGAGACTCGTAGAGCTCCATGGGCAATCCTCCTGGACAAAGGCCCCCGAACAAGTCGGGAGCAAGGTGTAGGCGCGCCGGTTCAGCCGACACGAAGCGGTGAAACTAACATAGCCTCGAAGAAACTGTCAAATCAAAGGGGGAAGCGCTCCCGACCCTACGCTTAGCCTGGCTGCGCCCCCGCATCCTCTCCCGGCTTTTCCCGTATATTAAACTGGTTCATCGCCACAGCCGTTCCCCGGTGGATCAAACATTCCAGCGCGTCGACGGCGCGATCCAGACAGGGATTTAAGACCTCAGTCTCTGCTTTCGTGAAAGCCTCCAGCACATAATCCGCTGAATCCTGACGCGGAACCGGCCGGCCGATTCCGATCTTGATCCGCACAAAATCGGGCGTCCCGATTGCCTCGATGACCGACTTGATTCCGTTGTGCCCCCCATGCCCTCCGCCCTGCTTGATCCGGAGACGTCCCAGCTCAAGGTCCAAATCGTCATGGATGAGGATGAGGTCGGCGGCGGTGAGCGAAAATTCTCGAAGGAGACCTTTGAGCGGAGGACCGGTAAGATTCATCCAGTCCAGCGTACCGGCGAGTTCAACGAGTTCCGATCCCAACCGTCCCGATCCGCGCTGGGCCACCCCGCGCTTGGAGAGACGGATGGCCCATCGAGCGGCTGCCCGCTCGATGGCCCACATGCCGGCGTTGTGGCGGGTCTGGGCATAGGAAGCGCCCGGATTGCCCAGCCCAACAATGAGACGCAATGTTACTTCTTCTTTTCGGCTTCTTTCTTCTCAGCCTTTGGCGCAGCAGCGCCCTTCTTGTCGCCGCCCTTGGCATCGGCAGCCGCACCGGCCTTCGCCGCTTCGCCTCCAGCCGCGCCTTCAACTTTGCCCTTCGCGGCCACTTCAGGCTCTTTCCCGCCCTCCGCACCGGCCACGCCGCTCGCAAGGAGCGACTCCAGCTTGGCTTCCGTGATCGGCGCCGCCACGCTCACCACCATCTGCTCAGGATCGTCGAGGTAACGAATCCCCTCGCGCACGACCACATCTTTCAGGTGGAGACCCTGCGAAATGTTGAGACCCGAGGCATCGACTTCGATGAAGTCCGGCAGCGCATCCGGCAAACACTCGATGTGCAATTCGCGCATATTGTGGTGCAGGATGCCGCCTTCCTTGACGCCGGCCGGCACGCCACCGGTCAAATGCAGGGGCACCTTGACCCGAATCGGCTTATCCATCGAAATTTCGAACAAATCCGCATGCAAGACGTTGCCTTCGACCGGATCGACCTGAAAATCGCGCAGGAGCGCGGTCCGTTTCGGTTTGGACTTCGCGCCGGTCAACGTGAGCGACACGAGCGCGGATCCTCCCGACTGGGCCTTCAAAATCTTGACCAAGCTATCCGGCTCAATCGTCAACATCAGGCATTCGCCCTGCCCGTACAACACGCCGGGGATCTTGCCATCCCGCCGAAGCTGGCGCGCCGCACCTTTGCCCGTTGTTTCTCTTACTGTGACTGCTAGTTCAAATTTCATGGTACTCCTCCGTCCCCTTCCCGCTAATCTTCAGATGCTGTGATTCCGAGCTAGGCAAACAATGAACTGACCGACTCATCTTCATGGATACGCCTGATCGCTTCACCCAAGAGTGGCGCGACCGATAATTGATGCAACTTCGGGCAGATCTGCTCCTTGCCCCGCAACGGAATCGAATTGGTGACGATCACCTGCTTCAGGCAGGACTGCTGAATCCGGTCCAACGCCGGCCCGGTCAGCACTGCATGAGTGCATGCGGTCCACACTTCCCGCGCCCCTTTGTCGAGACAGGCCTGCGCCCCCTTCACGATGGTGCCGGCCGTGTCGATCATGTCGTCCAACAAAAGCGCGCTCTTCCCCGACACATCGCCGATGATGTTCATCACCTGCGTCTGGTTGGGACCTTCACGCCGCTTATCGATAATGGCCAAATTCGCTTGAAGCCGTTTCGCAAATGCTCTGGCTCGTTCCACGCCCCCGGCATCCGGAGACACCACCACCAGATCGCTGATTTTTTGCTTGGTAATGTAATCCAGCAGGACAGGAAGCGCGTACAGATGGTCCACCGGGATATTGAAGAACCCCTGGATCTGCCCCGCATGGAGGTCCATCGTGAGGACGCGGTCCGTACCGGCCGTGCTGATCAGATCGGCCACGAGCTTCGCGGAAATCGGCACACGCGGCTGGTCCTTGCGATCCTGCCTGGCATAGCCGAAATAGGTGATGACTGCGGTGATGCGATTCTCGGAGGACCGTTTGAGCGCGTCAATGATGATCAACAACTCCATCAGGGAGTCGTTGACCGGCTGACAGCTGGACTGCACGACGAAAACGTCGGCGCCGCGCACGTTTTCCTCGATCTTGACGCGAATCTCACCGTCGCTAAATGACGCGACCGTGGCCTCGCCGAGCTTTATCCCGAGATAGGCGCAAATCTCATGGGCCAAAGCTGGATTCGCATTACCGGAGAATATCTTGATCTCTCGACTCATTGATTTCCCAAATGGTCCTTCAGATGCGACTGCGTAAGATTCTGATTTCGTTGCGTGGTTCGTCTCGACGGCGGACATTCGGCAGGCGCAACGGTACTGCTCGCCTGCCACTCTGAACTGCGCGCTCTTGAGGAAGCCAACTAAGGGGTCAGACTGTAACGGAATGCACGGAAGGTTGTCAACCGAGCCCTATCGCGGAGGCCCCTCCTGCACGAAAAGTGGACCGGAACAGGTCGGGACGACAAACAGGGCCATCTCCTGCTCACTCGCAAACGTGGCATGAGCCAAACGCGCGGCCGCTTCATCCGCAAAGACCCCGAACACCGTCGCCCCGCTTCCAGAAAGCAGCGCAATCTCAGCCCCTTGCGCCTGCAGGCGCTGCTTAATCTCCCGGAGCTTTCCATGCGCCGCAAAAACGGGGAACTCGAAGTCATTGGCTGCTGCGGCAGCCAATTGTGGCCAGCTCACCAGGGCCTGCCGATCAAGTTCGCGCTGGATCTGGGATAAAGGCGTGACTCCGGTCCTGGCAGCAGCCAATTCCTGGTAGGCCCACTTGGTATTGACCCCGAACCCTGGGTTGACCAGCAAGACCCATCGCGTTCCCTCAACCACGACCGGACGAACCGTTTCGCCACGACCGGCCACAAATGCCGAGGGGGCAAAGAGAAAAAATGGCACATCGCTCCCCAGCGTTTGTCCGACATCAGCCATCTCCAGCTGAGACCAGCCTAACCGCAACAGGCGGTTCAATCCGATAATCGTCGCAGCGGCATCGCTGCTCCCCCCGCCCAGACCCGCGCCCATGGGAATGCGCTTCCGCAGTGCAATGTCGAGGCCGATCGATTGCCGGGCCCGCGCTAAGACCGCGGCTGCGGCGCGATAAACAAGATTGCTCTGGTCTGCCGCCAACTGCACAGCATCGCAGCTCAAATGGATGCCAGGCCGGTCGGGACAGAGCCGGATCCGCACCTCGTCTTCCAGCCCGACCGTCTGCATAATCGACCAGAGATTGTGGAACCCGTCAAGACGGCGGTCGAGGATACGGAGAATGACATTGATTTTGGCTGGAGCGAACACCGTAAGCTCCGAAGGACTCAGTGGCTGGTTAATCACGACCTCCCTTGATCGCATACTTCTCCAATCGATAGCGGAGCGATCGCGTATTGAGCTTGAGCAGCCTGGCAGCCTTTTTCTTGACCCAGTTAGTCCGCTCGAGCGCCTGCAAAAGCAAATCTTTTTCAATGCTGTTACTCAACCCTTCCAAATCCACTCCAGCCTCCGGCAAGTCCGTCGGGACCCCGTGCGGCTGTGCCGCACCCACCGGCGGATGGAGCCACCGCGGATATTGGCATCCAACACGGGCGCCCCAGCGGAAAACGCGACCACCCGCTCAATCAAGTTTTCGAGCTCACGCACATGGCCACACTCGTGTGCCGATAGCCCCGATAGAGGTAGTGCAGACCGGACATGAGGGTAAAGGAGACCATGCAGAATAACAGCGGCGGCATGACGGCGGGGCTGAAGTGATGGGAGCTCAGAAAGATCACCATCACGATATAGGATAGCTGGAACAACGTCGTCCCCTTGCCCAGAAACGTGGGGGTAATGTCCGCGTGGGAATCCGTGACGTGCGCCACCACCGTGCCCAACATCAAGATCAAATCCCGGCTGACCACGAGGATGGTGACCCACGAGGGGATCAAATGAATCAGCGACAGCGTGATGAATCCGGAGGTCAGGAGCAGCTTATCGGCCAAGGGGTCCAACACGGCCCCCAGCTTCGTATGCTG
>SYGW01000141.1 GCA_005800255.1 Nitrospiraceae bacterium | reverse complement strand
GACGACTTCCCGCCCCATCACCTGACGCTTAATATGGGCATCGCCGTTATCTTCGCCCGTTTCATTGTGCCGGTAGGTCGCGCCTTGAGGAACCAACTCCTCCAAGAAACGGTCATAGTCCTTGAGCAGGCCCGGCTCGTCGTCATTGATATAAACGCTGGCAGTGATATGCATGGCATTGACCAGCACGAGCCCATCCTGGACGCCGCTCTTCCTCACCACCGCCTCAACCTGCTGCGTGATGTTGAGATAGGCGCGCCGCGTCTTCGTTTCGAACCAGAGCTCTTCGCGATAGGATTTCATCATCGTCGGCCAGTGGGCCCTCATTCTGCCGAACCAGACAAGCAAGATGCAAGCAGGACAAAATCACGGGTCCCCTCGATCAATCAGGCCGATACTTGTATATAATGGCGGCATGGCCGTCAAAAAGACGACACCCTCGCGCCCGCCACGCACTCCGCGATTGCACCTGTCCGACCATGCCACAACCGTCCTTCGAGGACGCTACCTGGCCAAGAATAATGTCGGCAGGATCATCGAGACCCCGGCGCAGCTCTTCTGGCGTGTCGCCACCGACATAGCACAGGCGGAACGGCTCTACCCCAAAGCTAGCCGGCTGCCCCAGGCGGCCCAGCGCTGGTACGATTGCATGGCCCGGCGCGACTTTCTGCCCAATTCCCCCACGCTGATGAACGCGGGACGCCGGCTCCAGCAACTCTCCGCCTGCTTCGTCCTCCCGGTCGAAGACTCCCTCCTCTCCATTTATGACAGCCTCAAACATCAAGCCCTTATCCACCAATCAGGCGGCGGCACAGGATTCTCCTTTAGCCGCGTACGCCCGCACAACGACTTGGTCGCCTCATCGAGCGGCGTGGCCTCCGGGCCCATCTCCTTCATGCGCCTCTTCAACCTCTCGACGGACGTCATCAAGCAAGGAGGGACCAGACGCGGCGCCAATATGGGCATCCTCCGGATCGACCATCCGGACATCCTC
Organism: Nitrospiraceae bacterium; assembly: GCA_005800255.1. Next base: position 7,319 of record SYGW01000141.1, on the reverse strand, counting down.
GACTTCATCTCGCTCAAACAGACGCCGGAGGAGATGACGAATTTCAATCTCTCTATCGGCATGACCGACTCGTTCATGCAGGCGCTCGCACGGCAACGGACCTTTCCCCTGATCAATCCGCGCACCCATAAACCGACCGGACGGCTCCCGGCCCAACTCCTATTCGATCGGCTCGTGGAAGCGGCCTGGGCCAGCGGTGAACCGGGACTGATCTTCCTGGACACCATCAACCGGGCCAATCCGACCCCGCAGCTGGGCGCCATCGAGTCGATCAACCCCTGTGGCGAGCAGCCGCTGCTGCCCTATGAGTCCTGCACCCTCGGCTCCATCAATGTCGCAAACTTCGTCACGCGCACACCGGCACACCCAGCCATCGACTTCGCCAGATTGGCCGACACCATTCCCCTCGCTGTGCGCTTCCTCGACAACGCCATCGATCGCAACCGTTTCCCCCTTCCCGCCATCGACCGCATGACGAAACGCACGAGGAAAATCGGGCTGGGCATCATGGGCTTTGCCGACCTCCTGATGCGCTGAACATCCCCTATAACTCCGACGCCGCGATCCAGACCGCTACGGCAATGATGACGTTCTTTCAAGAACAGGCCCATCGCGCCTCCGCAGACCTCGCCAGGGAACGTGGAGTCTTTCCCGCCTATCGGCGCAGCCGGCTCCAGGCACAGCGCCAGCGCCTCAGGAACGCAACCGTGACGACCATCGCGCCGATCGGCAGCATCAGCCTCCTCGCCGACTGCTCGCCCGGCATTGAACCGATCTACGGAGTGCAAGTCACCCGCCGCGTCATGGACGGAACGGTCCTCACTTCGCAACATCCAGCCTTCATCCGCCGCGCACAGGCACTCGGACTCGACCTCGACCGGCTCCAATCAGACTTGGCAGCTCAGCCCTCCATTCAACAACTCACGTCAATTCCGGAAGAGCTCCAACGGCTCTTTGTCACAGCGCATGACGTCTCGCCCGAACAGCATATGCAGATACAAGCGGTGTTTCAGCGATATAGCGGCAGCGGCGTCTCGAAAACCATCAATCTGCCAGCTTCGGCGACCAAGGCCCAGGTGGCAGAGGCATTTTTGCTCGCCTACCGACTCGAATGCAAAGGCCTCACCGTCTTCCGGTCCGGCAGCCGGGAACAGCAAGTTCTCTCGTGCCACCCGTCGCAACCCTGCTAGCAGCGGCTTCCCATGGGTACAAGCCCTCGCAAAATTGACAGCACTGGGTGATGATGATAAGTATTTTCGAAGATTAATTGACCGACGCATAATTGAATCGCTCAGCAGGGAGGTGCTCGATGGCTGCGCTCGTTGGGAACCTGACCTCAGTCGGGAATCCTTTTCCTTGGACCGTCTTCTTCGCCCGCCAACCGGACCCGGACTTGGAGTTTACGGAAGAGGAGCTCGATCAAACGACCGCCACGAGAGCAACTGGCCCCCTGCCCCCACACAAGAAATCAGGAGGCAGCCGCCCGGTTCTCTGGATCTTGCTATTGCTCCTCGTCGGCATGGCCTATCTGGCCGTCATGAAGCCGGAGATGCTGGCAGCCTGGCTGAGCCCCTACCTGGGCGAACCGACGCCCCCGGCGCTTGTGATTCCAGCGCCGCAAGAGGCGGCACCGGAGCCATCGACAACACCAAGCCCAAATAACGAAGTCTCCACCCCCGCGGTCCAAACGAACGCTCCCTCCGCAACTGTAACCCCGGCAGCCCCGACAGCCGTCCCTCCCCCAGTCGCAGCAAAACCAGCTACGCCAGCCGAGCCCATCCCGGCCCCTCTGTTCGGCGAGGGACAGAAAGTGACCGTCACAGCAAATCCGAATGCGCCAGGCGGAAGCATTCTGTTATACGAAGATGCCACCGGCACCAAGCCAGGGCCACTCGTTCGCGCGGGAGTATCCATGACCGTCCTGGACGGAGACATCCAGCCAGGAGGCTGGATGTACTGGGTGCGCACAGACGAGGGGACCAAGGGCTGGGTATCGGAGAAACGCCTTCGAGTGAAACACTAAGCCGCACAGGTTTGCTCGCGCAGACCGGCCCACATTATCGATATAACCCTCATGAACACACTCTCGGCAATCATCTTTGACTTCGACGGAGTCATCGCGGACAGCGAGCCCCTCCATTTCGCCGGCTTTCGCCTAACGCTAGCGGAAATCGGCATCAACCTGACCGAATCGGACTACTACGCCAACTACCTGGGCTATGACGATCGCGGCTGCTTTATTGCGGCGTTGACGGCCCACCAGCGGCCTGCCGACCCCTCGATCATCGCGCCGCTGATGCAACGGAAAGCGCAGGCCTACCTGGAATCAGTCAAGGACCATCTGGTTATTTTCCCCGGCGTGCGCGAGGTTGTGTCCGAAGCCGCCGCCACCTATCCCCTGGCCATTGCGTCTGGCGCGCTCCGCCATGAAATCGAATTCATCCTTGAACAGGCGGGACTCCGAAAAGCCTTCCTCCATATCACCGGCGCGGAAGACGTCACCAAAGGGAAACCGGACCCGGAGCCTTTTCTCCATGCCCTGGCCGCCCTGAATCGGCAACGCCACAATCAGACCATTGCCCCAGACTCCTGTTTGGTCATCGAGGATTCCATCCCGGGCCTGCGCGGCGCAAAAGCCGCAGGCATGAAGGTCCTCGCCGTCGCGAACACCCACACCATCCAAGATCTGCATGAAGCCCATGCAGTCGCCCAGAGCCTCTCGCAAGTTCGCCTCAGCGAACTTCGTGAACGCTTATGGCCCAAGACATAAGAACTGAGCACTATGCCCTTACTCTCCGCGGCGAAAGCGCAAGCCTACTGCACGACCCTCACGAAAAAGAGCGGGAGCAATTTCTATTACTCCTTCCTCTTCCTCCCCAAAAAACGGCGCGCCGCCATGTATACGATCTACGCGTTCTGCAAGGAGGTCGACAATGCCGTCGACGATCCTCCGGCTGGCAGCAACCCCTCCAAGGAGTTGCAGCGATGGTGGGATGAGCTGCAGGCCGCCTATGAGGGAACGCCGACCTTCCCGGTGACCATCAGCCTGGCGCACCATGTGAGAGAGCTGGCCATCCCGCGAGCCTATTTCGAAGAGCTGATCAAGGGCGTGGGCATGGACCTCTCGGCGGCGCGATACGCCTCGATGCAGGACCTCTCGCTCTACTGCTATCGCGTCGCATCGGTCGTGGGCCTGATCTGTCTCCATATCTTCGGACCGACATCGCCCAGGGCGCAAGACTATGCCGTCAGTCTCGGCATGGCGTTTCAGCTGACGAACATTCTGCGGGACATCGGAACAGACGCAGCCCAGGGCCGCATCTATCTGCCGCAAGAAGACCTGCAACAATTCGGCTGCGCCGAGAAGATGATCCTCCAGCAACAAGAGAATGAGGCGCTCCATACGTTGCTCCGCTTCGAAGCGGCCAAGGCCCATGAGTACTATGCCAAAGCGCAGGCGGCGTTCGAGTCCCTGCCGGCGCAAGACCGGCGCGCGCTGACCGTTTCTGAAATTATGCGGGCCGTGTATTTTCGCATCCTGAAAAAAATCGAAAAACCGGAGCACCGGATATTCGGCCCGCGCGCCCGGCTCTCCACAACCCATCGGCTGGCCCTGGCTGCCGGAGTCTGGCTCCGCTCCCGATTCCCGTGATAACCCCACACGCTCAATCCGTGGTGATTCTGGGTGGAAGCCTAGCCGGCCTCACCGCCGCCTACCGCCTCGCCAGTCAAGGCCATCGAATTACCATCGTCGATCGGCCCCCGCCCCTGGAACATGCCTCCACAGGCGCGCAACCCCACGACGAGCCTGACGCCTTCACCCTCCTTGGCTGCCATCACAACACACAAGCCTTACTCCGCTCCCTCCAGGCCGATTCGCCACAGCCGGTCTCCATCGATATCCCGCTAGAATTTCGTCTCCCCGATCACGCCCTCGTCCGTTATCCCAAAACCAGACTCCCTGCGCCTCTTCATACCTGGATAAGCCTCCTGAGATTTACCGGCCTCCCCTGGAACGAACGATGGCAATTGGCCTCCTGGCTGGAACGGCTGTGGGAGGACGAAGAGCGACTGCCTGCCGACCTGGAGCAACGCACCGCCGAGGAATGGCTTGCGACGCTTGGACAAAGTCCGCGCACCTGCCGTGCGATCTGGAATCCTCTCGCGCAATGGCTGACCGGCAACGATCTCTGCGCTCTCTCCGCCGAGGCCTTTGTAAACTCCGTGAGGCCCCTGTTCGTGAACACTCGATCCGACAGCCGTATTTTGATCCTGCAGCATTCGCCGCAGACCTGTCTCATACAACCGATCACCAGGGCTTTGACCAAAGCCGGCGCCACCATTTTGCGCGACACGGAAGCCCTCGAGCTTCGGTATGAACGAGATCGCATCTCCGGCGTCCTGCTGAAGGATGGCTCTCTGCTCCAGGCCGATTGGTACATCACAGCCCTGTCCCCGCAACAACTGACGCCCTTCATTCCAGAGCGCTGGCTGACCCGCTACGCCTATTTCCAGCAACTCGCGCTCTTGCGGTCATCCGACAGCACCACCATTCTGGCGGAGACGGAACAACCCTGTGCCACTCCTCGTCTCATTCTATTAGGCGACACGGCCTTTCACTCAGTCCTCGCCACAAGAGGCGGACCGGATCGCACCAGCTTCTCGCTGGTCACGACCGACAGCCGGTTCGCACAGGCGCAACTGAGTCAAGACCTTGAATCAATGATTCCTGACCTGCTCAGGTCCCTGGGACTCCTCCGCCCCGGCAGCAGGATCGCGACAACCAGCCGACGAACGATTCCCCATGCCATCCTCTCGCTCAAGCCAGGCACCAAACCCCACCGGCCCATCCAACGCAGCCCGATCGCCAACTTACTCGTGGCCGGAGCCTGGACTGATACCGGCTGGCCGCCCAACCTCGAAAGCGCCATTATCAGCGGCAACCGTTCTGCCGACGCCATCACCCTCCACTGACAGGATGCTGAAAAAGTCCGCCAGCGTCGTTCTCGGCTCATTGAAACCCTCAACGTGCCCCTGAAAGGCAGGCCTCCGGGCTCGACTCGCCTGCGGCCTTGCGGGCCATACTTTTTTGAGCATTCGGTGGATCCAACCACTACCTAAGCAGTGATTGACAAGCTTTTCTGAGCCTTCATACAATAATTCATTATTGTTGTTGTAAGGCAGGCCATGACGCTCCAAGACCTCGCCACATCGCTGCACAATTGTGACCGCTGCAAGCTCGCCACAATGGGCCGCACCCAAGTGGTGTTCGGCGTGGGGAATCAACAAGCAAGCGTGATGTTCGTGGGGGAAGCGCCGGGATTTCACGAAGACCGGCAGGGGGAGCCGTTCGTAGGCGCGGCAGGCAAACTCTTGAACGACCTGCTGCAATCGGCAGGACTGTCACGTAGCGACATCTACATCGCGAACGTCATCAAATGCCGCCCGCCGAACAACCGAGATCCGGAACCGGATGAGGTCGAGACCTGTAAGCCCTTTCTGATGCAACAGATCGCCATGATGCGCCCGAAACTGGTCTGCACCTTGGGGAATTGGGCCACGCAAACCCTGCTGGAGCGGAAGGTGGGAATTACGAAGGTGCGGGGCCAGGCGTTCTACTTGAAAGACTTCGTCCTCTTTCCCCTGCTACATCCCGCCGCGGCCTTGCACCAGGGCAGCCTGCTCCAGCCGCTTCGTGAGGATTTCAAAAAGCTCCGGGAACTTCTCGACCGTCAGGCAAAACCGGTCGAACCTCAGGCCACTCAGACCGCAGCTCCCAGCCGGGATGTCGAGCTGTCGCAACCGGCGCAGATAGAGCTGTTCTAACAGACTCGGATCATGGCCCAGAATTATACGTTCTCCGCCTTTACAGAAGAGGCTGACTCGGAGTCCGCCTCTGACGCCCCTTCCGATTCTGCCGGTTGCTCTTCCTCCGGCACATCGAACCAGGACACCAGCATCTCGTCCCACCAGGCTTCGTCGATCTCTTTCCCGGGATCGATGCCGAGAAACGCCACCTCGTCCTTCGTGATGTCGGGACCGACCACTTGAGGCTGAAACTTCGCCCGTTCGACGATTTCTTTCGTAGCATAACCGCCGACAATCCAGGAATCCGGATCGGCACGGCGGGATTTATAGGCCTTGAGCCCGAGCTTGAGATACAGGAAAATCTGCTTCTGCGAAGGATCCCCGACGCCTGATTGCGGCAACCCCAGAGTCTTCTCGATCTTCCTGCGCCAATGCCGGTCGTCGTATCGCGACGTAATCAACTGGAGCATGGTTTTTCCAAGTTCGGCATCAAGCGGCATGGTGCTGGTGACTCCTCTACGATCTCAAATGCTGGTTGAAAAATGCTGTGGCGCGAACCCAGGCGTCTTTGGCCGCCTCAGGCCGGTACACGGTCTTATCCGTATCCCGGAAAAATGCATGGGGCGCGCCGGGATAGGTCTTGATCTCACCGGACTTATGGTACTTCTTGAAACCTGTCGCGAGCCGCTGAACATCCGCCTTGGTAATCCAGCCATCATCCTCTCCATAGAAATACAGCACAGGAGCCGACAGCTGTTGCAAAGGAGCATCGGGATTCGGCACCTGCCCATAGAACGGCGCAGCAGCCTTGATGTCCCTGTTCACGCAGGCCAGCATGAGGGCATAGCCCCCTCCCATGCAGAACCCTGTGACCCCGATCTTCGCGGCATCGACTTCCGGGACGGACTGTATATACGCGACAGTGGCGTTCAAATCTTTCAAACCGTCTTCCTGCTGCAGCGTCCCCATCAGCTTGCCTGCCTCGCCCGGATCGGTCGTGAGGGCATAGCCCAGCCGCGAGTAGAGATCCGGAGCGATCGCCACATAGCCTTCAGCGACATAGCGGCGCGCCACGTCCTTGATATGGTCGGTCAGTCCCCACCATTCCTGAATCACAATGATCGCAGGGCGCCGTTCCTCCGTCTGCGGGGCTGCCACATAGGCCCGCATCGTCACCTTGCCACTGGAATACTGGACCAGCGATTCTCTGATAGGCTCGGCCATCGCTCCTCCTAACTCCCTGCCACCATCATCTCGGCAATCTTGACGGTCGGACTGGCAATGCGCCCGCGGAACACGAGGTCGCTGCCGACCATCTCGATTCCCGCGAACATGTCCTTCAGATTGCCCGCGATCGTAATTTCTTCGACGGGATAGGCCAGCTCGCCCCCCTCGATCCAAAAGCCTGACGCGCCCCGTGAATAGTCGCCGGTCACCATATTGATGCCGAACCCGATCAGGTCCGTGACATAGAGACCCTGCTTCACCGTCTTGATGATTTCTTGCGCCGT
>SYGW01000140.1 GCA_005800255.1 Nitrospiraceae bacterium | reverse complement strand
GACGAGCGGGAATCCGATCGTCGGCGGATTCTCAACTATGGCCATACGGTGGGCCACGCGCTGGAGTCGTTGGGCGGCTATCGTAAATTGGTCCACGGGGAGGCGGTGGCGATCGGGATGGTGCAGGAGGCCGGTCTGGCCCGACATCTTGGTCTCTGCTCGCAGGCCGTGGCGGCCCGCCAGCGGTCTGTGGTGCGCGCGGCCGGATTACCGGACGCCCTGCCGGCGGTGCGATTTTCAGCATTGTGGACCGCCATGCAGCATGATAAGAAGATGGCGGGAGGGCGCTTGCACTGTGTCCTTCCCGAGCAGGTCGGTCGGGTCACGATCGTTCCCATTGAACGGTCCATAGTCAAGGAATGGTTCGCGAGCGTCGGGCAAGCGGCTCGATCCTAATCGGACACTCTATGGCGATGAAACGTCCTCAGTCCGTCCAGGCGTTGGAACAGGCTTTGCGTGAAAAAACTCGTGAAGTCGATGTCTTGCATCGCATCAGCGAGTCGATCAGCGGAACCTTGGATCTCGAAGCGGTGCTGCGGCACATCGTCGAGATGGTCGTCGAGGTGACCAAGGCCGATGCCTGTCTCTTGTACTTGCTCTCCGAGAGCCGCGAGGAGTTGATCCTGCGGGCCTCCAAGAACCCCCATCCCAAGCTGATCGGGCGGATTACGATCGGTCTCGGTGAGGGGATCACCGGCTGGGTGGCGCGTGAGCGGACGCGCGTGGTGATTCCCAGCAGCGCCAATGACGATCCCCGGTTCAAGTTTTTCCATAATCTGCCGGAAGACCGGTATCAGGCGTTTGTGTCGGTGCCCATTCTGACCAAGAAAGAAGTGGTGGGCGTGATCAACGTGCAACACAAGCGGCCGAAACGCTACCAGCCCGACGAGTTGGCGCTCCTGACCACGATTGCCAATCAGGTCGGCGGGGCGATCGAGAATGCCCGTCTCTATACGGAGATGTCCCGCAAGGCGCTCCAGGTGGATACTCTCTCCCAAGTCTCTGAAACCGTAGCCTCGAACCGCTTGATCGAGGACGTCCTGCAGTTGATCGTCACGATGACCGCGCAAATGATGAATTCGAAGATCTGTTCGATCATGTTGTTGGAACCGGCCTCCGGCGAACTGCGCATCATGGCGACCCAGAGCCTGAGCGAGCAGTACCGCCGGAAGCCCAGCTTAAAGCTGGGGCAAAGCATCAGCGGCCGTGCGGTGCAGGAGCGTCGGTCCATCATCGTGCCGGATGTTACCAAGGAGCGGGACTACATGTATCCGGAGATGGCTCGGAGGGAAGGGTTGTGCTCCTTGCTCTCCGTGCCCATGCTGATTCGCGATCGCGCGGTCGGCGTGATCAACAGCTACACCTCCGTCCCGCATAGCTTTACGTCGGAAGAGATCAAGGTGCTGCAAGCCATTGCCAACCAGGCGGCGATCGCGATTGAGAACACCAAGCTGGTGGAAAAGTCCTTTGAAATGCAGGAGGCGCTGGAGGTGCGAAAGCTGGTGGAGCGGGCCAAGGGCAGTTTGATGCAGGCCAAGGGGATCTCGGAGGACGAAGCGTTTCGGCTGATGCAGCGGCAGAGCATGGACACCCGCAAGTCTATGCGCGAGATTGCCGAGGCGGTGATTCTGGCCATCGGCATCGAGCGCCAAGCCGGCAGCAATAGACCTTGACAGGTTCTCGGTTGCGGTGTTATAAGGCCGTCAATACGGCGTGAGGGGAAACAAAGACGTTTCCCGTGTATATGAAAGCCGGCGCCATTCGTGCCGGAGATCAGGACGATGACGTCCTCGGCCCCAGATAGTGAACGGGGGCGGAGGGCGTTTTTTTTTGTTCCGGATGAAGCGAGGTCGGGCTTGCGACGCTTTCGCATCGCCATGGTACAGATGAATTCGACCGTCGGGGACCTGCCGGGGAATGTGCGGCGTGTCACCGAATGGCTGCGGGAGGCCAAAAAGGCCAGGGTCGATCTGGTCGCTTTCCCGGAACTGGTGATTACCGGCTATCCCCCGGAAGACTTGCTGCTGAATCCGAAGTTTCTGAGCGATAGCCGGCGTGCGCTGCGGGAGGTGGTCACACGTTGTCGCGGTCTTGCCGCCGTGGTGGGCTGTGTCAGCGAAGGAGCTGCGCCTGGAGGCCGGTCCGCGCCTCCCGGAGTTGTGGCTGGAGGCGCACAGGAAATCTGCAATGCCGCAGCCGTCATTGCGGACCGACGGCTGGTCATGACGTACGGCAAGCGGTATTTGCCCAATTACGGGGTGTTCGACGAGCGCCGATACTTCCATCCTGGCCGACGCATTCCGGTGATCGTGCTGAACGGAACCACCGTCGGAGTCAATATTTGCGAGGATATCTGGTTTCCGGATGGACCGACCCGCGTTCAAGCAATGGCCGGCGCAGAAGTGATCGTGAACATCAACGCCTCGCCGTTTCATGTGAGCAAGACCAGGCTGCGCGAGCAGATGCTGGCGACCCGTGCGAGGGAAAACGGGGTGATCGTCACCTATACCAATACCATCGGGGGGCAGGACGAGTTGGTGTTCGATGGAAACAGCCTGGTCCTCGACCAAGGCGGTGAGGTGATTCTTCGCGGGAAGGCGTTCGAAGAAGACTTCCTGATCGCCGATCTGGACGTCGGGGCGGTGGCCCGCGCGCGCATGGGGCAGGTTCGTCGGAAGTGGGCTTCCGGACGGTCTATGGCCGATGTAGACCGGGTCGTCGTGTCCGGTCCCTCGGCGGTGAGGAAGCGTGCGCCGGTCATGCCGGCGGAGCCGGCTCCCCTCGATCCCTTGGAGGAAGTCTATCGGGCGCTGACCCTTGGCGTCCGGGATTACGTACGGAAGAACGGGTTCGGCCAGGTGGTGATTGGGCTCAGCGGCGGGGTTGACTCGGCTCTCACGGCGGCCATCGCGGTGGATGCGCTGGGCTCCAAAAATGTCGTGGGGGTCTTCATGCCGTCTCCCTACACCTCCCGCGACAGTCGTGAAGATGTCGCCGAGCTGGCGGAGCGATTGGCGATCAGGACCCGCACCATCCCGATCACCCGAACGTTCCGAACCTACCTGCGGTCCTTGGCCGCGTCGTTTGAGGGGCGTCGACCCGATACAACCGAGGAAAATCTGCAAGCCAGGATTCGCGGCAATCTGTTGATGGCGCTCTCGAACAAGTTCGGCTATCTTGTTCTGACCACGGGCAACAAGAGCGAGATGAGCGTGGGGTATGCGACGCTCTACGGGGATATGGCCGGAGGGTTTGCGGTGATCAAAGACGTCCCGAAGACGATGGTCTATGACCTCGCCCGCTTGCGCAATCGTCGGACTTCGGGAGGAGCGGTGATCCCCAAGCGGACCATCGAGCGGGCGCCGACCGCGGAGCTGGCTCCGGGGCAGAAAGACGAGGACTCCCTGCCCCCGTATGTCGTGCTGGACCCGATTCTCAAAGCCTATGTGGAAGAAAACCAGTCGGCGGAAGAAATCATTGCGATGGGGTTCGATTCGGACACCGTCCGCCGGGTGATCCGGTTGGTAGGCGGGAGCGAGTACAAGCGGCGCCAGGCGCCGATCGGGATCAAAATCACGCATCGGGCTTTCGGTAAGGATCGTCGCATGCCGATCACGAATGGCTACCGGGGGCGTTAACCTGAGGCGGAGGTCAGGGGGCTTGAGCAGGGCTAGGGAACTCCGCAGCCAAGCCGGCGAAGGAGGGGATGTGAGACGAACGACGGGGTATGGAATGTTGGTGCTGGCTGCCAGTCTGGGGGGACTATTGACGACAGCCCCTGCCTGGGCCCAGGCAGGCCTCGCGATGAATAGCGGGGATACGGCCTGGATGCTGGCAGCTACGGCGTTGGTGTTGGTCATGATCGTACCGGGCTTGGCCCTGTTTTACGGGGGGCTCGTCCGGAGCAAAAACGTCTTGAGTACGGTCATGCACAGTTTCATCGTTCTGTGTCTGGTAAGCGTGATTTGGGTCCTCTTCGGGTATAGTCTGGCCTTTGGCCCCGATCGAGGCGGTGTGATCGGCAGTCTGGATTGGGCGGGGTTGAGCGGGGTCTGGGCCCAGCCCCATCCCTTCTACGGGGCGACCATCCCGCACGGGGTGTTCATGTTGTTTCAACTGATGCTGGCGGCGCTCACGTCGGCCTTGATCACCGGGGCCTTTGCGGAGCGGATCCGTTTCAGCGCCGTATTGCTGTTTACCGCCTTATGGTCGATTTTTATCTATTCCCCCCTGGCGCATTGGATCTGGGGCGGGGGGTGGTTGAGCAAGATGGGAGGCCTTGATTTTGCCGGAGGGGCCGTTGTCCACATCAGCGCCGGGGCTTCCGCCTTGGCTTGTGCCTTGGTGGTGGGGCGACGTCGGGGCTGGAGAACCGACTACATGCCCCCGCACAACCTGCCCTTTGTGCTGCTGGGAACCGGATTGCTCTGGTTCGGCTGGTTCGGCTTCAACGGGGGAAGCGCCAGGGGAGCCAATGCTGTAGCCATGGGAGCGCTGATTGCCACCCAGGTTGCGGCGGCCGCGTCGGCGTTGGCCTGGATGACCGTGGAATGGATGCATCGGGGCAAACCCACCGTGCTGGGCGTGGCCAGCGGGGCGGTGGCCGGTCTGGCCGCGGTG
>SYGW01000139.1 GCA_005800255.1 Nitrospiraceae bacterium | reverse complement strand
TCTTATCCGGATATTGTTTCGCATAGAATGTCGTCAAGATACCGACGCCGCAGCCGACATCGAGAATGGAGCTGGCCTCACCGATACGATCTGCCACACGTTGGCCGATGGCCAGATAATAATCGTACCGCTGACTGTAAAGGACCGGGAGGATATTCGGATGGGCCGTGGCATCGTAGAAGGCCACCTCGTCGGCCGACGATCCGCGGCGTTTCTGCTCGACCTGTCGATGTAAGGTGGCGATCTCGTCCGGCGAGAGGGCTTCCCTCTGCCACTGGAAGTAGGCGTCGTCCGACGTGAAGGGACGAAGACCCCACCAAGCCAGGTGTGAATGGAGCGATGGCAACCGTGAATCGTTAATCATGAATGCAGCCTCGACCCGCCTACTCAACAGGTTTTCCAGCGAGGCCGCAGGTGAATCGAAACCGGAGGCGTACCCTTGGGGTACGTTGAGGATTTCGATGAGCCGAGAACGAAGCTGGAGAGCCTGTTCAGCAGGCGCCTACGGCCTCTTCAGCATGATGGCGTCAAAGTAGGCCTCCGGCACCGGATGCGGATACCGCAGCTGGCCGGAACCGAATGACACATACTTTTCGCAGGTCAATTGTTCCAAGCCGATCGGACCCTTGGCATGGAGCCGTGAGCCGCTCAGGCCGATATCGGCGCCAAGGCCGTAACTATCGCCGGCATTGAGGCGGGACGAGGCGTTCACGAACACGGCGCTGGCATCCACTTCACGCGTGAACCGCATGGCCGACTCATAGCTCGTCGTCGCAATGACGGCGGTAAGACAGGGACCCTGCGCCACGATATGCGCCAAGGCCTCGTCCAGGTTCGCCACCATTTTGACGGCCAACACGCGCCCCTGGAATTGGGTATGCCAATCCTCTTCCTTCGCCAGGATGATCGAGGCATGGCCGGTCATCGCCATTTGCCCCATAAGGGCCATGGTCTTCGGACAGGCCCGGACTTCGATCTTAAATTCTTCGAGCATCCGGTTGACCAACGGAGGCAGGAACTGCCGCCCGATCACCTGCTGCACGAGCAACGTATCCAGCGAGTTCGAGGCAATCGCCTTCTGCACTTTGGAACTAATCGCCACGTTCTGCGCCATCGGCATATCGGTGTTAGCATCCACGTACATATGCGTGAGACCGCCATCGTTGCAGAGCACCGGCATCTTCGCCTGCTCAACCACCACCTTGCGGAGGCCGGCCCCGCCCCGAGGGATAATAGCATCGAGGCTCTTGCCGGACCGGATCAGCTCGACCGCCACCTCTTTCTCCGGCCGTTCGATGATGACCCATGAACCGGCCGGCACTCCATGCTCCTCTGCAGCTTCGCGCAGGCCTGTCCCGATCGCCTCTTGCGTCAGACCCCACTCAGGCGCGCCACGAAATACACAGAGGTTGCCTGACTTAAAGCACAGAGCAACCGACTCCACCGTCACGAGCGGACTCAATTCTGAAATGACGCCGATCACCCCGATCGGCACGCGCACACGGCTGACCTGCAATCCGTCCGGCCGTTCCCATCGGGAAGTCACAGCGCCGACCGGATCCGGCAAGTCCGCAATCAAACGGAGGCGATCCACCATCTCCTTGATATCGTCCGAGGTCATACGCAGGCGGGCGACGGCGGCCTTCATCCGATCCTTCATGACGTCGGCCTCGTAGGACTTCCCGACCGCATCCACGTCTTTTTCGTTCGCTGCCAAAATCTTTTCTTCATCAGCCGCCAACCGATCCGCCATGGCGCGCAAGGCCTTGTCCTTGACAGGGCCCGGCAACAGCGCGAGAGACCTTGTCGCAATACGGCATTCTTTCAACAGCTTATCAATGTAGAGCTTAACGGGAACTTCAGGCATCTTGAACCTCGTGAAACGTGAAGCGTCAAACAGACAACAGCATTCGACATAATCAATGAGCGACAGGCAGAAGACTATAGCATGCGATTTTTCTGACAGTAAACAACCTAGGTTGAGCAGTCAGATATCCGCCTACGTCTCAGGTCTTCCTCTTGTCGAGCGACGCGCCATCCGACCCATCCCCAGAACAGCGACAGAGGGAGCAGGACCCAGGCCATCTGCCCAGCCGTGACGCCCAAAGCCTTCACCCAGTTGACGATCCAGCCGGTCGTCGCATCGCCCCCGCGCGAGACAGCCGTGTCGATAAAGTTCTTGGCCTTGTACTTCTCCTCCCGGCTCATCACCGTGAACAGGGCCTCGCGAGCCGGCTTGGCGATCGCATATTCGCCGACGCGGCGCAGGATGGTAAAGCCGATGAAGACGGCCAGAACCGGCAGGACAGAGACTAGCCCGAATCCGATGGCGCTCAGGAGCGGAAGGACGACGAGGGCCGCCGCTAACCCAAACCGGTTCATGAAGCGGCTCGTCACGAGCGCCTGAATCAAAAAGGCCAGCGCGTTGACAGCCAGATCGATAAGCGCAAACAGGCGCGTCCGCTCCTGAGGAGAGGCAATCTGCTCACTCACCAGGCGCGTCTGCTCCAAGTAGAGGAAGGTCGCGGTCATGGTCAGACACAAAAGATAGAGACAGATGCCCAGGAGATAGGCAGACGAAAGCGCCAGCTTGATTCCAGCCCAGATACTGCCGCCCATCGGTTCGCCCAGCTGCCTCACCTCCCGACCAGGCCGCGCCATCGCCCAGCGGTCCAGCCGGTGGATGCAAAGCCCGCAGAGGGCCAGACAGCCGGCCGAGATAAGTAGCAACGAAGGAACCGGGAGGATATAGGTCAGCCCGGTGGTTAGGAGCGGGCCGACCATCGCGCCGATACTGCCCCCTGCGGCAATCACGCCAAAAAGCCGGGCCCCCTGCGCGGGCGTGAAGAGATCGGCCATAAAGCTCCAGAACACCGACACGACGAACAGGTTGAACACCGAAAGCCACACGAAAAAGCACCGGGCGGCCCATTGGGGAGAGAAATGGCTCATCATCACGACGAAAAATGCGAGGAGGTTAAAACCAAAAAAACCGTAGACCGTGAGCAGCAGCCGATACCGCGGCAGGCGGGACGAGAGCCATCCGAAGAGCGGCGTCACCAGCAGGAGGGTCACGAAGGTGGCCGTCATCATCCACGGCAGGTGCCGCACCCCGCCCTCGATCGCCATCTCATCGCGCACGGGACGGAGCATGTAGTAGCCGCAGAGCAGCACGAAGAAATAGAGGAACGCCCAGCCCACCGGGACTGCCTCGTCCGGTTCTGCATCGAGCACCGACGGGAGCACATGACGAAGCCAGGCCATAGAACCGCATCCTGACGAGGCCCCCGTCTCCCGCGCAAGGGGAAAATTTGCTAGAATGCGCCGAACCAAAGGACGTGGGGCAGGCTCACGCATATTCCATGATCGATTTACGCAGCGATACCGTCACGAAACCCACCGATGCCATGCGCAAGGCCATGGCCAGCGCGGAGGTGGGAGACGATGTCTATGGCGAAGATCCCACCGTGAACCGCCTCCAGGAGATAGCGGCGGCGATGTTCGGGAAGAAAGCCGCGATCTTCGTGCCCTCCGGCACCATGGGCAATCAACTCGCCATTCGCCTCCACACGCAACCGGGCCAGGAAGTCATTGTTGAGAGCAAGGCCCATATCGTCCGATACGAGCAGGGGGCAGCAGGAGCGCTGGCCGGAGTCCAGCTCCATTGGATCGTGGGAAACCGGGGCCTCATCTCAGCCGAACAGGTGGAGGCGGCCATCCGCCCCACGGACCCCTACACGATTCAAACGGGCTTGATCTGTCTGGAGAACACCCATAACAGCGGGGGCGGCACGATTTATCCGCTGGCCACGATTGAACGGATTCGCGCCGTGGCAAATACCCACCGTATCCCGATGCATCTGGACGGGGCCAGGCTGTTCAATGCCATCGCCGCCACCACTCTGCCGCCTGCCTCCTATGCCCAGCACTTCGACACCCTATCGGTCTGTCTCTCGAAGGGCCTGGGAGCGCCGGCCGGCGCGCTCCTCATGATGAACGACCTGACGCTCCTCGAGAGGGCCAAGCGGCTGCGCCGGATGTACGGCGGGGCCATGAGACAGTCCGGTATCCTGGCCGCTGCCGGCATCTATGCGCTGGAGCACCATGTCGCGCGATTGAAACTAGACCATGACCATGCCAAGAAGCTGGCGCGGCGGCTGCAACAGATCCCCACGGTCAGGATCAGCCCGCAAGACGTCGATACCAACATCATCATTTTCGACGTCATCGGCCACAGACTCACGCCCCCGGCGCTGGTCGCAGCCCTGAAACAGGAGGGGCTTTTGATCAACGCTCTCGGTGGAACCAGCTTCCGCGCCGTCACCCACCTGGATGTCTCCAGCGCCATGACCGATCAAGCCTGCGAAATCTTCGCCCGTGTGCTGGAAGCATGAGCCTCCCGCTCATTGACACCTCCCCCACTGAAATCTAGAATGCCTCGTAATGGAGCAGCAATGCCGTTAGACGTGGTCTCGTTCAAACAGATCAGCCGGATCCTGGATGTCACCGACTCGCTCGGCCTGAACCGCGAGTGGGTGGAGATTCCCTTGTCTCCGGAAAGCCCGGGCCTCGTCCGGAAGTTAGCCAATGGCAAACTGGAAATCATCGTCGATGCGGATCAACCGTTCGAAGACTGGCTGGGATCGCTCCCGAAACATATTCAGCTCGCACAGGGAACCTAAACATGGATAGCCCCGTCACGCATCAGACCCCCACTTCAGAAGAATTGAACGCCGAACTGCTCGCCATGCCGGAGCCGCCGGAGCAGCCGGACCCGATCGTCGAACCGGGCTACGAAGAGTTGGTGACCATTGCCTTGCGCCATGTCCGCGGCCGCCGCGGAGGCGATCTCGTCAGCGTGATCCTGGTGGGATCCAGCGTGCGGCGCGCCATCACGACGCACAGCGACATCGATCTCATTGCGCTCGTCAAAGGACAGGCCGACGGCCACGAGATCGTCCGTGTCGCCGATCGCCTGGCCGACATCCGGTACCGCGGATATCGCGAAATGGAAGAGGACTTGCCCTATTCACCGCGCCTCCCCTCGCTCCTCCGCAAAGCCCGCATCCTCTTCGACCACGAAGGCCTCGGCGCCAAACTGCTGGAACGAGCCAATCAGCGATTCCGGCAGGGACCGCCCTCTGTCAGCATCAATGAACAGATCCGCATGAAAGCGGAATGTTTCCACTGGCTGGGGAAGGCCCGGGATCTGGCCGACAGACCGGCCACCGCGCAGTATCTGCTCTCGATGTTTTTCGACGATGCCATCAACGCCTTCTTCCGGCTGCGGGGCTTCTGGCTGACCGCGCCGGTGGAGTCGCTCAAGTTCATCGTCTCCCGCGACGCCACGCTGGGCGATCTGGCCGGGCGGTTCCTCACTGCCACGACCCTGGCAGAGCGGCTCAACGTCGGCCGTGATCTGGCCGATCTTCTCTTTAGGGACGTGCCCAATCCTGCCAGAATCGACTGACAGGATTCCGAAATCGATCATCGAGCCTCCGCCACAGAAAACATTCATGCAGGATGCTCAAACAGTTCGTCCTGCAAAGCCGTGGCCGATGAAAGCACCGAAGGCGTAGCCCCTGGCTACGTTGAGGATGCTTTCGAGGCGAGAACGCCGCTGGCGAACTGTTTCAGCATCCTGACGAAGGAGTTCCTATGGACATCGGATTCATCGGGCTGGGGAAAATGGGCATGAACATGGTCACCCGGCTGCAGCGGGACCGGCACCGGGTGGTCGTCTACGATCGATCGGCGGATCTGGTCAACCAGGCTGTCGGAGTCGGTTGTGTCGGCGCCTCCTCGCTCGCGGATCTGGTCGGCCAGCTCAAGGCCCCGCGCGCAGTCTGGATCATGGTCCCCTCCGGCGCACCGACCGAAGACACAGTCCAGGCCGTCGCGGCGCTCCTCCAGGCTGGCGACACGGTCATCGATGGCGGCAACACCAGATTCCACGACGATGTGCGGCGGGCCGCAGGCCTCAAAACCAAACAGATCCACTATGTCGATGCCGGCACCAGCGGCGGCATTTGGGGCCTGACCGTCGGCTACTGCCTGATGATCGGCGGCGACGAGGCGCCGGTGAAACAGCTCGCGCCGATCTTCACGACCCTGGCCACGGAACAGGGCTGGACCCGCGTCGGAGGAGTCGGCGCAGGCCATTACGTCAAGATGGTCCATAACGGGATCGAGTACAGCATGATGCAGGGCTATGCGGAAGGCTTCGAGCTGATGGCGAAAAGCGACTACCGGCTCAACCTCGCCAAGATCGCAGACCTCTGGATGCACGGCAGCGTCGTCCGCTCCTGGCTCTTGGAGTTGGCGGCCGGCGCGCTCAAAGAAGATCCGCGGCTGGAACAATTGAAAGGCTATGTGCAGGATTCCGGCGAGGGCCGCTGGATGCTGGACGATGCAGTCGAAAAGGATGTCCCGGTTCCGACGCTCGCGACGGCCCTGTTCACTCGCTTCCGATCGCGGCAAAGCGAGTCCTTTGCGGAGAAGATGCTGGCCGCGTTGCGCAACGCCTTCGGCGGCCATGATGTCCGCCGCTCATAACGGCAAACCGAGTCGCGACTCCTGTCAGGCCAGCCGTACCTGTTTCAAAATCTCCTCGCTCGTTCCCAACCCGCCGATAAACCGCTCGAACGTTCCCTGCCGATAGAGGGCCAGGGCCGGCAGAGATGTAATCTCCAGCTCCGCGGGAATCTGGAACTGCTCCTCGACGTTCATGGTCACGATCAACAACTCGCCTGCCGTCTCCTGCTCCAACTTTTCGAGCTCGCGCATCAACGATCGGCAACTTCCGCAGCCGGGCTTCCAGAACTCCACCAACAGAGGTAGTTCCGCCTGCGCCACCAGACGGTCGAAGTCCCGGTCGGTCACCTGACGCATCACAATCTCCTCGCCAGGAGGGGGGCAACGACCTCGCGATATAACCGTTCCGCCATCAGCCGATAGCCGGCCGTGGTCAGATGCAGCCCGTCGTTGGAATATTGGGCCGCCAGCTGCTGTGTCTCCTGCTCCGCTGTGGCGGAAAAGAGATCGAAGGCTGCCAGCCCCTTCGATTCGGCGAAACGGAGAATCAATCCGTTAAGCTGACGCCGCCGATCCAGATGGTCGGCAAACCATCGGCGCCCCTCCTCACTGGACAGGTCGTCGCCCACCCTGATCGAAGGAACAGTCACAGGCACCGGCGTGACTCCAGCTGCTGTGGCCAGTTCATACATCTGGAGAAGATTGCCCAGAATAGTCGCCGGCGGGACATTCCAGCCCAGATCGTTCGTGCCGCCGAGAATCACCACGCAGGCCGGTTCATGGACCAGCACAGCCGAGCGAAACCGCCGCACCATATCGCCGGTCAATTCACCGCAGAGGCCGCTCACCGAGACACGCACGGAAGGCCCGGTCAGTGCTTGCAGAAACTCTCCATAGGGAGTCTCGGCTCCCTGCGGATTGTCGACGCAGGGCGATTGAAACCCTGCCGTCAGACTGTCTCCGAAACAGACGATGTGGATCATGTTCTTCATCGTATTGGTTGGTGCTCAGACGACTCCTACGACGGATTCTACCGACGCGCAGGGCAGACTCACAATGCCCGCCTCTCCGGCCGTTGAACGAGGGACGACGGCTCGACCGTTCATCGCCGGAACGCACGCGGAGAGCGGCTATTTTCTTGACGATTCCTCACTTCCACGGTACGAATATTTACATGGACGAGCCGAAAACAAACGGCGGCTCACAGCCGATCGCACCCGCAAAAGAGCCGGCCAATCCCGAGCTGGCCTCCATGCTGGCGGGCTTTTTCAGCATCCTGCATCCGCCGATCTCTTGACAGGGCACAGCCCCACAGTTATTCTCGCAACCGTTCATTGATCGCATCGTTTACCAACAAGGAGCGCCTGTTATGCATACCATGGGAACCATT
>SYGW01000138.1 GCA_005800255.1 Nitrospiraceae bacterium | reverse complement strand
GCGCCGAAGGGGCTCTTGCCCAATTCATAGCTCCCGACCGGCATCAAGGTTTTTTCGCCGGTCCATTGCTGATTGAAATTCAGATGTTTGTTCGTGGGCTCGACATTGCCCCAGGGGAAGCGCCGGTCGGCTATGCCCTTGGCCGCTTTTTCCCATTCGGCTTCCGTCGGGAGGCGTTTGCCCGCCCACTTGCAGTAAGCTTCCGCGTCGAACCAATCCACATTGATGACGGGCCGGTCGGTCATCGAGTCCGTGATGGCCTCGCCCTGCCAGAGATTTCTCGTCGGATTTTTCGGATTCTGCGGGACCCGATGGCCTGTGGTCTTGACGAACTCTAGATAGCGGCCGTTGGTGACTTCAAATTTATCGATGAAGAAGGTGTCCACAAACACGTCATGGCGAGGATACTCATCTCGTCCTCCATCACGGTCTCCGTGCGGGACTCCCATGGGAAAGGAGCCGGCCTGGACCTCGACCATCGGTGCGCCGTCTTTGCCCGTCGGGGTTGTGAGCGGTTGGTCGGCGGCGAAGAGCGGAGATTGGTTCATCGAGAGGCAGAACAGGGTTGCAATAAGCAACAATCGAAAAGCCATGGTGGTGAACTCCTTGTTCAAGATCGAAAGCGGACACATCGTACCATAGGGGGAAGTGGAAGCGCAGCAGCCCAGCAGGATGCTGAAAAAGACCGCCAGCTTCGTTCTCGCTTCGCTCAGACCCTCAACGTACCCTCCGGGTACGATTCGGCCCTTCGCTCGCCGCGGCCTTGCTGGACGGCCTTTTTGAGCATCCTGCAGCGATTGCGGTTCCGGCACTGAGGAAATGTTTTCGCTCTATATCCCCGCGCGCGCCGAGTTTTTCGGCAGCCTGCTAGACGGTGCAGTGAGTCCAATGGTCCCCGTTCCTTGGGTTTTTAATTGACGGAGCCGAGGTGGCTCCCTACTATACGGGCACGATTACAACAGGGGTTGGCCATGGCTGTTCCGCTTCATCGAGGATTGCGACATGTGGCGCTGCGCGTCACGAATCTTGCTCGTTCCCGCACGTTCTACGAACAGCTGCTGGGGATGCAGGTGGTCTGGGAGCCGGACCAGGACAATGTCTATTTCAGCTCCGGTCCGGATAATTTTGCCCTGCACCAGATCCCATCATCCGAGATGGAGGCCTATCAGCCGTTGAAGGGGCAATTGTTGGATCACGTCGGCGTGATCCTTGAAAGCCCTGAGGCAGTCGAGCGGATGTACCGGGAGATCGAACCACGTCTGCCGCAGCTGGGCGGACTGGTCGTGAAGCAGCCGAAGCAGCATCGCGACGGCAGCTACTCGTTTTATTTTTCCGACCCGGACGGAAACGTCATCCAGGCTCTGTATGAACCGAACATCAGCAAGCTGGAGTGGGTAAAGGGGAAAACGTGAGCTGTAATCCAGCTGCGCGTCTTTCACACCTCATATTTGGCATTTTACGATCATGAAGATCTGGGATAGCCTGCCGAAACATCAGTATCTCAGCCTGGCGCCCTGGTCCTGGGTGCAATTGGAGAGCGCCGAGGCTCCCGGGCCCTTTCCCTTTGTTTCAGGGGTGGCGCCGGAAGTCGTTGCGAGTCTCCAGGAGGCCCATAGTCTCCTGTCCAGCTCGATCGATACGGCCATCAGCGATGTCTTTTCCAAGCGGGCTCCGGTGGACGATCCGGATCGCCAGAGACGATTGGAAGATGCCTATGCGGAAGTGATCAGCACCAGGCCGTATCTTCAGCAGCACATTCGCTGCGGGCGGAAGCAAGACGGCACCTTTCAATGGGAGTTTCCGACCGACCCCACCAAATCCGCCACGGTCACTAACGGTGGCCTCAGGATTTTCCATTCCGTCAAGCGGCAGGCCATTCCGATCGGGTTCGACCAGCGACAGTTGGGGCCGTTGGTGGGAAAGGTCTTGGGTTTTTTGGATGGCACCCATCAGACTGACGAAATTCGAACAGTAGTGGCGACTTCCGGGCGGGATGGAGAGCGAGTTCTCACGCGATTGATGGAAGCGCTGCATCAGCATGACTGTCTAGTCAGTGCGGACACTTCTTCTGTCCAGTCCCGCTGGTTCGAAACCCTGCACGATAAAGATACGCTTCATCTCGGCCATGCGGCGCTGTTGTATCGGCAACGGGACCAAGCTTTGCTGTTCGATCCCTGGCTGCTTCCCTGGTTTGCAGAGTCCTCCATTCCTTCGCTCTGGGGATCGTTGCTGCCCAAGCCGGCTGCCGTGTTCTTGACCCATGATCATGACGACCATGTGGACCCTCGCACGCTCTTACACCTGCCCAAGGACACGCCGATCATCGTGCCGAGCCGAAGAAATCGTCGCATCCTGTCCTATGATTATCTGTCGCTTTTGCGGGAATTGGGATTCGGCAACGTGATTGAGCTGGCGCATGGGGAGAGCTGGGCCTTCGAGGGAGGGGCCGTCTACTCCGTGCCCTTCTACGGCGAAGATCCCTGCGATCTGGAGATGCCGCGCAACTGCTATCTCATTGCCGACCGGGGCTACAACGTGCTGGTGCATGCGGACAGCGGGCCGACGAATAGCGGCAAGTCCGCGCTCAAGGACGGTGTGATCCAGGCGCTTGTGCAGAAACATGGGCTGATTTCGTTGGTGCTGGCTTCGCAGCAGCAACTGCTCGAAGTCCGTGGCCATGCGGCTCACGCGCCTCTGTCTCATCCAGGCAAATGGTTGGACGTGGGAGAAAATGGCTACCTCACGAACTCATACCTTGCCGAGGTCTGCGCTGCGGCGAAGGCCACGCTCTTCGTGTCCTATGCCACGGGCGGCGCAGACTGGTATCCGGATCATCTCTCGTTCATGTTCAGTAAACGAAATCCTGCCCGCACGGCCCTGTTGACGGCCCATTGGGAGAGGCCGGAAGCCCTCAAGGATCTTCTTGCTCTCCATGGATGCGCGTATCATTGCGGCCGGGCGCTGGATCTGTTTCGTGGCACGGCCGACGGTCCGGTGCTGCCGATGAAGACCGGGGAAGCTCTGACGCCCCTATCCCTCTACCGGCTCGACCATGGCGATCCCCCCTTCATGAAGGCAGGCAGCCGCACGACACCGCCACGATAAATCGACAAGGAACGACTATGGTCAGACGTAAAACATCGCAAGCTCCGATCCTCGTGACCGGCGTCGCAGGATTCATCGGTTTTCATACGGCGCTCAGATTGTTGGAACGAGGCGAGACGGTGATTGGACTCGACAACGTCAACGACTATTATGACGTGAGGCTGAAGAAGGCAAGGCTGGCGAAGCTGAAGCCCTTCACGCAATTTACCTTCACCAAGACCGATGTGGCCAACCGGGTGAAGATGTGGAAGCTCTTTGCCGAACAGCCGATCGCGAAGGTGGTCCATATGGCGGCGCAAGCCGGCGTGCGTTATTCACTGGTGAACCCCCATGCCTATACGGACAGCAACATCGAAGGGTTTCTGAATGTTCTGGAAGGCTGCCGCCACGCGCCGGTGCAGCATCTCGTTTATGCCTCGTCGAGTTCCGTCTATGGCGGCAATACCCAGATGCCCTTTTCGGTCCACGACAATGTGGACCATCCTGTCTCGCTCTATGCGGCCAGCTAGAAGGCCAACGAACTCATGGCCCATTGTTATGCGCATCTCTACCGGATTCCCTGCACGGGGCTGCGGTTCTTTACGGTCTATGGGCCTTGGGGGCGGCCCGATATGGCCCTCTTCATTTTCACGAAGGCGATTTTGG
>SYGW01000137.1 GCA_005800255.1 Nitrospiraceae bacterium | reverse complement strand
GGGCCAGCTTCGTTCTGCTCGTTGTCATGGCCGTACTCCCGCGATGCGAATGGCGGTCTCGGTCACTGTCGTCACCACGTTGGAGAGAAATGCGAGATTCAAGGTGTGCATGGTATCGGTCTCACGAAGGTAATGAGGATCTCGAAAATTCGCCGTATCGGTCAACATGACGGCTGGGTAGCCTACATCCCAGAAGGAGGCATGGTCGCTGCGCCTGGTATGGGGGATGGCCTCCCTTCTGCCTGGCACGATCAAGGAGAGGGTCTTGAGCCGAGCCTCTTGTTCAAGCTGCGTCATCAAAGGCTTGGAGGTCTCGTTGCCGACCAGCGCAAGGAAACCTCCCTGAGTCGGCACTGAAATAGGTACGGCAGGTGGGGCCTGCTGCGTACCCTCCTCGCTTTTGGCGAACCCCACACATTCCAAGATGATGGCCCTGGCCAATTCGCGACCCTCGCGTTTCAAGCGGGCCGCGAAGGCCTGACTGCCCAGCCGATCCTGTTCTTCAAGGCAGAAGACCACGAGCCCGCTCGCATTATCATCGGCGCCGGGCGAGCCCGATACGGTGTCGTAATGGGCCCCGATCAGGAGCGGAGGCAGCTCCGGTCCTCGCCCGGACGGTCCGGATATTTGGTGGCCAGGACGTTGCGATAGGTCTTGCCCCAGGCCTGTACGAATTGGCCGCTGGCGGCCCATCCGGACTTGGCCAACTGGGTCCTCAGATAGTGGGCCGCCTTCCGTAACGCGCGAGGACTCGTCTCAGGATGCCGTTCGCCGATGAAGGCGTTGAGATGGCGTTGGATTCTGGATCGCTGGTTCACCACGACAAGAGACCGATTGGATGACCCGGCTACGAGGTGATCTCAGTTCCGATACCCTTGCGCGTGAACACTTCGAGGAGAATCGCGTGAGGTATGCGGCCGTCGATGATATGGGCCTTGCCGACGCCGCCACCGAGTGCATCCAGGCAGGCATGGACCTTGGGCAGCATCCCTTCGCTGATCGTGCCCTTCCTCACCATCCGCTGCGTGTCTTTGCGCGAGACCGTCGAGAGGTGGCGCCCATTCGCATTGCGAATGCCCTTCACGTCGGTCATCATCACCAGTTTTTCCGCCCCCAGCGCTGCGGCCATCGCTCCTGCTACGAGGTCGGCATTGATGTTATAGGTGTTGCCTTCGCGGTCCGTGCCGATCGGCGCAATCACAGGAACGTAATTATCCTGTTGGAGTTTCAGCACCAGCGTCGGGTCGATGGACTGGACTTCTCCCACTAAGCCGAAATCCACGTCCCCCTCGCCGTCATCCAGATCCTTGTCCAGGCTGGCAGCCCAGGCTTTGGCCGTGAGGGGTTTCGATAGGATCAGTCCGCCGTCTTTGCCGCTCAACCCGACCGCGAGGCCTCCATGGCGATTCAAGAGATCGACGATTTCCATGTTGATCTTGCCGGCCAAGACCATCTCCACGATTTCCATCGTGGCATCGTCCGTGACCCGCACTCCATGACGAAATTTGGCCTCAATGCCCAGGCGCTGGAGCATCTTGTCGATCTGGGGGCCTCCTCCATGCACGATCACCGGATTGAGCCCCACATATTTCAAGAGCACGACGTCCTGGGCGAAGCGTTCCTTCAGCAGCGTATCGGTCATGGCGTGGCCGCCATATTTAATGACGATGGTCTTGCCCTTGAACGTGCGAATGTAGGGCAAGGCCTCGATCAGCACGTCCGCTTTTTTGATCAGTTTGTTCATGCGTGGCTCCCGTTGCGAGAAAAGTGCGAAACGCGCGGCGAGCAAGCCCGCGTTGCCCCATTATATATCATGATTTGCCGTCCTTGATGGAACGCAGGGTGGCGGCGCGGCCGGCTCTCGGATGGGTCTTATCGTAGACGGCCAGGAGCTGGTCTGTCGCCAGGTGCGTGTATTTCTGTGTTGTGCTCAGCGACACATGCCCCAGCATTTCTTGGATCGATCGCAGATCGGCTCCTTCATCGAGGAGATGGGTGGCAAAGGAATGGCGCAGGGTGTGGGGACTGACGGAGCCTCCGGCCAGCCGGTTCGAATAGCCGGCAACGATGCGAGCCACACTTCTGGTCGTCAGCCGGCCCCCTCGCAGATTCAAAAAGACGGGAGCGGACGGTTGCCGATTGCTGGCGGACGGCTTCAACGATGCACGGTAGTTGTGGATGGCCTGGAGAGCCACTTCTCCGACCGGGACGATCCGTTCCTTCCGGCCCTTCCCTCGCAGGTGGACCAGCCCCTCGGACAGGCGGAGATCTTCGAGGTTGATCCCCACGAGTTCGCTCACACGAGCCCCGGTCGAATAGAGTGTTTCCAACAAAGCGCAGTCCCGGAGCGAGGAGCCTGGTTGGCCGGCAGGAAAGTCCATCAACGCTGCTGCGTTGTCCTTGGTCAAGACGCGAGGCAGATGCTTGGGCTGCTTCGGCGTTCTGATGGTTTCGGCAGGATTCAGTCTCACTCTGCCCTCTCGCTGCAGATAACGATAGAAGCTGCGAATGGAGGCGAGCTTCCTGGCGATCGAAGTGCTTTTCTCTTGTTTGCGGTCCAGCCAATGCAGGTAGGCTCTGATGGACTCCGTCTGAACCGTAGCGGGATCGAGCTTCGGCAGGCCCGGCTGCTCCGTCTTCATGAAGGTCTGAAACTGGCGGAGATCGGACCCGTAGTTGCGCACGGTTTCATGCGACGCATGACGGTCCACTTCCAGGAAGGTCATGAAAGCTTGAATTGCGTCATCCATGCCGTCAGGTCCTCAAGCGCCCGCTGTCCGGTGAGGCGTCGTTTGCTCTCCTTGTCTCTCATCGGGGTGGCAAGGGGAGGAAAGAGCCCGAAGTTCGTATTCATCGGCTGAAAGTGTCGGGGGTCTGCGGTCGTGATGTATGTCGTGAGACAGCCATGGGCCGTGGTGGGCGGCGGTGTGACCAAGGGCAATCCTGCCAGGCCGCGGGCGGCATTGATGCCGGCCAGCCCTCCCATCGCGGCGGAATCCGTATAGCCCTCGACGCCGACCAACTGCCCGGAAAAAAACAATGTCCCGCGCGCCTTGAACTGGAGCGTGTTGTAGAGCAGTTGCGGCGAATTGATAAAAGTGTTGCGGTGCAGGCTGCCGTAGCGGAGAAACTCCGCCTGTTCCAGGCCGGGAATCATGCGAAACACCCGCTTCTGCTCTCCATAGGTCAATTTGGTCTGGAACCCCACGAGGTTGTAGCAGGAGCGATGGGCGTTTTCCGTCCGGAGCTGCACCACCGCATAGGCTCGCTTCCCCGTCTTGGGATTCTCCAGACCCACCGGTTTCAACGGACCGAACTGCATGGTTTGGCGGCCCCGTTCTGCCATCACCTCGATGGGGATGCAGCCTTCGAAGTAGGCGGCCTTTTCGAAGTCTTTTGGCTGCACCTTTTCCGCTGTCAGTAGCGCGGCGTGGAAGGCATTGTAGGTCGCTTCATCCATGGGGCAGTTGAGGTAGTCGTCTCCGCCCTTGCCGTACCGGGAGGCGAGGAAGGCGACGTCCATATTGACGGAGTCGGCGTCTACGATCGGAGAGATCGCGTCGTAAAAATATAAATGTTTCGTATGGGTCAATTGCGCGATGGCTTGGGACAGTTTGTCGGAGGTCAGGGGCCCGGTCGCCAGAATGCAGAGACAGTCCGTCGGGATCTCAGCGATCTCCTCGCGCAGAATGCGAATGTTCGGGTGGCTTTCGAGCGCCTGGGTAATCTTGAGTGAAAACAGGTCGCGGTCGACGGCCAGGGCCGATCCGGCCGGCACCCGCACGTCGTCTGCCACCTTCATAATAAGCGAGTTGAGCCGGCGCATTTCTTCTTTCAAGAGGCCGGGTGCATTCAACGGATCGGTCGAACCGAGCGAATTGGAGCAGACCAGCTCGGCTAAGCCGCCGGTCTTGTGCGCTTGGGTCGTTGCTTTGGGGCGCATTTCATAGAGCGTGACTTTCGCGCCACGATTGGCGGCCTGCCATGCTGCTTCAGATCCGGCCAGACCGCCGCCGATAATGACAATGTCGTCGCGCATGCGAGTGGAGCTCCGTGGGAAAAAGGTGAGGGAAAGGCATTGTAGGAACCGTGTTTTAGCGATGTCAAGGCGACGCGCGGTGAGCGGCACGGGTTTCATTCTTATTGAGAGCCGCGGCCGCTTGCCGACGTTCTGTTGATCCGTTCGGTTGGCCCATGCTAGACTTCGAACTCTGTGGGCGATTAGCTCAGGGGTAGAGCGCTTCCTTCACACGGAAGAGGCCACTGGTTCGATACCAGTATCGCCCACCACCTCCCCATTCCAGACCCCCCAACTCACAGTTTTCATAAGGGTTGTTGGAGCCGCGCTCATCCTGGACAGAACCAGTGTGGTCGGCTACACTTTATTGTGTTGCGCCATCATGTGTTTTGAACCCTGCCGGACAAGTGAGGTTAACGATGCGGACAACAGCATGGGCCGTAGGAATGTTCTTTCTGGTCACTGTGGCCGGATGCGCTGAAAACCGCCAGCAGCAAGCGTTGGCCGACGCGGAGGGGGGCTATACCGCTCCCGCCAGCATTTACAGCGTCATGGACCCGACTTCCTTGGTTTATACCGATGTAGCGGCGGGCGTGGTCGTTTGTCGGTTGGTAAAGGCGTTCACATTTCGTGTATGCTTTCTGGCGTGAGTCGAACCCCCTGTGCTACGAGAGCCTTTCGCGCTGCGCCTATCCGGCTGTGGCTGGTCTGTGGATTGGGGCTCAGTCTCTTGTTGAGCGGCTGCGAAACGGCAGTCCCCAAGCCGCCCCTCCCCCCATCGGAAAGCGATCTTATTCTGCTGAAGTCCGCCACGATCTGTGCGGCGAAGTCCGATTTTCTCAAGACCCATCCCGTTTCTGCGCTCAAGACGCAAGCCTGGGGCTCAGGGCAGGAGTTGATGCTGCCTGCCGATCGAAGCCCCTCCCATGGCGATGAATCGTATTTTTTCGATGAAGATGGGCTGTTGGTCGGAGTCCTCTTTACCTTTTCGTCCGGGATCGATTTGAACCCTTACCCGGTTCTCCGCCAGACCCTGACGTTGCTGAAGCCTGCCTTGGAATTTTATCTCAATGTGGCGAATCTGTCCTCCAAGGCGAGCATGGCGTCGAGTGTCCTCTATGAAACGGGCGATGAAAAATCCACGACGCAATATTTGGTTCTTGGCGCGAACGAGCAGCCGGCATTGCTCCAGGCCTCGATTACGATCGACCCCTATGCGCGATTGTTTTCACCCTATCGACGTGAATTCTTGGAACGGCTGCGCCGCCCCAGCAGCCAGAAGCCCGGGCAACAGCTCGACAGCCAAGGCGCGGAGGACAAGGAGCCTTTCCTGTCGCTTCAGCAATTTGCGCGGGGGCAAACCGCTCAGCTGTCTTATTGTGGGCGGCAGAACTACGAGATTGCAGCCAATGCCTATCAGAAAGCGATTGCGAGCGGTTTTACGAGTAAGGTGTGGCAGGCGGAGGTGCACCATAAGCTGGGGCTGGCATGGGAAGGAAAGGGGCAGCACGAGAAGGCCAAGGGAGAGATGCTGCAGTCGCTGGCCATTAGGCCCAACACGCCAGAAGTTCTGAACAACCTCGGCACGATCTACGGCAAGTTGGGAGAGAAGGCGAACGCCCTGGCCTCCTTCGAGAAGGCTGTCATCCTTCGACCTAATTACGCGATCGCCCGGTACAACCTGGCCGAAGCCATCGAGTCCACGAATCCCAGGCGCGCCATCCTGGAATATGAGACCTACCTCGCTTTGGTCGAAGGTGTTCACGAGGAAGCCAGTCGCATCGCTCTCGCTAAGCAGCGAGTGAAGGTGCTCAAACAGTAGTCATTGCGTAAGACGGTTTCGTCGCATTTCGAATTGGTTCGAGATGTAGCGGCGTAATACGTTTAGCGCCGGCTCTTCTCTTCTTGTTCTTCGAGCGTTTTGCAGTCGATGCAGAGGGTGGTGACGGGACGGGCCTTGAGCCGCGGATAGGGAATTTCTTCCTCGCAGCGTTCGCAGATGCCGTAGATATTCTGATCCATGCGAGCCAACGCTTCGTCGATCTTTTTGACCAGCCGCTGTTCGCGTTCGCGGATCCTCATCGAAAAGTGCTGCTCGGCCTCCGCCGATGCCTGGTCGCTGACATCCGGGAAGGTCTCCTGGCTATTTGAACTGGTCAGGCCCTCGACGGTTTCATTGAGAATGGTCCGGCGCTGTTGCTCAAGATCGCGACGAATCGCGTCGTACTTTTCTTCGACGGCTGCGATTGTGGTGCGGCCTGTGGGGGCGACAGGTTGTGTCGCTGTGGGAGCGGAAGCAATGCGTTTGGCGGAAGAGCTTGCTTTCATCTAGCCGTCTGCCTGAGGAGTAAAATCGTCCTAAGCAAGCGGACTATAACAGGGGCCTGGAGGGGGGTCAATGGGAGGCGTATGGCCGTTTATCTCGCGCAATCGGCCCTAGGGGATGCCGGAAAAATTTGGTTGTACGGGGAGCTTGTTAAAGGTCGCGGCGGCCTTCGATCGACTTGAGTAGCGTCACATCGTCGGCATATTCGATGTCCATTCCGACCGGAATACCATAGGCGATACGGGAGACCTTCGCGCCAAGGGGTTTCAGCTGGTTGGTTAAATAGATGGCGGTCGCCTCGCCCTCGATCGTCGGACTCGTCGCGAGGATCACTTCCTGAATGCCTCCGAGCTTTACCCGATCGACCAATTCCTCGGCCCTGATATCGGAGGGCCCGACACCGTCCAGCGGGGATAAGGCGCCGAGCAAGACATGGTACAAGCCGCGGTAGGCACCGGCCCGTTCGATGGCATAGGTCGTGCTCGGTTCTTCCACCACCAGGATTCTCGTCTGATCCCGCTTGGGGTCGCGGCAAAACTCGCAGAGCTCCCCCTCGGCAATGTTCCGGCATTGGCGGCAAAACGAGAGCCCATCTTTCACCGCGCGAATGGCGTCGGCCAAGCGGAGCGCCTCTTCGCGCTCGGCCTTCAAGACGTGAAAGGCCAATCGTTGCGCCGTCTTTTGCCCGATGCCGGGAAGACGAACCAGTTCGCGCACCAACCGCGCGAGGAGTCCCTGCTGATCAACTGCCATAATAAATATACCTGCCCGCTAGAATAATCCGGGGACGTTCATCCCGCTGGTCACGGCTTTCATTTCATTCGCCATCATCTCGCGCGCTTTGTGGAGGGCATCGTTCGATGCCGCCATGACCAGGTCCTGCACCATCTCCACGTCGCCGCTTTTCACGACTTCGGGATCGATCACGATGCTGAGCAGCTGCATCGCACCATTGGCCGTGACGGTGACGCTGCCTCCGCCGGCCGTCCCGGTGAGGGTCTTCACCGAAGCCTGTTCCTGCACCTTCGCCATTTGCGCCTGCATCGCCTGCGCCTGCTTCAGAATATTTCCCATATTCGCTAACGGGTTTTTCATTCTTCAATCTCCTTCTGGCTCGATACCGGCCTGACCTCTGCGAGCTCTGCTCCGAACATCTCGAGCGCCTGCTTGACGACCGGATGCGCCCGCGCCTGTTCGAAGAGCGCTTTTTTTTGTTCTTTTTCTTTTGACACCCTGAGCTCTGCCATCGTGCGTCCCGGAGGGTCCGCCTCGGTCAATTCGACGACCCGTAGCCGGAGGGTCTGCCCGCTCAGCCGTTCACACATCGAGGTGAGTACCGCCATATTGTCGGGCTTCTCGATCATGCCTCGGGCCACCGTCGCTTGCTTGGAAAAGCCAATCGTCACGACATGGCCGTCCACGCTGACGAGCCGCCCCATTTCCAGGAAGGGGGCGATATTGGAAAAGGCCCCGGCCACTTCCTCCTGAAGCTGTTCCCAATTGAGCGTGACGGCGGGACGGTCCGCGTCACTCGGGGGCGTAGAGACGGATTTCGTCGCGGTTTCCTCACGGCCGGCACTGGGAGGCCGGGCAGGTGGAGGAGTCGGGAGGGGGCTTCGTGCTGGCGCCGCAGTCGCCAGCACCGGAGGTCGTGTCGGCATTGGCGCGGCCGGCACGGGAGCCGGCGCTTGTGGAGGTTTCGGCGCCAATGGGGTGGCCGGACTGTCCGAGCGAACGGGCTGCGCCGGTTTCTCTACGCGAACAGGCGCCGGCACGGGCGGGCGTGGCGCCTGGGCCTGTGGCATCGCAGGGGCCGGCTTCTCGTTTGCGCGCCGCAGCAACCGTGTTGCACGTACTGCCGCCGTTTCAAGCACGAATCGGGGATGGGCGCTGAGCCGAAGCGAATCCTCTGCCTGTGTGAAAATCGCAAACAGTTCTTGCAGCTGTTCCGGTGAGAAGGCCTTGGCATCAGCCGCCATCTGCGCCAGGTCTTCCGCGGCGGCTTCGATCAGGCCCTGTTGTTCTTGTGGCGAAGGCACGACCGACACCACCAACATGTTCCGTAGATACTCGACAACTTCCGCGCAGTAGGCGCGGAGATCGTGTCCCTGGTCCAGCAGTTGGGCCAGCACGCGCAGCGCCTCGGCACTTTTCTGCGTGGTAATGGCTTGAATCATGGCGCGCACCAACTCTTGCGGAACCGCTCCCAGCAACGCTTCCAGGTCCGTATGCACGATCGTCTTACCGCCGAAGGCCACGGCTTGGTCGAGGAGGCTGAGTCCGTCTCGCATGCTGCCTTCGCTGGCCCTGGCGAGCGCCATCAGGCTCCGTTCCTCGATGACGATCTGGTCCTGATTGACCACATGGCGCAGCCGTTCGACGATCTCGGTTCGCGCAATGCGCCGGAAGTTGTAGTGCTGACAGCGGGACAGAATCGTCGCCGGAATTTTGTGGATCTCGGTGGTGGCGAAAATGAACACCACGTGTGGGGGCGGTTCCCCAAGAGTTGGTGCGCGCCATGATTCAAGCCATTACCACGCAGGAGAGCGCCGCGGCACTACGCGTGCTGGCCCAACTGCTGGACCAGGGACACGATCTCCGCGCCTACTGCGCGGAAGTTGTCGAGTATCTGCGGAACATGTTGGTGGTGTCGGTCGTGCCTTCGCCGCAAGAACAACAGGGCCTGATCGAGGCCGCCGCGGAAGACCTGGCGCAGATGGCGGCTGATGCCAAGGCCTTCTCACCGGAGCAGCTGCAAGAACTGTTTGCGATTTTCACACAGGCAGAGGATTCGCTCCGGCTCAGCGCCCATCCCCGATTCGTGCTTGAAACGGCGGCGGTACGTGCCACGCGGCTGCTGCGGCGCGCGAGCGAGAAGCCGGCCCCTGCGATGCCGCAGGCCCAAGCGCCACGCCCGCCTTTGCCGGCGCCTGTTCGCGTAGAGAAACCGGCGCAGCCCGTGCGCTCGGACAGTCCGGCCCCCCCATCGGCGCCGAAACCTCCACAAGCGACGGCTCCCGTACCGGCCGCACCAAT
>SYGW01000136.1 GCA_005800255.1 Nitrospiraceae bacterium | reverse complement strand
TGTTCGTGACCGGCAGCGTGACCTATACGATGCTGTACATCCTCTATCCAGGGAAAATCGGATAGTCCTATGCTGGTCTGTGGCTGCGGGCGTTGGATGCACACGCAAGGGGTGGATGAAGCGTTTGCCGACGAGCCGCATGGCGCTTGGCTCGTCCGATCCGAGTGTCTGGGCTGCGGGACCTCCGTGGGGTGCGAGGGAACGCCGGACGAATCCCTGGCTTTGGTGGATCGCCTGGTGTGGAGCGACGACGCGCGCCATGGGCTGGACCGGATGCCTCCCTATGTGGCGCCGCTGGTCAAGCAAGAGGTCGAGGACTATGTCCGCTCCAAGGGGCAGAAAGTGGTCACCATGGCCTTGATGGCCCAGGCTCGGCAAGGTGGGGCGGTTGCCTGGGAGCCGGAGGCGGAGCAACGGTTGGTAAACGTGCCTGGGCCGGTGCGGGCCATGGCCAAACTGGAATTGGAGCGCACCGCGATGGAGCGCGGCCTGTCTCGGGTGACGGTCGCGTTGATGGAAGAAGTGAAGGCCCGCTATTTCGGGATGGCCGCGTCGAAATGATGAGCGCGGAATGTTGAACGATGAACGGCAGAGCGAAGAGGAAATATGAGATGGGCGCAACTCTCCGTTCATCGCTCAGTATGCGTCATGCCGCGTTGAGGAAGTGATGTTGCACCGGCTGACGTTGCGGGTGTTGCCGCGGCTGACCCTGGCGGTGACTGAGGAATCGGTCCGCAGGCGCAAGCGGCTGGTCATGCTGGCACCGGGCCTCGTGGCCTTTGCCGTCTATCGTCTGATCAAGCGTGCGGACCCGCTCTCCGATCCGCTCATGCTCCTTGCGCTCAGCGGTCTGATTTCGACGGTGACCGCCCTCTGGGCCTATAAAGTTGGCCGCGGAACCAGCTTCGTAATTCTGTGGAAGGAGGATGGGGCCAGGTTGCTTGGCTGGTTGGCGGGCTGGATCGGCTTCCTCTATGGAGCACAACTCTCGTTGATGGTCCTGGCTTTGCTGAAGATCCTTGTCGGGTACGACTATCTGCTCCATCCTGACGGGCCGGCCATGATGGCCATTATCATTGCCTGCACCTCGGTGGCGAGAGATGCGTTCGAAATCGGGCATGTGCGACGGTTGCAGCGTGATGGCCAATCGGTTCTGACGTTTCCCGATGGGGCTGCCCTGCGCGCGCTCGTCCGGGAACAACCGGGGGTCTTGGGCCGATGGACATTGCTCGCCGGTCTGGGAGGGGCGCTGCTGGCGGTGACTGTGTCTGGACTGGGTGAAACGGGGCGGATGCTGCCGGTTCAGTTCGTGGCGATCAGTCTGCTGGCCGGCTCTGTCGCACTGCCCGCCTATCTGTCGGGCCAGCAGCGGCCGGGCGGATGGGCGGCGGCCTTCGGCTCGCTGGGCTGGCCTGAGCGCTTCCGTTTCTGGTGGTGGCCAGGCCTGGCGTTTGCGGCGACCTATTACTTGGTGCTGGCCGGGGCGGTGGCCTTCCTGCTGCGGCCTGAGCATATGAGCGGCTTGGTCCACGGGGCAATTGGTTTCTTGGTGGCGGGGGTCATGGCCCTCTATGGCTATTACCTCGGGTACCGGCGTGCCTTGGAGGATCGTATTCATCAGCAGGTGCCCACTTCCCTGTTGCGTTGTCCGTTCGTCTTTGGCATTCTGTCAAAAACTGGGCCGGCGCCGACTGGCGGGACGGTTCCACCGGTCGGGGTTGCCCTCGGGGGAAGCGGGAGGCAGAACTAAGTGCAAAGTGTGGTGGGGGGCGCCGCGATGTCGATGGCATTCGTCATGCGAATGGCAAGGCCGGCTTGTGTGTTGCTGGCGCTCCTTGTCTTTTTATCCTGCGCGACGCCCTCCTCTGTGCTGGCGCAACACTCCGCCGAATCGGCCCAAGCTGAGGCTCCGCGGGACATCTATTACAAGACCGGCGGAACGCCGGTTGGGCCGCCGGCTCCGGCTCAGGACGAGGCTCGGTACCCTCGGTATGGCTCTTTCGACAACCGGACCTTCGTCTGGTTCGTGACGCAACAGCATACCTATTTCGGCGGATTTGTCCTGGCCCTGCCGATCTTCTGCGTGATCATCGAGCTGATCGGCCTGTTCGCGCGCGACAAGTCGGTGGCGGCCCGGTATGACTGTCTGGCCCGCGACTTCCTGCGCGTCTCGCTGCTGGCCCTGTCCCTGACGGCGGTGGTGGGAACGCTGATGCTGGGCATGTTCATCTGGCTCTATCCCAGCTTCATGCGCTACATGGGCGGGACCTTCAAGGCGATGATGCCGGTCTATGCGCTGGTCTTCGTCGCGGAATCCGTCTTTCTGATTGCGTACTACTATAGTTGGGACCGGATGGCCGCGCCGGCCTTGAAGTGGCTGCACGTGTCCCTTGGCGTGGTTGTGAATAGTCTCGGGGGGGTGCTCCTGCTTTTGGCCAACGCCTGGGCGGCGTTCATGATGGCGCCGGCCGGCGTGGATGCGCAAGGGCGCTACCTGGGCAACGTGGCGCACTTGCTCCACTCTGCCTTGTGGAACCCGCTCAACGTCCATCGGTTTCTTGCGGACATCATGTCGGGCGGCGCAGTGGTCATTGCCTACGCATCGTACCGCTTTTTAACCAGCAAGACCGACGAGGAGCGGGCCTACTATGACTGGGTCGGGTATGTCTTCCTCTTCGTCACTGTCTGTGCGTTGCTGCCCATGCCCTTCGCCGGCTACTGGCTGATGCGGTCGGTCTATGCGTTTCGGCAGAGCATGGGGGTGACGATGATGGGCGGGCTGC
Source organism: Nitrospiraceae bacterium (assembly GCA_005800255.1). The sequence goes on along the minus strand of SYGW01000136.1, from coordinate 5,207 downwards.
TGACCTGGCTGTTCGTCGTCCAGGCGCTGCTCGTCGGAGTCCTCTTCCTGGGAATCAATTATTACCTCTGGCAGAGCATGGGGCGCATGAAGGGCGGGGATCGCTACCAACCCTACTTCCAGTATCTGGTCTGGGCCCTCATGGCCTGCCTGTTCGTGTGGCTGACGCCGCATACGGTGGTCATGGCTCCCAGTGAGGTTAAGGCCATGGGCGGGGCGCAGCATCCGGTGATCGGCAACTACGGGGTCATGTCCTCAAAAAACGGCGCGATCAACGTGATGATCTGCCTGACGGCGCTGAGCTATATCTTCTTCCGGCGGGCCAACCGCGCAATCACTGTCTCCTGGGAGAAAACAGGCAATGTGGCGCTCGCGATTCTGTTCATGACGGGCATCGCGAATATCATCTGGCTCTCGGTCTATGGGTTCTACCTGCCTGCCAGCGTGCGGGTGGGTCTGTCCAGCCCGCAAGCGTTCACCACGTTGATGGTGCTCGTGGCCGGGCTCCTGATCAATCGGAGCATGATGCGGGGCTCCAAGGTCCATGGACCGATCGAATGGGGGAAGATCTCCGTGCGTGGCATGGTGGCTCTGTTCGGCCTTGCCGCGACCTTCACGTGGGTCATGGGCCTGATGGGCTATATCCGATCCTCGGGACGGCTCTCCTGGCACGTGAACGAGCTGATGCCTGACTTGTCTCCCTGGGCCTACACTCCTTCGTTGGGCTTTGCCGCAAAAATGGTGACGCTGAACATGGTGGTGTTCTGGCTGACCGTGCTGTGCCTGTTCTGGATCAGCAGCCGGGACCGACGGGCAGTGCCGGTGGCGGGCCTCATTCCGCAGAACAGTCGGCCGATCTTGCCCGAGGCGCGCGGGGCGCAGCCGTCATGATGCGGTTTGTGTCGGCGGCTCTGGTCGGCGTATTGTGTCTGTATGTATCGTGGGCGGAGCTGGAAGCCCAGCCGGCCGGACAAGCAGTGCTGGAAGATTTCACCGCGAAAGACGCAGACGGATTTCCGAAGGAGTGGAAAGCCCAGCATGGGGAAGGAAAAGCCAGGCAGAGTTATACGGTGCAACTGGACGGCGCGCAACCCTTCCTGGCCGTGCGCAAGGCGGATCAACGGATTTACAAACGGAATATATTATGGGCCCCGAAAGCCATGCCGGTGCTCACCTGGCGCTGGCGGCTGAAGGCGGCGCCGGCCGGGGCGGAGCCCATCGCCGCCGTGTTCGTGTCGTTGGACACGGATTTGATGGTGATTCCCGTGTCGAATAAATATGTGTGGAGTGCGACGAAGGCGAAAGGCACGACGACGGAAGGGGGGATGTTCGGAGCATCCGAGATCATCCTCCGGTCCGGGCCGCAGCCGATCGGAGAATGGATCGAAGAACGCGTGAACGTTTACGAAGACTTCAAGCGTATCCACCAGCATGAGCCGGCCGACAAAGCCTGGGGCATTTCCCTGCAAGGCGGGCCCGGCGTAGAAGTGGATTTCGGTTCGTTGACCGTGTTGTCCCACTAGCGGTGCTTCTGAGGAACATGTGACTGTCAGGGGCGCCATGTCTCAAACCTCATTCCGCAAAATCGTTGACATGCTCTTGGGCGCGCTGGTCATGGGAACCGTGGGCGCGTTGCTGGGATTGCTCATGGGGAGGGAGGTATTGCCGATTGCCGTCGGGATCGGCCTGGTCATGGGAACGGTGGTCGGACTCTTCGGGGGGCGCCGATTTCTGATCAGCATCCTGATCGGGACGATCCTGGGCGGTCTCTTGGCCTGGCTGCTGGCCGGGGCGGAGAAGATTTCAGTCGGCGCGGGGGCTGGGGCGGCGATGGGCGGGTTCCTGGGTGTCCAGTACTCCATGCTGATGGACGTGTGGGCCGAGCGCAAGCAGGGTGCGGCGCAAATACAAACCCCGTCAGGTGAGAACCGGGAGGCTTCTTGAGGAACTATGGAAAATAGAGGCGTCTTGATCGGGGCGATCGTCTTTGTCTTTGCTTCCTTCATCTTGATGATCGTGGGGTTGGTCTACGAGTCGTACCGGGCCAAGCAGCAGCGTCTGTTGGTTGCGTCCATCGTGGTGGAGGACAAGCCGGTCGCCACGGTGGCACCACGGGACTATTCGATTTATAAGACGACCGTCGGCGACGACGGTCGCGAGATGGTCCAGATTCCGGAAGGGCCGTTTACGATGGGCAGCAAGGACGGAGATCCGGACGAGGCGCCCGAACACCAGGTCTACCTGGGGACCTATTATATGGATAAAAAGGAAGTGACCCAAGCCGAGTATGAGCGCTTCGTCAAGATGACCAAGCGTGGCAAACCGTTTATCCCGGTGTTTGAAGACGACCAGGCGAAAATTTTGAAGCCGGAATTGCCGGCCATGGGCATGTCTTGGGCCGATGCGGAAGCCTACTGTAAGTGGGCCGGCAAGCGACTGCCTACCGAGGCGGAGTGGGAAAAGGCTGGCCGTGGTGAGGGCAAGCGGCGGTACCCTTGGGGGGATGACTTTGGCTCGGGCCACGCGAACGTGGATGGCGACGAGGACGGCTTCAAGTACCTGGCCCAGCCGGGGTCCTTTGAATCGGGGCGCAGCCCGTACGGGTTGTATGACATGACGGGGAACGTGGCCGAATGGGTTGCCGACACCTATGGCGAACAGTATTATCAAAAGACGCCCTATCGGGATCCGCTTGGGCCTGAAGACGGGCAACACAAGGTGATCCGCGGAGGGTCCTGGCGCGAAACGTCTCACAATGCGCGGCTCTCAAAACGCTTTCAGGCTAAAATGTGGAGAACCGACACGACGATCGGAGTCCGCTGCGCCAGGGATGCGGACGAGCCGCGTGCTGACGCGAAAAAAGTCAAAGGCTAGGCTCGCCGCGGCGCAGTGCCGGCCGTCCAGGGCCTACGTTCCGAGCCATGCTCGAAACCAAATTCAAAATCGCCTTCCTGCTGGTGGTGCTTGCCTTTACCAGCTTCCCCGTCATGGGGATCTTGCGGGGCACGACACCGCCTCCGGAAGCCCCTCCCGTCCCTGGAGAAGACTCGTCTCCGGCCCACTCTGTAGCCGGCCAGTCAGATTCCAGCGAGCTGCCGATTCCCGACGAGATGGTCATGATTCCAGCCGGCCCCTTCCTGCGGGGCACCAAGGCGGGGGGCTATGACGAGCAGCCGGAACGGACCATATACGTAGACGCATTCTCCATCAATCGCTATGAAGTCACCAATGCGCAGTATCAAGCCTTTGTCGCTGCGACGGGTCATCGGAAGGCCGCGCCTCCGTCTCGCTATGCCAAGAATATCAGCCGCATGAAGGGAATGAACCAGCCTGCGACCTACGTGTCATGGGAAGACGCCGATGCCTATTGTCGGTGGAAGGGCAAGCGGCTGCCCACCGAAGCGGAATGGGAGAAAGCCATGCGCGGTGTGGATGGCCGGCTCTGGCCATGGGGGAACGAGCCGGATCAGTTGGCGTTCAACGGAGGCTCGCCTCGGGATGGGTTCGACGCTACGGCGCCGGCGGGATCGTTCAAGCGGGACGTCAGCCCGTTTGGCGTGGCGGATGGAACGGGGAATGTGATGGAATGGGTGGCCGATTGGTACGGGGAAGAGGCCTATCGCGACACAGTCGATCGCAATCCCGCAGGCCCCGACTATGGGGTGTTTCGAGTGATGCGGGGCGGCGGGTATACCAGTGTGGGGACGGACGTGCGAATTACCAGCCGGAGCAAAATGGTCCCTGATTTTCGCGATGAGACGATCGGCTTTCGTTGTGCGGTTTCCGGGCCTGGAGAGGTGAGCGTGACTAAGCCGACGACAAACAAAAAGTCATAGAAAATCAAAGTAATAGAGGATCAAAAACACGGCCAAAATTATATTGACAACCATTCCGGCCAAAACTATAATGTCGAACACTTTTGAATTTTTGCTCATCGTGTGCCCTCATCAGTAAAAACGACGAAGAGAGCAATAACATAGACTTAGCGGCCTGTCAAGGCGTTGGCAGGCGATCCAGACGAGCGTTGTTATAAGCGGAACGCGGACCCTCAACCAAGGTTGTAGCTGAGGAGAGAGACAATGGGAGAAGCAGTCGCAAGCGCACCAGGCACGCCGGATAGCGAGTTGAAGATCAAGATCGGCAAGATGATTTTCTACGTCACTTGCGCGGTCGGTCTCTGGTTTTTTTATTGGTTTGCGGGCATCCAGTGCCCCTGCTAAACAGTGGTTCTTAATCTGATCTGGTGTGCCACGCGGGTGATATGGCGTGGCAGGAGGAGAGGGGAGCAATGAGCGCGCTGAACAATCCCGTCATCGCTGTGATCGTATCCGTGATTATCGCCGTGAGTTTTTTTACGTTCGTAGATCATGCTCTGATGGACATGCAGGGCTTGGACTATTGGTATCTGTTCCGGAAGTAATCGCAGTCATTATGGCGCGCCGCACCGACGTAGGGCGAGAGCGTCTGGTTTCGGGCGCAAGTTTGTTTTGCAACCATCTCGTGTCAGCTTTTGTTTAAGGAGGAAGCCATGGGCAGTTTGACCAGAAAGAAGACGCTGGCGATCATGGCGTTAAGCGCGATGATTGGCCTCCTTCTCCTGCCGATCGTGGTCTCGGTTCCTGCGCTTGCAAGCGGAGGTGGGGCCCCGGCTGGTGGGCCTCCCCCGGACGTGGTCAAGAAAGAAGGGGGCGAGGGGGATAAGGACAAGAAGGTCGAGAAGGCGCGCGACGTCTATTATAAGACCGAGGGGGTCGTGTCCGGACTGCCGGCTCCCAAGACGGGAGACAACTCAAAGGACTATCCGCGCTACAACTTCGAGAGCCGGGTGCTTCTCTGGTTCGCCAATCAGCAGCACCTGTACTACGGCAGCTTCGTCTTGGCGGTGCCCATTTTCTGTATGGTCATCGAGTTCATGGGGGTGATGACGAAGGATAAGGCGATGGCTAAGAGGTATGACCAGCTCGCCTACGACTTCATCAAGATCAGTTTGACGGCCTACTCGTTGACGGCCATCCTGGGCGGCATTCTGATCTTCACCTTCCTGACTCTCTATCCGGCCTTCTTTGGATACCTTTCGAGCATCTTCCGTCCGGTCATGCACATCTATGCCTTGATGTTCGTGGCCGAGAGCGGCACCCTCTACATCTATTACTACGGTTGGGACAAGATGAAGGAGGGGTTCCTGAAGTGGATTCACCTCAGCATGTC
>SYGW01000135.1 GCA_005800255.1 Nitrospiraceae bacterium | reverse complement strand
TATGGAATTTTCCCCGCGAAGCTGAAGTTGCGCGGCGGATTGAAAAAACAATATTGGGAACTGCTCCAGCAGCCCAATGTCCATTACTTCGGCAATGTCTCGATCGGGAAGGACAAAGACCTGACCGTCGACGATGTTCGCGCCCTCGGGGCAAGCGCGGTGGTCTTTGCCATCGGAGCGCAAGGCACCAAAGCCATCGGCGTGGAAGGGGATTCGGCTCAAGGCGTGTTCCACGCCAAGGATGTCGTCTACCACTTCAATCGGCTCCCGGGATTCGGCGATCGCCCGTTTGAGATGGGACAGCACGTGGCGGTAATCGGCGCCGGCGACGTGATGGTCGATATCGCCCGCTGGCTCATCCGTTATAAGAAGGTCGCGCGAGTGACCGCCATCGTGCGACGCGGACCGGCCGAGCGAAAGTACAATCCCAAAGAAATTCGTGCGGTCTGTGACAATATGGACGTGGACGGCATTATCAAGGAAGTGGCGCGGATTCAGGAACGCCTGGCCGCCGTCGGCCAAAATGCGGACGAAGTCCTCAAGGGCCTCACGGACGAGTTCACCAAGTGCGAGCCGAAGGTGAGTGCCACCAAGATGGGCTTCAAGTTCCTCGCCTCTCCGAAGCGCATCCTGGTGGATGCCAACAATCGCGTGCGCGGGCTGGAGATGGAAGATAACAAGCTGGAGCCAAAGGGCAACGACACAGCCGCCGTTGGCCTGAAGCAGTATTATGAGTTCCCCTGCGACGCCGTGGTGTTCGCGGTCGGCGACAAAGTCGATGAAACGGTCGGGCTACCCTATAAGAGCGGCCTCTTCGTCACCAACCCCAATAAGACGAACAACGATCCTGACGACGCCTTGTTCCAGGCCTACGACGAAACGACCGGCCAGGTCATCGACGGCGTCTTTCTCGCCGGCTGGGCGCGCAAGGCCAGCGAAGGCTTAGTCGGCGTTGCCAAGCGGGACGGGGATTGGTGCGCGGAAGTCGTCAGCCGCTACCTTGCGACGAAGGCGCCGGTCAGCGCAAAAGTCGTTCTCGACAAGCTCACCACGATCCTCAAATCGCGCAAGAGCCACCCGGTCGATGTGAAGGGGCTCCGCGTGCTGGAGTCGAGCGAGAAGCAGCACCAGGGTGAGACCGACTGTATCGGGGAGTTCAAATACGCGAGCAACCGGGAAATGATCGAGCTGATCGAGAAGGCGAAAGCCTAGGAACGAGGCAGACGGCCGGGCGGTTACCCGTCCCCCCACTTGAGTTTCTCTCGCAGGACTTCATAGTAGCTGCTTTCCGGGAAACGAATGAGTCTCGTCCGGTATTCGGACATCTTGATTTCCACCGTATCCCCCTGAATCATCGCCACCCCGACCTGACCGTCCAGCGTCGCCATCGCGCCGTCGTCCTTGCTGGTGAGCGTCACCTCGATTTCGGCCGTAGCCGGCACGATCAAGGGACGATGCGTCAAGGTATGGGGGCAGATCGGCGTGACCATGAGCGATTGCACAGCCGGGTTGATAATGGGGCCGCCGGCCGACAGGGAATAGGCGGTCGATCCGGTCGGTGTCGTGACGATCACGCCATCGCCGCGCAGATTGGTGACGAACTGGCCTTGAATGGAAATCCTCAGCTCGATCATCCGGGCCAACGTCCCCTTGCTGACCACGACATCGTTCAGCACCACGCCTCGCGCGACGGTCTCTCCATGCCGGTGAACGTGCGTCTGCAACATAAGCCGCTCATCGAGCACGAAGTCATTGGCAAAGACCCGCTCAAGCGAGGGATACAAGTTTTCCAGCCGGACCTCGGTCAAAAATCCCAGCCCCCCAAGGTTGACGCCCAGGATAGGAATGCTCCGCTCCCCGGCAAGTCTTGCCGCGTTCAGCATCGTCCCATCGCCGCCCAGAACCAGCAACACATCCGCCTTGCTCGCCAACTGGGTTTTCTGAACGCCCCCTTGCTCGCCCAGCAACGTCGCCGACGTCGTGTCCAAGATGACATTGATACTGCGAGCCCTGAGCCAGGCGACCACATCCTGCAGCGTGCTCTTGATCTCAGGAAACTTCGGCTTGGTCAGAATTCCGATACTTTTGTTCTTCATAGAGCGAAACCAGTCGTGAGGCTATTAAGATCGCAGTGAAAAAGTCCGAGATTGTATCGGGAGCATTCTTTTGAAGTCAACGAACGAGAGCGGGATCGTTCGACTCGCAGCCGGTGTCGTCTCGCGGCTTTTTATCCGACGGTGCGATCCCCTCGCCGCCTTGACACCTAAAATCCTTCTGGTTAGAATTAGACCAGATTTTTCGATAGGTTTGCACACCGTTACCTGGTTATTTAGGCCCACCTAAAAGGAGGCAGGATGTTCGAACGATTCACGGACAAGGGTCGGAAGATCATCATCCTGGCGCGGGAAGAGGCAGAGCGTCATCAGAACGACTACCTCGGCACCGAGCATCTCGTCTTAGCGATCCTCCGCGAGTCGGATGGAATCGCCTTGATGATCTTGAAAAAGATGGGGCTCTCGACCGAACAAATCCGTTTGGAGATCGAGCGGAATTTACCGGGCGGGGGAACCACCATGACCTTCGGGGAAATCCCCTTCAGCCCCCGGGTGAAAAAAGTCATCGAGTACGGGGTCGAAGAAGCCCGTCTCCTGGGACACAACCATATCGGCAGCGAACACCTCTTATTGGGGCTGCTTCGGGAAGAAGAGGGGATCGGCGGAAAGATCCTGCGCAGCTTGGGCGCGAATCTTCTGACCGCCCGGCAATTGACCGTCACCTTCTTACGGAAGTCCGCTCCACGCGAACGCGACCGGAAGAGCAACACACCCGCGCTCGACGAGTTCGGCCGTGACCTGACCCAGCTGGCCCAGGAAGGGCATCTGGATCCCGTCATCGGACGCGCTGACGAAATCGAACGGGTTCTACAGATCCTCAGCCGCCGTTCCAAAAACAATCCTGTGCTCATCGGAGAAGCCGGTGTCGGCAAGACCGCCATCGT
>SYGW01000134.1 GCA_005800255.1 Nitrospiraceae bacterium | reverse complement strand
CGCACGGGCTGGAACATCCTCAACGCCGAGCTTGGCGAATACATCGCATCCATTCCACCCCAGCAGCGGATCAGCGAAGAGTGGTACCAGGGCACCGCCGACGCGGTCCATCAAAACCTCTTCCTGCTCGACAACGAACAACCGGACTATGTGCTCATCCTCGCCGGCGACCACATCTACAAGATGAACTATATGGAGATGTTCCATTGGCTCATCGCCAAAGGCGCCGATGCCGTGGTTGGCGCAATCGACATTCCCATCGAGGAAGCCCATCGGTTCGGTGTGATGCACGTAAATGAAGATTTCCGGGTGACGAGCTTTGAAGAAAAGCCGGCTCATCCTCCGTCGATCCCCAACTATCCCACCCATGCCTTTGCCTCGATGGGCATCTACCTCTTTCGCACCAAGGTCATCCGCGAATACTTGATCGCCGACGCCCAGGAAGGCGGGAGCCACGACTTCGGAAAAAATATCATTCCCAAGATGATTCGCGACCGGCGCGTCTACGCCTTCAAGTTTGTCGACGCGAACAACAAGGCCGTGAAGTACTGGCGGGACATCGGCACCCTGGACGCCTACTGGGAAGCGAACCTGGACCTCGTTTCGGTCGAGCCCCAATTCAACCTCTACGACCAGCATTGGCCGATCCGGACCTATCAAGGGCAATATCCCCCGGCCAAATTCGTCTTCGCGCAGGACTATCAAGGGGGCAGAATGGGCGTGGCCCTGGACTCCATCGTCTGCGGCGGCTGTATCATCTCCGGCGGCCGTGTGCAAAACTCCGTACTCTCCCCGAACGTCTGGGTCCAGGACCATGCGGATGTGCGGGAATCCATCGTCATGGAAAACGTCGTCATCGGCGAGCATTGCCGGATCAAACGAGCCATCATCGACAAAGACGTCATCATACCGCCCAAGTTGGAAATCGGGTACGACCGGGCAGCCGATGCCCAGCGATTTAAAGTTACCGAATCCGGTTTGGTCGTGATTTCAAAGGGAATGAAACTGCATGCCTCCCTCGATCCATCCGGTTGACCTCATCGTCGCCCTTCGCGAGAAGCACTTGACCCCGGCCATCGTTTTCCTCACGTCGCGCCGCGCGTGCGATGAGGCGATGCAGGCCTTCGACCATAGCCACATCGTCCTCCCGCCGGTTCGCCAGGAGGCCATCGCCGCCGTGCTGGACAAGGTGATCGCCCAGTACCCCAGCATCGCCGAGCACCCGCTCATTCCGATCGTCCAGCGCATCGGCGTCGCGGCGCATCACGCAGGCCATCTGCCCTCGTGGAAAATCGCCGTCGAGGAGCTGATGCGGCATGGCTGTCTCGACGCCGTCTTCGCCACCACGACGCTGGCCGCCGGGGTCGACTTCCCCGCGCGCACCGTCATCATCACCCAGTCCAGCATCCGCAAGTCCCGCGACTTCATGGACTTGACGATCGGCGAGGTACAGCAGATTGCCGGCCGCGCCGGCCGCCGGGGCAAAGATCTGGTCGGGTTCGCCATCGTGACCCCCTCCCCCTACATCGATCTGACCGTGCTGACGAAGGGCTTCACCGGCCACCCGGAAGCGATCAACAGCCAATTCATCATCAGCTATCCGATGGTATTGAACCTCTTGAAGGCGCATCCCCTGGATCAAATCCAACCGATCCTCGCCAAAAGCTTTGCGCAGTTCCAGCTCAACCAGCGAGCGGAAGTCCTGGAACGCAAACTGGACGATCTGCGCGTTCAGATGGACCCGTTCGGGCCACGCGTCTGCACCGACTGGATCACCGAATGGCAAACCTTCGACCAGGTCCGCCGTCAGAAATCGCACCGCGTCCCCATCCGAAAATTCGAATCGCCGGAGATCGCGGCCCGTTTTCACTTTCTGACCCCAGGACGCGTGGTGGGCTTCGGCCGCAGCCGAGGCGTCGTCCTCCGCCAATATCGCAGCAAGGGCCAGAAGAGCCCGATGATCACGGCCCTGCGTCAAGGCGGAGGCATTACCGAATCCCCCGCCTCTACCGTCACCGAAATATCCGACCGTATCCTCGACTGCGTGGACGCGCCGGTCTATCCCTGGTGCACACCGGAAAGCGTGGAGGACTTGCTCCACAATCTGGATGAATTGCCGACCAAGCTGCCGGAGCTGCCCATCCTCGTTCCGAAGGACAACGAACCGATCCCTGACGCCATCGTGCAATCGCTGGGTGACTTTGCCTGTCCGACCTGTCTATCGCGGGCCGCCTGTCAGAGCGACTATCCCCTCGCCTCCAAGCTTCGACAGGAACAGCAACGGCACCTCAAATCGATCCAGGCTCTGCGCACTAGTCTCTGGCACCGATTCCAGGAGAAGATCGACGTCCTGCAACAGTTCGGGTACCTCACGCCGGCCTCCCGCCTGACCGATGACGGGGAATGGGCCAGACTCATCCGCATCGACCACTCGCTGCTCATCACGGAATTGCTCCGGGCCGACGCCTTCAACGGCGCCGATCCCGCCATGCTGGCCGCCGTCATGTCGAGCATCTCGAACGACGACGATCGCCCCGGCTCCTTCCCCCGCGTTAGTTCCGGGCTGGCCTCACTGCTCGGACAGGTGCGCAAACTGGCCGCCTCCCTGTCGCCACATGAAGAACCTCCGCTTTTGCGGGCCGATATCGCCGCGGTAACCGAGCGATGGATCGGCGATCCCACCCTCACCTGGATCGGCCTTTGCAAAAGCACCTCCATGGCGGAGGGAGATATCTATCGCCTCTTGGCACGGACCTTGGAATTCCTGTCGCAACTCCACACGCTCAAGGCCACGCACCCGGGACTGGCCGACACAGCCTCGCTAGCCATCGCCGCCCTCCGCCGCGGTGTACTGGAGGAATTACCGTAATGGAGTCGCAAGTCAACACGTCCAACGTCATCACGTTTAAGAGACGACGACTTTACGACCTGACGACTTTCAGACTTGAAGGACTATGGCAAAAACCATGACTACCGAAGAACTCGAACAACTCCTGGCGCAACAACCGATCGCCCTCTTACACCGTCTGGCGCGAGGACGGGTGCAGCGGCATTTCCGCGCCGGCAAACGCCGCTTGATCGAAGTCTTGCTGCGCCACTCCGCGGAGAATCGCGCCGGCTTCGAATCCGACCTCATGATCTTGATCGGCGAGAAACCGGTAAAACCAGCGCCAGCCCCGCCGCAAGCTCCTGCCACGCGAAAACCCAAACCCTCGGCGCAACCGCGCCGACTCGGGCAAAGACCGGCGGAGCCGGAATCCCAGGAGCCCGGCATTACCCTCTCTACCTGGCTGGAGGGGTTGGGAGTGCCGCCGTCCTCGCAGCCCTTCATCCCGGATGCCTGGCAGGAAGACGCTATCGCCAAATTACGAGAGAGCGACGTGGTCGTGAGCGTCCCGACGGGGAGCGGAAAAACCTATGTCGCAGTCGAAGCGGCCCGCCGCGCCATCGCGGAAAACCGGACCGTCATCTACACCTCGCCGCTCAAGGCCCTCTCCAACACCAAGTACACCGAGTTTTCGAAAATCTTCGGCGCAGACCAGGTCGGCATTCTGACCGGCGACCGGCGGGATAACGGACAAGCGCCGCTGCTGATCATGACGACGGAAATCCTGCGCAACCTGCTCTACGACGCAGGGGGCGGGGAAATCGACGTGCGGTTGGATACGTTGGGTTTGGTGATTTTGGACGAGTCGCAATATATCGCGGACCCAGAGCGGGGCGTCGTCTGGGAAGAAACGATCATCTTCTGCCCGAGCCAAGCGAAACTGCTCTTGCTCTCAGCCTCGATCGGCAATCCCCATGACATTGCCGACTGGCTCACGTCGATCAGACAGACGCCCTGCCACTTGATCAAACACAGCACCCGCACCGTGCCGCTACGCGCCGGGTACCTCCATCCGAACGGCAAACTCTCCCCGCTTTTCCGCACCGCTGGCATCCCCCATGGCCATCCGGGCCATCTCCATCCGGAAGCCAAGCGGCTCTTTGAACAGTACGAAGACGAAACCCAGCCATCAGGACGGCGCCGCTAGTCATCCAGAACGCTATAAAAAGATAATAGAGCGGGAAAACTGCTGCGGAAACGTGAAGGCGGTGGCCGAACGACCGGCGCCGAAACCTACGGCCCCTCTTCTTGATTCGCGGAACTGTCACCGCCTCATGCCGCCCCGCTGAATCACAACCGTATCCACACAACGTTGCATTGTCTCAGGCATGACCCTCTGACAGGCGGCCCGAATCTCTTCTTCCACGAATTGCCGTTGCAGATGCATCGCCCACCAGACCAACCACGACCCAATAAACACAACGAGGATCGCGCCAACGGCCCAGGGCAGGAGAAACGGAACCCTGCCAAAGAAGCCGCAGAGAATATCCTTCACACACATTCCGGATGGACCACCTTGCTGGCCTGACATCGCGCCTCGCTTCTCTTGATAAAGTTTCCCGTTTTCCGACCTGCCGTCATCCTACCGCAGAGAGGAAAACCTGAACATTCTTTTCCCCTTCTTCGCCGAACGGCTCGGGAAAAAAGTTGCTACGCGCAATCTGGCGGGCTTTTCACGGCACCTCGCCACAAGTCCCTTGACCCGCCGGCCCTGCGCCCTGTATAACCGCTTGCTGGCAGCAGTATCCGATGCCCCCCCCCCACTCTCTGCATAATCCTCAGAGCGTGCTGTACGGGGCCCGGTAAAACTGTGCTTCTCCGATGCGCCCGTAGCTCAATGGATAGAGCATCTGACTACGGATCAGAAGGCTATAGGTTCAAGTCCTATCGGGCGCACCACCCCCACTGACCACGACCGGCACCAAGCACGCGACACAACGTTTTCTGCTTCCATTCCTGACTCGCCCCTCTTACGATGAGCCTACGCACCGGGAACCTCCTCGTATGTCAGGCTTATCACTCGAACAACTCGAACGGCTCATCCAGGGCCGCCATTGGGACCCCCTCGCGATTCTCGGCCCCCATCCGATAAACCAGGTCGAATCATCAGCCGTGGCGATTCGCTGTTTTCTGCCGGAAGCCAAGGAAGCGGCTCTCCTTCTAAGTGAGAGCGGTCGGCCTCCTCTTCCTATGACCCGCCTCCATGAGGCCGGCCTCTTCGAAGCAATCGTCCCTGGCCCGCTCGGAGCAGCCCCCTACCGCCTCCTGATTACCGACCAGGCGGGCCAGACCTCGGAACGGCACGATCCCTATGCCTTCTCACCCCTCCTCACCGACTTCGAACTGCATCTCTTTGCCGAGGGGAGCTTCTTCAAAGCCTATGACACGATGGGCGCCCATCTCCGAACGGTGCAAGGCATTCATGGCGTCCATTTCGTCATCTGGGCGCCGAACGCCGCCAGAGTGAGTGTCGTGGGAGACTTCAACCAATGGGATGGACGCCGCCATCCCATGACGAACCGGAGAGCCACCGGCCTCTGGGAACTCTTCATCCCGGAGCTCCAGGAAGGCGCCCTCTATAAATATGAGATCAAGTCGCGTCATCATGACGCCCCCTTCCTGAAAGCCGACCCCTATGCGGTCGCCTCGGAGCTGCGCCCCAAGACCGCTTCAATTGTCCGAGCCCTCACTCCCTATCGCTGGAATGACCAGTCCTGGATGGAAGCGCGGGCCCAGCAAGATCCTCTCGCCAGCCCCCTCTCCATTTATGAAGCCCATCTCGGATCCTGGATGAGGATTCCGGAGGAAGGAAACCGCTGGCTGACCTATTCTGAGCTGGCCGAAAAGCTCATCCCATACGTGAAGAATATGGGCTATACCCATGTTGAATTACTGCCAATCACAGAACATCCGTTCGACGGATCCTGGGGCTATCAAGCCACCGGCTACTTCGCCGCGACCAGGCGCCATGGATCGCCGGAAGACTTCATGGCCTTCATCGATGCGGCCCACCAGGCAGAAATCGGCGTGCTCATAGACTGGACTCCCGCGCACTTCCCGGACGATCCGCACGGACTCTTCCAATTCGACGGCACCCATCTCTACGACCATGCAGACCCTCGGCTCGGCTACCATCCGGACTGGCACAGCCGCATCTTCAATTATGATCGCGTCGAGGTCCGGAACTTTCTCCTGAACAGCGGGCTCTTCTGGCTGGATCGCTACCACATCGACGGCTTGCGCGTGGACGCCGTGGCCTCGATGCTCTATCTCGACTATGGCAGGAAAGAGGGGGAATGGATTCCCAATCGGTTCGGCGGGCGCGAAAACCTCGGAGCGGTCACCCTGCTGAAGGACTTAAACGTCCTGATCCATCGTGACTTCCCCGGCGCCATGACCATCGCCGAGGAATCTACCTCCTGGCCCGGCGTCTCACGCCCGACTTACACCGGAGGCCTGGGCTTCACCTTCAAGTGGAACATGGGCTGGATGCACGACCTGCTGGAATACTTCGGCCGCGATCCCGTCCACCGCCCCTTCCACCAGGACCAACTGACCTTCGGACTGCTCTATGCCTTCAACGAAAACTTCGTCCTCGTGCTGTCGCACGATGAAGTGGTGCATGGAAAGCGATCATTACTCGACAAAATGCCCGGCGACGAATGGCAACGATGCGCCAACCTCCGCGCTCTTTATGGCTTCATGTATGGGCATCCCGGCAAGAAAATGCTGTTCATGGGCGGAGAATTCGGACAGTGGCGAGAATGGAACCACGACGCCAGCCTGGAATGGCATCTCTGCGATCTCGATCAGCATGCGGGGCTCCAGCGATACGTGCGAGACCTTAACTGGCTTTACCGGCGCGAGCCGGCGTTGCACGAGCTCGATCACGACTGGACCGGCTTCCAATGGATCGACTTTCGCGATGCGGCCCATTCCGTCTTTGCCTTCCTACGAAAGGCGAAGAACCAGGACGACCACATCGTATGCCTGTGCAACTTCACCCCTGTGCCGCGCCACGACTATCGGGTCGGTGTGCCGAAAGCAGGCTACTACCGCGAACTACTAAACAGTGACGCCTCAGCCTACGGGGGAAGCAACCTCGGCAATCGAGGAGGACTCCAGGCAAGCGATGTCCCCTCCCACGACATGCCCCATTCGCTCACCATCACACTCCCGCCCTTATCAGTCTTGTTCCTCAAACGAATCTGAGCAACCGGGCCGCACAAAGCGCTTTTGGCGCAACAGCAAATTCCCCGCAGGCTACTCAAAAAGGCCGGCCAGCAAGGCCGCAGCCGATGAAAGCACCGGAGGCGTAGCCTCGGGCTACGTTGAGGATGCTTTCGAGGCGAGAACGAAGCTGACGGACTTTTTCAGTAGCCTGCGAGAAGGGGAACTACCAGGTACGGAACGGCCCGCAATCGAGATGGATGAAATGTTTGCGCGGATAGAATCCAATCCCGCCGTACTGGAGCCGTAACGCGGCGCGGCGAAGCTCGCGGACGTCGACACCGGGAATGTAAAAATCGAGCGCCTGCCCCTCGATGTGCAGGCTGTGCCGCGCGGCTCTCCGACTCCGCTTCACCAGCTGCGCATTATACTCGGGCGACCGGTAGCCGGAGATCACGTGGATCTCACCTGCGCCTCCGACCGCTTTCTGCACAAGATTCACATGCTCCAACACGCGCACAT
>SYGW01000021.1 GCA_005800255.1 Nitrospiraceae bacterium | reverse complement strand
GTTTGCGGCACCAGTCCGTAATAGACCGGGCAATAGTTCGAAAACCGCTGCGGACGATCGACCTTGAGAAATCCGCTGACCTTGTCTACTTCGTACTTCACCGTATCGGTCGGCACGATTTCAATGTAGGCCGTCACCACCTCCGGCGCCTGTTCTCCGATGGAGACTCCATGCCAGGGATGGGCTCGAAACATCTGGCTCATTAGTCGCAGCAGGGAATCGGCTTGGTTGCCGCTCATCACGTCGTCCTCCGTTGAATGTTATGAAAATGGGAACTGATTGCGTCGGGGTCTAGACTATGACCGGGCAGGAAGAGGATACCGAAGATCGCTCATCATTCCAGGCAACAACTGTCTTGCGTCCCTCATCGCTCACTTATTTTCTCAATCTATCTATCACAAAACAGCAAGGGCGGTAGGAGTTTTCGACTGCGGCCGTCGAGCGAGGCCCTTCCTATCGACACCTCTTCCACGCTCGCTCGTATCGCTCAAAAGAGGTGGCTGACTGTCCCCCATTGCGCGCGTCCAACGAGGGCTTTCTCAAGCCGCGCGTTGCGCGAGCACAGGGGACTGGCAGCTACCTCGCACCCCCTCGTGGCTGCTCCGTAAACAACCGCACAGCCACCTTCTGTCCCTTGATCCTGGTGCGGCTGAGCGTCTCGATGATCTCGCGGGCCAACACTTCCGGCACTTCCACCAGCGAAAAATGGTCCATCACTTCGACGACGCCGATCACATTCGAGTTGAGCCCTGCCTCGTTGGCAATCGCCCCGACGAGATCGCCGGCCCGGATGCCTGCCTCACGGCCTGCGCCGATATAGAGTTTGGCTGTGCCGGCCGTTCGTCCACCACGGGCAGGAGGACTGAAGGATCGGCCCTGCCCCTCCCGCGGCATCACCGCGCCGGCCCGCCCGCGAGGATCCATGCGAGGATCGCCCATGGGGCGCCGCGCCATCGAAGGCCGCTCCGCCGGCCTACCCGCTGCGGAAGGAATATCATATTCCTTCCGCTCTCCACCCTGGATCCGGAACAACAGTTTGAGGGCTGCCGCCGCCACCTCCAGCGGATCTCCCTGCTCGGCAAGCGACGCGACTACGGCCTTGAACTGGTCCAAGTCGTCGGCTGCGAGCACTTCTTCAATCGCGCTCTTGGTTCGCGACAGCCGCTTCGTCCGAAGGTCGGCGAGGGTCGGCACCTGCACGACAATAATTTTGGCTTTCGTCAGCTGCTCGATATTCCAGAGCAGGCGCTGCTCGCGCGGATCAAGCACGGTAATGGCCGACCCTTCGCGCCCTGCGCGCCCGGTCCGTCCGATCCGATGAACATAGACTTCCGAGGACGTGGGCAAATCGTAGTTCACCACATGCGACACGGACGGAATATCCAAGCCCCGCGCCGCCACATCGGTAGCCACGAGGAGTTCGGTCTGCCCGGACCGGAACGAGTTCATCACACGATCGCGCTGGGGCTGGTTCATGCCGCCATGGATCGCTTCGGCCTTATGGCCTCGACCGGTCAACATCGCAGTGAGTTCATCGACTTCGATGCGAGTCCGGCAGAATATGAGGGCGGACTTCGGCGCTTCCATATCCAGGATGCGAGCCAGGGCCGCGACTTTGTGCGGTCTGGTAACGACGTAGGCCGTCTGATGCACACGAGGAGCGGCGCCAGCCTTGAGCGGCTCCTTGGCAATCTTGATCTCGACCGGCTCTCTCAGGTGACGCTTCGCAATGGAGGCGATCCTGGGCGGCATGGTAGCGGAGAACAGGGCGGTCTGCCGCTCTTTGGGGACCTGTTCCAGGATGGCGTCCAGGTCGTCGGCAAAGCCCATGTCGAGCATCTCGTCCGCCTCATCCAGCACCACCATCTGAATGGTCTTGAGCTGCAGCGTTTTCCGGCGAATGTGATCCAGCGCCCGCCCGGGAGTCGCCACGATGACATCGACCCCGCGCTTGAGCGCATGGAGCTGCGGACCGATGGCCTGGCCTCCATAGACCGGAAGCACGGTGATCTTCAATTCTTTACCGTACCGTGTGACGGCCTCGCCGACCTGCATGGCCAACTCTCTGGTCGGCACCAGGATGAGGGCGGAGGGGCAGCGCCGCGTCGAATGGGCGATGCGCTGGAGCATCGGCAGCGTAAAGGCAGCCGTCTTGCCGGTCCCGGTCGCCGCCTGGCCCAGGAGGTCGCGGCCCGCCAAAAAGGGAGGAATCGCTTCCCGTTGAATCGGCGTGGGCTCTTCATAGCCCAGCGTGTCGAGCGTGGTCAGCAAGGCTGCTTCCAGGCCCAAGGCTGCAAAACCAGGAGAAAATCCCTTGGCAGGCGTTTCCGCCGGTGGGTTAGTCGTGTCATGTTTCATAGGTGCCTCGATGGCCTTTCTAAGCGATGTGCTGGTTACGTGATCGCGAGTAGAACTCGTGCTGAATCAGCATACTACTGTGATTTCACTGAGAAGTGATAGCGGCTGACAAATAAATCTCTCGACGCGGATATCGACTCCGAGGGAGTCTCGTGCGTCAATCGTGCGAGCTGCTGCTCAGTCCTGCTCGTTAGGTGAGTGGAGAAGCGCTCCTGGCTCTATTCATCCCTGTCATCGGGAAATTGGATCGGTCCGGCCCATTCCCCCTTCGCCAACGTCACTTCCTGATACCCGCCGTCCGGCCATTGAAACTGGCCCACCTCGTCCACTTGCACGATAAAGGGGTCCGCTTCATGCGCCAAACCACGATACCAATACCAGCCGGCGACCGTGGGCTTCTCCTTCGTCCATTGATAGGGCGCCATGTATCCGCGTCCGGTTCCTTTTCGTCGCGACAGCGACTCTGTTACAGTCTCTCTTTGTAGCGAGTGACCTTATCATGTCCAGACTCCCCATAGAAGATATGCTGCCCGATCTCCGTCGTATTCTGACGGAAGGACGCAATGCGCTGCTGACTGCGGCGCCTGGCGCAGGAAAAACGACGCGCGCCCCCCTCGCCCTGCTCGATGCCCCCTGGCTCGCGGGAAAAAATCTGCTCATGTTGGAGCCGCGAAGGCTCGCGGCCCGCGCCGCAGCCCACCGCATGGCTGCCACGCTGGGTGAACCAGTTGGCCGCACAGTCGGCTACCGCATGAGGCTCGACACGAAGGTCGGCCCCGCAACCAGAATCGAAGTGGTCACGGAAGGCATCCTCGCCCGCCTGCTGCAAGACGATCCTGCGCTCAGCGCCTACGCGATCGTCCTCTTCGATGAATTCCACGAACGGAGCCTGCAGGCCGATACGGGCCTGGCCCTCTGCCTGGAATCACAGAGGATCTTTCGTCCGGACCTCCGCCTGCTCGTCATGTCCGCCACCCTGGACTGCGGACCGGTCTCGGAGCTCCTGGGCCAGGCGCCGGTCCTTGCCTGCGAAGGCACCATGTTTCCAGTCGAAACCCGTTATCTTGAACAGCCCCTCTCGGGGCACCTCGATGTGGCAGTCGTCCACTCGATCAAACGTGCGCTGGCGCAGGACCCCGGCAGCCTCCTGGTCTTTCTGCCAGGCATGGCAGAGATCCGCCGCGTCGAGCGAAAACTGCTCGATCTCAATTTAGGCTCGCAGATCCTCATTGCCCCCCTCCATGGAGACCTGCCGCAAGAGGCGCAGGACCGAGCGATCGCGCCGACTCAACCGGGCATGAGAAAAATCGTGCTGGCCACCTCGATCGCCGAAACCAGTTTGACGATCGACGGGATACGCATCGTCATCGACGCAGGCTTGCTGCGCGTACCTCGCTTCGATCCGAGATCAGGCCTCACGAGACTAGACACGATTCGCGTCACCCAGGACTCGGCCGAGCAACGGCGCGGCAGAGCCGGCCGCCTCAAACCGGGCGTCTGTCTCCGCCTCTGGACCTCTGCGGAACAGCAATCGTTAGCCCCGCGCCGCCCGCCGGAAATGCTCGACGCGGACCTGGCGCCTCTCCTGCTCGAACTGGCCATCTGGGGCACGGCCGATCCAGCCGAATTGTCCTGGCTCACGCCCCCGCCGGCCGGCTCTGTGGCCCAGGCGAGGAAACTGCTCGTCGATCTCGGCGCCCTCACTGCCGAAGGACAGATCACTCCCCATGGCACACAGATGGCCGAGCTGCCGCTCCATCCCCGTCTCGCGCATATGCTGCTCAAGTCTGTACCGTTGCAGCTCGGCCCTCTAGCTTGTGAACTGGCAGCCCTGTTGAGCGAGCGGGATATTCTGCGAGGCCCCTCCGGCTGGCGTAATGCCGATCTGAGACTCAGATTGGATGCCTTGCACGGACAGCACGATCACACGGCCGGTGCAACCGTGGACCGTGCCGCCTGCCAACGAGTGGCCCGCACTGCCGATCTCTGGCAACGGCAACTGCCGCACTACCCCCGTTCCAGCCGCCAGGAGAGCCTCGATGCAGTCGGTCTCTTGCTCGCCCTGGCCTATCCAGATCGCATTGCCCACCGCCAACAGGGACGCAACGCGCGCTACCTCATGACCAATGGCCGAGGCGCCCTCTTTCAGAACCCTGACCCGCTCGGATCGGAAGACTATCTGGTCATTGCCGATCTGGACGGAGGCCAGCAATCAGCCAGAATCGATCTGGCAGCGCCGGTCAGCCTTCGCGAGCTTGAGACCCTCTATGGCGATCACATTCGAACCGTCGATGACGTCTTATGGGACGAGACAGCGCAGATGGTGCGGGCGACGAGACAACGACGATTGGGGTCGCTCATTCTGTCCGAGCAGGGCCTCTCAAAGCCGGACCCATCGATGATCTCGGCTGCCTTACTGCAAGGCATCAGTCGGGCGGGGCTCGACAGGCTGGCCTGGACCCCGGAGCTCCGTCAATGGCGGGCGCGAGTCACCTTTCTCCGCAAAATCGAAGAACAAGAATCTCGCTGGCCCGATCTGTCAGACGAGGCGCTACTTAGAACGCTCGACGACTGGCTGGGGCCGTATCTTTCAGGACTGACGACCCTCGACCGGGTCACCAGACTCGACCTCACTCAGCCGCTGCACGCGTTGCTCTCCTGGGAACAAGTGCGCCAGCTCGAACACTGGGCGCCGACGCATCTGACCGTCCCAAGCGGCTCGAACGTACGCGTGGAATATGAGACGCAGGATCTGCCGATCCTGGCTGTGCGGTTACAAGAAATGTTCGGCTGTCTAGAGACGCCTCGTCTCGTCGAGGGGAAGATCCCGGTCATGCTGCATCTCCTGTCACCAGGACGCAAACCGGTTCAGATCACGAAGGACCTCTCCAGCTTCTGGAAGTCGGCCTATCTGGAGGTGAAAAAAGAACTCCGCGGGCGCTACCCCAAACATTCCTGGCCCGATGATCCCCTCACGGCGCAGCCGACGGCGAAGGCCAAACGCCGACCCCGCTAATCTCACTCCGAAGCATAGTCCCGTCGAATGCTCAAACAGTTCGGCAGCGAGGCGAGAACGAAGCTGACGAGCTGTTTCAGCATTCGACTAAATTGGGATGTCTCTTGTTCCATCATACGACGTCATCCCCTGATGGGAGAACTTCACGATGTCGCCGTCCTTGACCACCGTGTCCTCGGCGCTCACTTTCTTGTTCACCGCAATCATCACTTCCCGGTTCATGAGAAACTGCAACAAGGGCCCCATCTGATCGAAATGGGAGGTAATGAGCTGCTTGACCGTGGTCGGCTCCGACACCTCCAGCTCGAACTCCGTTTCTCCAACTGCATCGCGAAGCGTCAACCCAAACACCAGCACTGTGACCATGCAACCCTCGTCTCTCGTTATTCGTCGCTCGCGTACCAAACCCCATCACTTCACAGTTTACTTTTTACGCTTCACGCTCCCCTTGCATGACAACGGAAGCAATCCTGCCGTCTGGGATGCCTCTCAGGAAGTGGCTTGCTGCCGGAAGGCACATGACATTGACGACAGTCCTGTTCCAGCGTGATCGGCTGATGCACCGCATCGGCCGGGATCATGGGGTTCCGGTCTTTCGGAGTCGGCAGCAACGAGACCCCGACGATGACGGCCAGGGCGAAGAGGACAAAGAGGCCATCGACCTTGCGCAACTTCATACTGTGCCTCCATCCTTCTGTCGATCTGCCGCCTCGTAGGCTTCCTGCATCATCTGCGCCACGTGTTTCACCTCCGCTGCCCCCTGCAATCCGGTCCGTAATTGAATCATACAGGCGGGGCAGCTGGTGGCCACCACCTCTGCCCCGCTCTGCTCGACGGCCTGTCGCTTCCGCTCGACGATCCGCTGCGACGTCTCGAAGTCCTTCACCAGATAGGTTCCGGCTCCGCCGGCGCAACGGTCCGCGTCCGGCATTTCGACATATTCGACCCCCGGTAGCCCTGCCAGAATCGCACGAGGCTCCTTGGTCACTCCCGCCGCTCGCAGATGGCAGGAGGAATGGTAGGCCACCTTGCAGGGCTTGGGCTGCTGACTGGCCATGGCCAGCTTCACCGGCGATTGTGATACAAACTCCGCAATATGGGTGACCCTTGTGGCTAAGGCCTGGGCCGCTGCCTGCTCTGGCTCACCGGCGAACAACGTCGGATAGTCCTTCAGCATCAGGGTGCAGGAAGCGCAGCCGGTCACGACCTTCTCGTACCCTGCCATGGAGGCGAGGTTGACCCGCGCTCCCTCTTTGGCCAATTCACGATGTCCATAAGTTTCAATCGGCGTTCCGGAGCAACGTTGCGTGGGCAGATCCGGTTCGACCCCGTGCTTTCGCAGCACGGCAATCACCGCATCCCCCACCCCGTCGTCGAAATAATTGGCCGCGCAGCCATGAAAGTAGGCCACCGGGGAGCGAACCCCTTGCCCTGCATGGGGAATCAGTTCCGGATAACGGTCGCGGAGCTGCCGCTTGGCCAATCGAGGCAAGGCCAGCTGAGGCGACAATCGCGCCGTCGCAGCCAGACCCTGCATGATGGGCCTCGTCAAACGATCGAGCCGCCGCCGCATCGGAGGCCGATCCCAGAGCCATTGACCGTGCGCAAGCAATTTCAACAGCGGCTCAAACAACCATGCCCGCGCGTGGAGGCGAAAGAGCAGACCGGCCATCTTGTTCGGATGTTCGGCTCGCCGGTCCAGGATGAGCTGCGACACATCGACTCCGGCAGGACAGGCCGTCCGGCAGGACTTGCAATTGAGACAAGCCTCCACCACTCGCTTCGAATTGAGATAGCTATAGTTCTTATCGGTGACGATCTCGAACCAGCCCCGCGAGCTCATGTCTTCCGATTGAAAGACATCGTAGACCGGACAGACGGCATTACATTTGGCGCAGGTCGCGCAGGGCTTCGACAATCGCACATAGTCAATATGGTCCGTGAAGGGCCGGTCGCTGATCTTGATGCCGGGATTCAGCACCCCGGAAGGATCAAAGCTCTGCTTCACCTGCACGAACAGATCGTACAGCTCCGGGCCGAACATCGTCTTCACATATTCGGCTCGCACCCGGCCATCCCCGTGCTCCCCGCAGATCGAGCCCCCGAAACGGCCTAACACCGTTTGATGAATCTCATGATAGGCCTGCACCATCTTCTGGAAGTCGCCTGAATCGTTCACGTCGAGCAAGGGGATGATATGGGCGTTCCCGTCCCCGATATGGCCGAAGATCGCGACCGGCACATGCTGCCCGACAAAGAACTCCTCCAGATAGCGGATGAGTTCGCTGATCCGTTCAGCCGGCACCACCACATCATCCACAAAATTGATAGGCTTCTTCCTGGGATCGAATCGATAGAGCGTGGGATAGAGGGCCTTGCGGGCCTTCCATAACTGGTCTCGCTGCTCAGGATCGAACGCGATGACCGGATCGGAGGTGAGGCGATAGGTGCGGCAGATTGTCGTCATCCGCTCGGCCTGCTCCCGAAGGCCGGCCCCTGCTCCGTTCTCATCCAACTCGATCAACAGCGTGGCGGCCGCATCAGCCGGAATGCCATGCTTCGCCCGGCCGATCAGATTGAGCGTGTTGGCATCCATCACTTCCAGTGCGCTCGGATGCAACTCCAGCAGCTTCGGCACCGCCTCGCCGACTTCTTCCAGCCGGTGAAAGTGAATGAGCGCCGTGAGGGTCGCGGTGGGTTTCTCCACCAGCATGATGGTGGCTTCGCTAAAGAGACCGAGCGTGCCCTCGCTGCCGACGAAGAGCTTGGGGAGGTCGAAGCGGCCTTGCGCAAATCCGTCGGCAAGTCCGAAGAGATTGTAGCCGCAACTGTTCTTGCTGACGGTCGGACGCTTCTGCGCGATCAGCGCTGCATGGTCTTGCACCAGCGACCGCACAGCCCGAAGCGGCCGGCTCGCTGTCAACAAGTCGACACAAGCAGGATCGTTAAGCCCATAGGACTTGGCATCCAACCATTCGCCGGACTGCAGGCAGACGCGGAGCGCCGCCACATTATCCTTCACGGCACCGTACCTCAACGTGTGAGGACCGGATGAATTGTTCGCCAACATCCCGCCCAGCTTGCACATGTCGCCGCTGGAGGGGTCGGGACCGAACAAGAGTCCCTGCCGCCCCAGCTGTTTATTCAACTCGGCCAGCACGATCCCAGGCTGCACCCTAGCCCAACGCTCGTCGCGATTCAGCTCCAGGACGCGATTCATACGCGAGACGTCCAGGATGATCCCGGACCCGATCGCCGAGCCGGTCAGGTTCGTTCCGGCAGCGCGAGGCGCGAGGGGAATACCTCGCTGCACGGCATACCGTACCGTGACAGCGATATCCTCCTCGGACTCGACCAACACGACCGCCCGGGGCGCCATACGATAAATACTCGCATCCACCGCATAAGCGGTGAGCGTCGAATAGTCATCCTTGACCTTGTCCCTCCCGAGCGACGCCCGAAGGTCGGAAGCGACGGCGTGGGATCGTTCAGGCAGAATGAGAGTTGGTGCAGTCATAGTTGAATGGGTTGCGCATTCTAGACAGACTCTTGAGAGCAGTACAAGCCTGGTTGTTGCGCGGCGCGCGACCAGCTAAAATACAACTCCAATTAGAAGCAGAAACCTATGATGCGTCCTTCTCTGTATATTTCACGCCTGCTCCCCGATCCCGTCATGGCCCTCGCGCGGGAACAGTTTCAACTAGTGAAGGAACCGCTCGATGCCTTGCCCTCTCCAGCGGCGTTGCGGGATGGCCTCTGCCAAGCCGATGCCGCGATCGTGACCTTGGGCGATCGCATCGACGCCACAACCATTCACGATGCCACCAGGCTGAAAATTCTGGCGAACTATGCAGTCGGCTACAACAACATCGATCTCGCGGCCGCGCAACAACAGGGCCTCATCGTGACCAATACGCCGGACGTCTTGACGGATGCCACGGCAGATCTAACCTGGGCCCTGCTCCTGGCGACGGCGCGCCGCCTCGTGGAAGGCGATGCCCTCGTTCGATCCGGCGTATGGACCGGCTGGAGTCCCACGCAACTCTTGGGAACGGATGTTTCAGGCAAGACATTGGGCATTATCGGCATGGGACGAATCGGACAAGCCGTGGCCCAACGGGCTGCGGGATTCCGCATGACGGTGCTCTACCACCAGCGTCACCCCCTCGCCGCAGCAACTGGCCCTCAAAAATGCGAATACCGGTCACTGCACGGGCTCCTTGAAGAGTCCGATATCGTAACGATCCATGTGCCCCTCACACCGGACACCCGTCACCTGGTCGGTGCACACGAGTTGCGCCGGATGAAACCCACGGCCCTCCTCATCAACACGGCTCGTGGTCCGATCGTCGATGAAGGAGCCTTGGTCGAGGCCCTCACGCATGGCACGATCGCCGGAGCCGGCCTCGACGTGTATGAAGAAGAACCGGTCCTGCACCAGGCGCTGGCTCGCGTCCAACAAGCCGTGCTGCTTCCCCACATCGGCTCCGCCACCCTGCAGGCCAGGGTAAACATGGGACTGATCTGTTTGAAGAATATCCGGGCGGTCTTGAACGGACGTCCTGCCCCGAATCAGATTCACTAGCAGGGTGGGAGCGAAGCTTAGACTGGGCTGGATGAGATCGAGGCTGAGGAAAACAACGGAGCCCCGGAGGGAGCCGGAGCAGATGAGCCAGCCGCGGCCCTGCCCTACATGAGGGCCGTCAGCTTCTTCACTGCCAAACTATCGGGTGCCAAGGCGGCAACCTTCTCGAGTAGCTCCTGCGGCAAAGTCGGCATCCCGGGCTCAGGATGGACCAACAAGAGCTCAACCGCCTTCTCATACTGGAGCACAGCGTTCGTCGCATCGCCTTGCGCTTCGCAGAGTTCTCCATAGAGTTCTCGCATCGCCGCCGACTGCGGTTCGATCGCCAAAAACTCCGCAATCAGCGCTTCGGCCTGCCCCTAGTCTTGCACTCGCAAGGCCGCCCCTGCCAGGTAGCGATATTCGCCCAGCGCCCCCCGGAGATCGCCTCGTTACAGATGAACCTTCGCCAACAATTGGCAGACGGCTTGGTTCCCGGAATCGACCGTCAGCAATTGATGAAGAATGGCCTCAGCTCTGGCAAACTGCTTGGCCTCGATCCGGCGGGTCGCTTCTGCCAGCAGATCGACCGGCTCAGAACTCCTGGGTGGCCCCCCGCACGACCCACTCCCGCCTTCACCGCCTGTTCAGGCATCGCATCGATCTTCTCGACATGCTCAATGAATTGGAGCACCTCGCTGTTGGCCGGATTGATGCGCAACACGGCCTGATAGGCCTCCTTGGCCTCCGCATAACCCAGTTGCGCCGACCACTCACGCCCCAACTGCAAATACACTTTCAGGGCCTCATCCGGCATATTTTCTTGCCGACACAACTCCGCCACCTGCCGTTGCGCATCCAGATTCGAGGGATCCCGGCTGACAATCCTCCGATAGATCTCCATCGCGCCCTTGCTGTTGCCTTCTTGAGGTAATGGGTTCCGAGGACGAGATAATCTTGCACCGCGCTGTTCAGCAACCCCCACTCCGCATTGAGGTCCCCCAGATGCCAGTACACATCGTACTGCAAGGAATCGACCTTCAAGATTTTCTTGAGCGTGGCAATCGCCTTCAAGGTGGCCCCTTCCGCACGAAAGGCTGTGGCAGCCTGCATAAATGCGGTCACGGCACCCTGCGTCGCATGGCGCTTGAGGTGCAAGTCACCGATCGAATTGAAGATGCTGCCATCGCCGGGCGATTCGGCCGAAAGCCGCCTCCACTCAGCGATAACTTCCTCGAATTGCCCCCGTGACGCCAGGAGCTGTGCACTATGTAAAACCTTGCTGCGGTCGATCGCCAAAATAAACCTCCACAACGTATAAACGCTAACAGTGGCCCTGAATCTTGTCAACGAAATGGGGGATACTCGGCAGGCAAAAAAAACAACGGCCTGCCCCACGACAGAGTGGGACAGGCCTGCAGCGAAGATCTCGAGACTGAAACCCTTAGGAGCCGGAGACGGCAGCTTTCAACACGTTCGACGCCTGCGGCCCCTTGGCGCCTTGCACCACATCAAACTCCACGTTCTCTCCCTCTTTCAGCGTCTTAAATCCTTCTCCCTGCAAGGCGGAATAATGCACGAAGACATCATCCCCGCTCTCAAGACGAATAAATCCGAACCCCTTGCGGTCGTTAAACCACTTCACTGTCCCTTTTTCCTTCATGAAAATACTCCTTTCCTCAACGGCCACGCAGAGTTACGCTGCCGGCTCCCGAAGCAGTTGGCAACACACATGATGAAGAGAAATAACAGAAAGAAGCGCGGGCTGGACTGACCGGCTCAGGGAAGAGACAAAATCGATCACGAGACCCATCTTGGTTATAAATCGCGCAGCATGTATCATGGCATTTCAAACCTTGTCAAGCCAAGTCCCTGGCAAGGAGCAAACCGGCCCAGCCGCGCGCGTGGTGGACAAGCTTCGCCCAGTCGCCTATAGTGTCACACCGTGCGAGGAGCGGGATTCTTCGAATGTTTCTACGAACGCTGCTAGACCGCTACATCTTCTCCGAACTCCTGTCCCCTTTTAGCTTAAGCCTCGGGGCCCTCTGCTTCGTGATGCTCACGCGGGAACTCCTGCGTCTGGTGGAACTGCTAGTCACCAAAGGTGTCGGGATCGTGGCGGTGCTGCAAGTTTTCGCCCATCTCATGCCCTCGTTCCTCGTGTTGACCCTCCCCATCGCCGGGATCATCGCCTCGATTACCGCCTTCGGGCGGCTATCCTTCGATAAAGAACTGGTGGCAATGCAGGCGGCCGGGATGAGCCTCCTGCGGCTGACCCGCCCGGTGCTGCTCTTTGCCCTGCTCGTATTTGGACTGACTCTGTGCTTGGCTCAGTGGGGACAACCCTGGAGCTCCATCAACCTTAAAAAGGTCGCCCTGAACCTCCTGAAGGATCAGTTGGTGCTGGCGCTGGAGCGGGGCACGTTTAACGAGCCCCTCCCCAACCTGACGATCTACGTCCCGGATAGCGCGCCGGAGCAGGCCACGACCGGCATCTTCATCTCCGATGTGCGCAATGCCGACAATCCCCGCATCATCGTGGCGCAACAGTATGAAGTTCTGATGGACGCCTCCAGCAATCACGTCGCGCTCCATCTGCAGCAGGGAGTCATTCACAACCGACCGAAGCAGACCGATCAATACGAACAGACCGTCTTTGCGAGCTACGATCTGAAGCTTTCGCTGAATCAAAGCGGCTACGCGGCCACGGAGGAGCGGCCCTCCTACCACGCGATTATCACCCTGCTCACCGAATCCCAATGGCGCGACCCCGCCGCGCTCAGACGCTTGATGGAATACTACAAAGATCTGGCCTTCCCCACCGCCTCACTCGTATTTTGCCTGCTGGGGGTGCCGGTCGGCATCGTCTCCAAACGATCCGGGCGCATGGGCGGATTTGCAGTCGGCGTCTTGATCGTTGTCATGTACTATATGCTGAATGTCGCCTGTGAATTCCTGGTCACGACGGCGGTCCTGCCGCCCTTTGCCGGCGCCTGGCTACCGAACGGCATCTTCACGCTCGCGACCATCGTGTCGCTATACATCATGAATCGCCGGTAACCCTATGCCTATTCTCTTTCGCTATCTCCTTCGCGAATACAGCAAAATCTTCATGATGTGTTTTAGCGGCCTGATGACGATTTACCTCGTCATCGACTTTTTCGAGAAAGTGCGCCGTTTCTTGCGCCACGACGCCAGCTGGCTCGACGTCCTGACCTATTTCCTGCTCAAGACGCCGGCGATCTTCTTCCAGATTGCGCCGCTGGCGATCCTCATGGCCACCCTCCTCACCTTTGGGTTGCTCATGCGCGGCCATGAAATTACCGCCATGCGCAGTTGCGGCATCAGCCTCCCCTGGATCACCGCCCCCTTCATTGCCTTCGCCGCAGGCCTGTCCCTCGTCCTCTTATTATTCAGCTCCACCATCATTCCTTTAGCCGCCGGCAAGTCCGAAGAAATCAGGACCACGCGCATCGAGAAAAAACCTCCGGCCGCAGCCTTGGTCCTCCAGCAACCCTGGATGCGAATCAGCGCCGACAGCCTCATGCAAGTCACCAGCGTCTCCGTCGACGGAAAACGCTTGGGCC
>SYGW01000133.1 GCA_005800255.1 Nitrospiraceae bacterium | reverse complement strand
CCTCCGCTGGTGGGGACCAGTTGCATGAGTCCATAGGCCGGAGCCGAGCTGACGGCAAAGGGATTGAAGTTGCTCTCGGTGCGGATGATGGCGAAGACCAGGCTGGGGCTGATGTGATAGTGCTGCGCGAACTGGTGGACCAGCGTCCGGTATTTATCCGCCTGTTGCACGGCGAGGTTGGACACCATCGCAATTTTGACGAAGTGGGCCATTTTCTTGGTTCCTTCCTGGTCGATCGCCCTGGTGGCAGATTTCTTTTCAAGAAGATAGGTGGCGAAGGATTCGGCTTCCGCCGGCGTGCGCACCGGTTTATTCCGTTGATCGTGGATCAGGTCAAAGAGGTAGGGGGCCTTGTCTCCGGTGAGGACGATTTCCTTGTCAGAAAATAAATCGACCGCTCGGGGGTCTTCCGGGGTCAGGATTGTCGTGATGACGGCGTTTTTGAGACTGCGCTGAGGGTCTTGCTCGTCCAATGTTTCGACC
This sequence comes from Nitrospiraceae bacterium, assembly GCA_005800255.1. The sequence continues at coordinate 6,911 of SYGW01000133.1, read as the reverse complement.
AGGATCTCGCCCGCATCGAAATCGACGATGGCCCGGCTTTTATAGTTCTGCGTGTACTTCACATATTTTTTCTGCTCGGGTAGTTTGATTTCTTTCTTGCCCCAGGTCTTTCCGACATTCACGCCAAGGGCGGTCAGGATGGCTTCCAGGTCTTTCTTGGCTTCCTCCAGGTCTTTGAGCAGGGCGTTGGGATTGCGCGCATATTGCTCAAGACGCTTCTTGGCGATCTGCGCCGGATCTTTCCCCTGGGCGAGATCGATGATGGTCTGGCCTGTTTGGCCCGTGGCGATTCGTTTCGCTGCCCCGAGGGCTTGGTCGCTCGACTCACAGCCGGATGAGGTCAAGGCGAGGATGACGATCAATAACGAGGAGAGAGAGGCAGTCATACGCATGGCTGCATTGTACAGAATTTAGTGCGGCCTGCAAGGCAACGGGGGCAGGATGCTGAAACAGTCCGCCAGCGTGGCTCTCGCAACGCGTAAAACGTCAGACGTGAAAGGTGAAACGTCAGGTTGTCGAAGGTTCTTTCTCGGACACCTTCCACCTTTTACGTTTTACGAACGACGAGGATAGCCTTTTGAGCATCCTGCGGGAGGGATTAGGCTTAGGGCTGACTGGCGGCTTCCGTCTGTTTGCCTTCGAGTTCGGTCCAGCGCGCATAGAGCCGTTCCGCGGCTGTCTTGGCTGCTTCCAGCGCGGCGGATCGCTCTTGCAAGGCCGTGGCATTGGAGGCGACGGCCGGATCTTCCACAGCGGCCTGGCAGGTGGCGATGGTTTCTTCTGCCTGGAGGATGCGCTGCTCCATCTTCGCCCATTCCTTTTGCTCCCGATAGGAGAGGCCGGTCTTTTTCGCTTTCGGCGCCGAGTCCGACTCGGAGCGTGAGGCTTTGGAGGGGCGTGAGTTCGATGCGCGGATCTCTTCTGCCGCTTTTCGTTCTTGCGCCGATTCCCATTGCGCATAGTCGGCGAACCATTCGGTCTGGCCTGTGCCGTCCAGCGCGAGCAATATGGTGGAGACGCGGTCCAGGAGCCATCGGTCGTGCGTGACCAGCATCAAGGCACCGGGGAACTCCACCAGACTGTCTTCCAACACGTCGAGCGTCGGAATGTCCAAGTCGTTCGTCGGTTCGTCCAGGATCAGGAGGTCGGCCGGTTGCAGCATCAGCCTTGCGATGAGGAGCCGGGCCTGTTCGCCTCCGGAGAGACGGGAGACGGGGAGATCCAACTGTTCCGACCGGAAGAGAAACCGTTTGGCCCAGGAGACAAGATGTACTTCGCGGTCTTGATAGACGACCGAGTCGCCATAGGGGGTGAGGGCCCGGCGGAGCGAGATGCCCTGGTCCAGCGATTCGCGGTGTTGTTCGAAGGTAACCACGCGCAGTTTGTCCGCGCGGGTGACAGTGCCGGAGTCCGGCTTGAGGGTCCCGTCGATGAGTTTGAGCAACGTGCTCTTGCCGCTGCCGTTCGGTCCCAGCAAGCCGATCCGCTGGCCTGGTCCGAGCAGCAGGTCGAGGTTCGTGACGATCGGACGACCGCCGAGCGATTTGGACAGTTGCGTGGTTTCGACCAACTGTTTGGAGCGGCGTCCCGACGAGGTGAAGTTGATGCCGGCCGTGCCGGGATCTTTCCGGGATTCGGCGCTGCTCAATTCCTCGATCAAGCGGCCAGCTGAATCGATTCTCGATTTGGCTTTGGTCGTGCGGGCCTTGGGACCGCGCCGGAGCCATTCCACTTCGCGGCGGACCCGGTTGGCCAAGGAGGCTTCATAGTTGGCCTGCGCGTGCAGGGCCGCGTCCCGCTGTTCCAGGAAGTCACTGTAGTTGCCCTTAGCTTCGAAGGCGCCGTTCGGATAGCTGCGATTGATCTCGATCATTCGGGACGTGACCGCTTCCAGGAACCGCCGGTCGTGGCTCACGACGAGAAAGGCGCGGGATTCGGCCCGGAGCAATCGCTCCAGCCAGAGGATGCCTTCGACGTCCAAGTGGTTGGTCGGTTCGTCCATCAGCAGGACATCCGGCTCTAGCATCAGCGAACGGACGATGGCCAGACGTTTCTTCCAGCCTCCGGATAGCGAGGCGGTGGACTGGTCTGCCGCGGGGAATTCGCCCAGACTGAGGGCTGTGGCGGTGCGGTCGCTATGTTCATGGGGGTCCAGGCCTTCGTCGATGAGGACCTGCGCAAGGACTTCTTCAATCGTATGGGCCCCGCCGAATAACGGTTCCTGCGGCACATAGCCAACGCGGAGCTGGCGGCGCATCGATCTGGTGCCCTCATCCGGTTCTTCGAGCCCTGCCATGATCTTCAGCAAGGTGGACTTGCCGGAGCCGTTGGGTCCCACCAGCCCGACATGGTCGCCCTCGGCTAACGCGACCGATAGATCGGAAAATAACGGTTTCACGCCGTAGGATTTGGTGATGGACTCGCAGCTCAAGAGAATTGTAGGCGGCATAGCTCTAGTGTCCGAATGGATAAGTTAACCGAATCTGCTAGTAAACGATCGGGCAGGACTATTCAGGCCAGGCTGGATCGCGAAGATGCCAGTGTACGGGGTAAAGGGCGGAACTACAAGGGGGCGGGGTGCGGGGGCATGAGGAGTTTTCTTTGCTCCCGGAGCGCGCGCCCTCAGAAGGGCCTTACTCGACGGCCGCAGTCGAAAGCTCCTCATGCCCCTGCTTGGTCATTGAAATAAGGAAGGGGGATACGGATGGATGTGTGCAGTGAAAACAGGAGGCCAGGCGGGAGGTTGTCCCGCCCGGCCTCGTGAAGACTATCGGATCGAACTACTTGGCTGCGACGATTTCGAGGAGTTCGACTTCGAACACCAGGGTCGAGCCGGGCTTGATCGTCGGGGGCGCGCCCTTGTCCCCATAGGCCAGGTTCGAGGGGCAGGTCAGCTTGCCCTTGCTGCCGACCTTCATCAGCTGCACCCCTTCGGTCCAGCACTTGATCACTTGGTTCAGGCCGAACGTGGCCGGTTCGCCGCGCTTGACGGAACTATCGAACACGGTCCCGTCGGTCAGGGTCCCGTGGTAATGCACCTTGACCGTATCCGTGGCTTTCGGGGTTGTGCCTTTGCCTTCTTTGATCATCGTGAGGATCGCGCCGGATTCGGTTTTCTTGGCGCTATGCTCTGCGGCGGCTTTCGCGAGGAAGGCGGCTCCCGCTTTCTTCTCCGCGTCCGCGACGACGGAGGCGCGGGCCTGCTGCAGGGTCTGAATCTTCGGGCCGAAGGTCTGGAGCTCGACTTTCGGGGTCTTCTTGAAGACGCCGTCGGTGATGCCGGCCTTCACGAGATCCAGTTCGGACTCGTTCAGGTTGAAGACGCCGAGCGATTGGCTGATGGCGAGACCTAAGGCATAGAGGGTTTTTTGTTCATCGTTGGCGGGCTCTGGGGCGGCGGCGAAGGCCGCAGAGGTTCCCAGGCTGAGCACGGCAACTAAACAGGAGGCAACGAAGCGCATGAGCTGTCCTTTCTTTATGTGTGACGGCGATGGACCTGATATCGCAAGCCCTGGAGTGTTGCAGGGTAGCGCGATGTTACCGCGCGGTACAATAGTTTTTCCGTAACCTGCCGGGACGTTGCGCCACTGCCGCCGCCTCGCTAGAATCCGGCCACACTTCTATCTGGGCCATCGCATGATTCTTGGGTTCGTCATTCTCTATCTGCTCCTGTCTGTGGGGATCGGTCTGGCTGCCGCCAGACGGGTCCATAACACGAAGGACTTTTCGCTGGCAGGCCGGAGCTTGCCCTTGCCGGTCGTGATCGCCACGGTCTTTGCGACCTGGTTCGGGGCAGAGGCGGTGCTTGGAATCTCTGCGACCTTTGTGAAAGACGGATTGCGTGGCGTGGTGGCCGATCCCTTCGGGTCGAGCCTCTGCCTGATTTTAGCCGGGCTGTTCTTTGCCCCACGCTTCTACCGGATGAACCTCCTGACCGTCGGCGACTTCTATCGACAGAAATACAGCCGCACGGTCGAGGTGCTCTGCGCCCTCTGTATCGTGGCCTCGTATCTCGGCTGGGTGGCGGCGCAGTTCAAGGTGCTGGGCTTGGTTCTGAACGTGGTGACGGCGGGGGCCGTGAGTCAGCCAGTCGGGATGGTGATCGGGGCACTGATCGTCCTGACCTATACGACCTTCGGCGGTATGTTCTCCGTCGCCATTCTGGACTTCGTGCAAATCTCCGTGATCATGGGAGGCCTGCTCTATATTACGTCGGTCGTGAGTGGATTGGCCGGAGGGGTGGAGGCGGTGATCAGCCATGCGGCTCAGGCAGGCAAGCTGGAGTTCTTCCCCAACGCCACGGCTGCCGCCTGGATTCCCTTTCTCGGCGCCTGGATCACGATGATGCTCGGATCGATTCCCCAACAGGACGTGTTTCAGCGCATCACCTCGGCAAAGGATGAGCGAACGGCGGTGCGGGGCTCGATCCTGGGCGGGGTGCTCTATTTTTGCTTTTGTTTCGTGCCGATGTTTCTGGCTTACGCGGCCACGCTGGTCGATCCGGCGACGTTCACGAGTCTTTTGGCCGAGGATTCTCAGCTGGTGCTGCCGACCCTGATCCTGCGCCATACGCCAGTCGTTGCGCAGATCGTGTTTTTTGGGGCGGTCCTTTCGGCGGTGATGAGCTGCGCGAGCGCGACATTATTGGCGCCTTCTGTGATGTTGAGCGAGAATGTCATCAAGGGACTGCTGCCCCGGCTCAGCGATGGGGAACTGCTGAGGGTCATGCGGCTGGTGGTGGTGGCCTTTGCCTCCTTGGTCCTCATCATCGCGCTGAGTTCCAGCGCCAGCATCTATCAACTCGTGGTGAACACTTATAAAGTGACGTTGGTGGCGGCTTTCGTGCCTCTCTGCGCCGGGCTTTTCTGGTCCCGCGCGACGACGCAGGGAGCGTTGTGCGCCCTTGCGGCAGGCCTGACGGTCTGGCTGGGGCTGGAACTATTCGGCCCGTCCGATTCGATCTGGCCTCCGCAACTGGTCGGGCTTCTCGCGGCTGCTGTGGGGATGGCGGCCGGTTCGCTGCTGCCTCAGAAGATCGGAGTGCATGGCTGAAAAAACTTGTGCGGTAGGTGACCTTTGCTAGCTTAGCCGTGGGAGGCCTCGCTGCGATATTGTCGCCCTTCTCCTCGGCATCTATCTCGCACCTTTTTTGAACTGCCCAAGAGCGATGCTCATCCACCGCTGCGTCTTTACAGTGGCCCCTTTCTTTTAAAGCCGGATATTCCCCTGACGCATAGCTGCCTGCTGGGGCGGTTGCAATGGCTAGGCTATCGGTAGGTGACAGGGTCGGTGCAGTTTCCCAGCGGCTATCAGCTAACCGTTAGGCCCTCACAATCCATTTCCATGAACAGCCTGAGAATTAGGTCGGGGCGACGATGGTGCGGTTGTCGTTGGAGCAGGGGCGTGTGACGGCAGTCCTGTCCACGCTGGATAGCACGTCGCTTATTTATCTGGAGCTGCTTAGCGGCGTCCGGGGCGAGTCGCGCCAAGTGCGGGGGTTGGATTCCCTTGGCGCAGATTCCCTAGCAGAGCGCTGAGGTGGTTATGATCATCAAAAGTAGCCGGTTTTTCCATTTCTGTATCGATCCGGTTGCCGTCTGGCTGGCGCTCTGGATCAATGCTGCGAAGGGCGGAGTGGTGCAGGGCGGTAGCACGATCACGCAGCAGCTGGCGACGTTTCATGTCTTGAACAGGCGCCAGAGGTCTTTATTGATGGGCCAGAGCCCACCATCTATTGCAGGTGCATGGAGGGGGACTATGGGAGCGGCTCCGGCATACTTTTGGATTATTCTAGGCCTCGCTTATCCGAATGGTGTAAGCTTGATGGTAACGATTCAGGTGTGAAGGGGGAGTGACGCATGAAGAAGAGGGATTTTTCCGGAGAAGACAACATTACCCTGTTGGCCAAAGGGGTCATCTTAAAGGGCGAGATCCATGTCGAGGGAACGGTGCGGATCGATGGCCGTCTCGACGGCGATATTGAGACGAAGGGACAGGTCATTGTCGGCGAGGATGGGCTGGTGCAGGGCACGATTATCGCCGGCACGCTGATCAGCAGCGGGTGCATCAAGGCGAAGGTGCTGGCGACGGAGTCCGTGCAGTTGATGAAGACGGCAACGCTGATCGGGGAAGTTCATACGCCGGCGCTCATGATGGAAATAGGCGCCAAGCTCCAAGGCATGACGGACATGGGAGTGACCTCCTGGTCTGAGGAGTTGCCGAAGTTGCCGGGCGGCGTCCGTGATCTGTCCGCGCATAGGGCGAAGCAGGTCGTGGTGCTGGACAATAAAGATTCCCACGGCGAAGGGTACCGATAGACCTGTCGACTTTTGCTGTTCCGCCGAACCTATGACCAAGCCGCAGCTTTTCACCGCCGTATTTTTCGCTCTCTTCCTGTTGCTCCTCTACCAGATCGCGTTGATGTTCCAGCCCTTTCTCTTTCCGATGCTCTGGGCGGTGATCCTCGCGCACATGACCTATCCGGTGCATCTGCGGTTGACCGCCTGCTTGGGGGGGCGCGACGCAGTCTCCGCCTCGTGCCTGACCTTGGGGGTCTTGGTGCTGGTGGTTGCGCCGGTGCTGCTGCTGGCGGTGCTGCTGGTGCAAGACGCCGTCGGCGCAGAGCTAGCGGTGCGGGCCTGGATCGATGCCGGAGGCATTTCACGTCTGCCGGCGCAGCTCTCGACGGTGCCGGTGGTCGGAGGCTTGCTGCAGGATGCGATCGGGCGCTATCTCCTGAATCCTGACGCGCTGGAGGAATTGGTCCGGTCGAGTGCGCAAACCGTCTCAGGATTTTTGGTCGACCAATTGAGTAGTCTGCTGAAGAACGCCTTTCTTCTGGTCAGCAATTTTTCCATCATTCTCTTCACCCTCTGGTTTTTGTACAAGGATGGCCGGCGGTGGCTTCTGTT
>SYGW01000132.1 GCA_005800255.1 Nitrospiraceae bacterium | reverse complement strand
GCGTGGCCACCAGGGTTTTCCCTTCGCCGGTCTTCATTTCGGAGATACGGCCCCGGTGCAGGATGATGCCGCCGATCAGCTGTACGTCGAAATGGCGCATGTTCAGCTTGCGGCGGGACATCTCACGGCAGACCGCGAAGGCCTCCGGGAGGATATCGTCCAGCGTTTCGCCGGCTGCAAGCCGTTGCTTGAACTCCTGGGTCTTGTTCGCGAGGGCCTGATCGGAGAGGGGAGTCAGGCTGGATTCCAGGCCATTGATTCGCTCCACAATCGGGCGGATAGCATTAATTTCACGGTCGTTTTTGCTGCCGAAGATTAGATTGAGTAATTGCGTAACCATAGTGTTCTCGTTTGGAACGGCCGCCGGTGCTCTAGAAATGAATCCTCGCAGTATACAGGATTTTTTCCGTGAATCCTATAATAAGCGCCGGGCTCTGCGTCGGGTCTTTGGCTTGGCAGGTCAGGGGCAGTCCATTAGCATTCGGTCGAATCATAGTCAGTCGAATACTCATGAACCACACCGCTCTCAAATTTGTCTTGATCCTCCTGGTGTTCTGCGTCCTGTCCGTCGGCGGATTGGCGCAGGCTCAGTCGGTCGAACATGCCGGGCACCATGCCCATCATCAGGCTGCGACGCATGGCACCGTGCTCTGCTCCTGGATGTGCGCAGCCGGACAAGCTGGTGAAGCGGCTGCCGTTTTTGTTCCGCTGGAAGTGATTCCCCACGAATTTGTCGAGCTCACATCCGCCGATCAGGCTCCGACAGTCTTCTCCTGCCCTCTCGCCACCTGCGGGCCTCCGGTTTGCTAACTTCAAACCGATTCGACTTCCGTCTGTGCGCCTTGCCATAAGAAAATGGCACAGCCGGTACAGGCTATACGGGAGAGTTGAACGTCTGGGGTTTTTGTATCGTTTGACAGAGGGGCTGATTATGAATGTTTTCCTCAGCAGTCGAAGCCATATCCTGCAGAGCCTCGTTCTCGCAGTGGCGGTGGTCGCGCTTGCGAGTGGGGCGGCCTGGGGCATGGGATCGCGGGTCCCGGCGGTCGGAGTGCAGGCGGAAGATTTTCGCCTGACCGATTTGGAGGGCAGCGTCCAGCGCCTCAGTCAGTATCGCGGCAAGATCGTGTTGTTGAACTTCTGGGCCAGCTGGTGCAAGCCCTGCACGACTGAAATGCCGGCCATGCAAGCCAGCCTCGACAAGCTTCGCGACAAAGGGTTCGTGGTGCTTGCGATCAATGAGCTGGAAGATGAGGCGAAAGTGTGCGAGCACGTCAAGCAGAATGGCCATACGTTTCCGGTCCTCATGGATCGCGACAATAAAGTCGCCAACCAGTTCGGGGTGTTCGGCTTGCCCGTCAGTGTGTTTATCGATCAGCAGGGCCGGGTGCAGGAATATATCAAGGGCGGATTGCTGACCGAACAGATGATCTGCGACGTCGTCGCGCGAATCCAGAAGCAGGAGCCGGTGAAAGCCGCGTCGCTCCGGTAACTACTGATGAAGACTGTGACTCAACGACTGGCCGTCGGGGTATTGGCAGCATGGCTCGTCCTGCTGAGCGCTGCGGTGTATCCGCAGCTGGCCGCCCATGCGGCGCAGCATGCCCATCACAACGCGGCGACTCATGCGACCTCGCTCTGTTCGTGGGCTCGGCTTCCGACAGGTCAGCCTGGAGGTCCTTCGCATGTGATCACGATCATTCTCGCTTGGAGACTCGACGGATTCGCGATCAAGATTTCCACCGACCTCAGAGATCACGACAGCTCGTCCCATCGTGAGACTTGTAGCATCCGTGAGCAGGCGTCAATAGATAGGCGGCAGGCTGTCGCGCATAGAAGTGACAACGCGGAGAGCTCGGAAACGCGTTCTCGTGCGTTTCCGCCGGTTTTCTTCGTTCTTGTCGGACGAGCTATACGTTCGGCGTGGCGAAGTATTTCCAGCAGGGCGGGAAAGCCTAGCGCCAGCCCGTTCCGCGTTCCGCTCGTTGATTTCGCGGGTGGTCCACCGTATAGTTGAATGGTCTGCCCGATTTGCCAGGAGCGCGACGTTGATTTCTTTTGCACGATACCGCCTCCTCATCGTTTTTGGAATATGTGTTTGGGGTTATCCCATCGTCGGTCCGGTTCACGCTTCTCCTCCTAGCGGTTCCAGTAAACGTCCGGTCGAACGGGCCGCTGAGCTATTCAAGTCCGGCGATGCCGATGGCGCGATTGCCCTGTTGAATAAGGCCACGGAGCTCAATCCCTCCTCTGCCGAGGCCTACCACCTCCTCGGGCGGGTGTATTTTCACGGTAAGAAAAAACCGCACGAGGCCACCGACGCGTTGTTGTATGCGCTCAAGCTGAGGCCCGCCTATCCCGAAGCGTTGAACGATCTGGCGGAAGTGTATTTGGCGCAGGGGAAGTCTGCGGAGGCGGAGCAGACGCTAAAGCGGGCCATCGAGGTAGACCCCAGGCATGACGACTCCTATGTGGATTTGGCGAAGCTCTATGAGGGCCGTCGTGATGTGGCGGCCGCGGTAAAAACCTATCAGAGTCTGCTGGCGTTTCGTCCCGCCCATCCCGACGTGCTCTTCGGGCTGGCGATGTTGTATGAGGGCCAGGGGGAGAACAAGGCGGCTCACGACTTGCTGGGGCGGCTGACGAAGGCGAATCCCAAACATGCCGATGCCTGGTATCACGTTGGGCGATTAGCGGAGCGGGGGAACGATTTGCTGGAAGCAGCCTATGCCTATAAACAAGCCGTCGTGGCCAAGCCGGATCTGGTCGATGCCCACTATAATCTGGGATTCATCCTGCGGAGCCAAGGCAAGCCGGCCGATGCGGAGCGGGAATTTCTGGAGGTCTTGCGGTATCGTCCCGAGTATGCCGAAGTCCACATGAACTTAGGCGTGATCTATACCGGGCTGAACAGACTTGAAGAGGCGGAACAGTCCTACGAGCGAGCCGTCGAGTTGAAGCCGGACTATGCGGAGGCCCATTACAACTTGGGGGTCTTCTATGAGTTGCATCGGAAAGACTTGGCGAAAGCGCTGGCGCAATATCATAAGTACCGGAACCTCGGCGGGCGCGACGATCGCGTGGAACGCATCATCGGGTTGGGGAGTCGATGATCCGTTCGATGTTGTGACGGGCTGATGGTCGCAGTGATCATGGACGACAGCGTGATCGCCTCGGAGCCTGGTCGGTGCCCGAGGCGTTGTTATTTCTGGCGGGCGTACATCGATACAGCAGAGAGTATTTTCTCGGCACATTGGCTATCATGAATGAGCATGTTGATTCAGGAAAGGAGTCGCGTATGGTGAACAGACAAGGTGCGCAATGGGCCTCGGCAGTATGGGCGATGGTATGTGTCGTGGTTATGTGGGGCACAGTTGCGGCAGCCGCATCCCCTGAGTTGAAGGGTAAGTTCGAAATCCTGCAGGGCGAAGTGTCTACCCATACGCCTGGCAAGGTGAAGTTGATCGAGTTCGCCGACTTCTACTGCCCCCATTGTCACCGGTTCGACGGGGAAGGTCTGGCCCTGCTGGAGAAAGAGTTTGGGGACAAGCTTGAGTCGACGATGGTGGGGTTCCCGGTGATTCATGGGAAGTTGCCGACCCCGTTCGACATGTATGAGCAGGCGAAGATGATGGGCAAGGGGAAGGAAATGAAAGCGGTCCTCTTTCGCACCATTCATAAAGACAAGATCACCGGTGTGCTGGATCGCTCGTTGCGGGAAGTCTTGATTAAGGAAGTCGGGCTCGATCCGAAAGCCTTTGAAGAGGGAATGGCCAGCGGGAAGCCGGCTAAGTTATTCGAGGACGGACGCAAGTGGGGCGAGCGCATCAAGGTGCAGCAGACCCCGACCGTGCTCCTCGATGGAAATATTAAGACGGAGACGATCGATCCGGAGAATATCAGGTTGATCATCCAGAGCATTCTGGATGCAGATAAAAAAAAGTGAACAGTGTCTCGGCCCTGTTCGCTCGTCACTCCTGACGTTTCACGTTTGATGTCTCACGTTTTACGGTGTTGTTATGGCGCTTGATCCAATCTGCGGGATGACGGTCGATCCGGCCAGAGCCGCCGGACATCACGACCATCACGGTCAACGCTATTATTTTTGCGGCCTGTCCTGCCTGGAACGATTCAAGGCCGATCCAGAGTTGGCGTTACAGCCACGGCCGGTCAGCGCGGCGAAGCCGACCACCAGAAAACCCCTTCCGATGATGCAGCCGGCCCCGGCCCTGACAGGAGCTATCGATCCCGTCTGCGGGATGACGGTACAGCCGTCCACGGCTGCCGGCTCCTCTGAGTGTCAGGGGAGGACCTACTACTTCTGTGCCACGAGTTGCCTCGCCAAGTTTCGGGCAGACCCGATCTATCACCTGACCCCTGCAGGGCAGCGCGTGCCTCGTGCGATGCCGGTCCCGATCGGTGGAGCGGTCGAGTACATCTGTCCCATGGACTCGGAAGTGCTTGAGACCAAACCGGGGGCCTGCCGGATTTGCGGGATGGCGCTGGAGCCCAAAGCCGTCTCGCTCGAAGAAGAGCGGAATCCCGAGCTTGAAGAGATGAGCCGGCGGTTCTGGATCTGTCTCGGGCCTGCCCTCACAGTTATGCTTTTAGCCATGGCCGAGATGATTCCTGGCCTGTCGCTGCCACAGGCCTTCACTGGCTTCGCGAAGAACTGGGTGCAATGGCTATTGGCAACGCCGGTGGTGCTCTGGGGCGGCTGGCCGTTCTTTCAGCGAGGCTGGATCTCGGTGGTGAGCCGGGCTCCCAACATGTTCACGCTCATTGCCATTGGAACAGGCGCTGCCTATGGCTACAGCACGGTGGCCACGGTGGCGCCGAGGCTGCTTCCCGCTTCCTTCCGGCTGCATGACGGGTCGATTGCGGTCTATTTCGAGGCGGCGGCCATTATCACCGTGCTGGTCCTGCTCGGCCAGGTGCTTGAGCTGAAGGCCAGGAGCCAGACGAGTTCCGCGATTCGCGCCCTGCTCCGGCTTGCGCCAAAGAGCGCCAGGCTCATCAAACCGGACGGGCAGGAAGAAGACGTGCCGCTCGAACAGATCCAGGTGGGCTATCGACTGCGCGTCAGGCCGGGAGAACGAGTGCCGGTCGATGGGATGGTCCAGGAAGGTTCGACGTCCGTGGATGAATCCATGATCACGGGGGAATCGATTCCGGTCGAGAAAACTATTGGAGATCCTGTGACCGGCGGGACCATCAACGGCACAGGCGGGATCGTGATGGTGGCGGAACGG
>SYGW01000131.1 GCA_005800255.1 Nitrospiraceae bacterium | reverse complement strand
GGCTCTGTTGGCAACGGCCGGCTGTAGCGGGTCCAAGGTGACCTCGAAGTCGTCTGCGGAATTGCCGCGCTATCAGGTGCGCACCATTGCCCTGGTCCCGTTCACGACGCTGACGACGCCGCAGGTGAGGGATGTCGGCGAACAGGCTTTTTTGGCGCCGTCGGGCGCACGGCGATCCGATATGGCGCTGGCGGTGCCATCGCAGGCTGAACAGCTTGGCCGGCAAACTGTCACCGTGCCGGTTGGTGCTGGGGGCACCGTCACACAATTGCTCTGGAGCCGGTTGAAGTCCCGGCAGGGTGTAACGGTGTTGTTACCGAGCGAGGCGGCGAAAGTTTTGGCGACCCAGGCGGCGCCACCTCCCGCTGGTCCGGCGCAGGCCGTGACGGTGGCGAAGCAGCTCAAGGTGGATGCTGCGCTGATCGGCCAAGTGCTGGTGTATCAGGAGCGAGTCGGGAGTCGTTTTGGCGCCAATCCCCCTGCCACGGTGGGGTTTGAAGCTAGGCTGGTGGCGGCAGACGGGCAAGTGCTCTGGGAAGGGAATTACTACGAGCGGCAGAGGCCGATGATTGAAGACATGCTGGGATTTCTTGAGCGCTGGGGCATGTTCGTGACAGCGGAGGAGCTGGCGGGCTACGGGGTTGATCATATGCTCCTCGAGTTTCCGTTTGGCACGGCAGGGGAACGTTAACAGGGACGGTTTTTTCTATGCTCGTGATTCCCGCGATTGATTTAAAAGACGGCCGCTGTGTGCGGTTGCGTCAGGGCGATATGGCGGCCGAAACGGTCTATTCCGACGACGTGCCAGCTATGGCGCGGCAATGGCAGCAGGGCGGCGCGACGTTGATTCACGTGGTGGATTTGAACGGGGCCGTGGAGGGTGAGCCGTGCAATCTTCCCCAGATCGAAGCGATCATCCGCACCGTGAGCGTGAAGGTGCAGGTGGGGGGAGGAATCCGGTCGATCGAAACGGTGCGCCGTTATCTCGGCGCAGGCGTGAGCCGGGTGGTGCTTGGCACTGCTGCCTTGACCGATCGGTCGTTTCTGGAGAAGGCCTGTCTGGAGTTTCCCCGTCAGATTCTCTTGGGATTGGATGCGAGGGACGGGAAGGTGGCGGTCAAAGGCTGGACCTCAGTCTCGGAGACCAGGGCGACCGATCTGCTCAAGGAGCTGGCAGGCCATGCCTTGGGCGCCGTGATCTATACGGATATCGCTTGCGATGGCATGTTGGGCGGGCCGAATCTGGCGGCCTTGCGGGAGATGGTCGCATTGTCGTCCTTTCCCGTGATCGCTTCCGGCGGGATTTCTCGCGTCGAAGATTTGCTGGCCGTGCAGGCGCTCGGCTCGAGGGTCGAAGGCGCGATTGTCGGGAAGGCCCTTTACGACGGGAAATTAGATTATCGGGCCGCAGTCGCGGCCCTCGGCCCTCAGTAAGGGCCTGGCGGAAAGAATTCCATGTTGACCAAGCGCATTATTCCCTGTCTCGACGTCAAAGACGGCCGCGTCGTTAAGGGTGTGAGTTTCGTGAATTTGCGCGATGCAGGAGATCCGGTCGAAGTCGCCACGGCCTACGACCGCGAAGGCGCCGATGAACTCTGTTTCCTGGATATCACGGCTTCCCATGAAAATCGCAAGACCATTCTGGATGTGGTGGAGCAGACGGCGGCGCGGGTGTTTATGCCTCTGACCGTTGGAGGGGGCGTGCGGACGCTGGAGGACATCAGGGCTCTGTTGAGCGCGGGAGCCGATAAGGTGAGCATCAATACGGCGGCGGTTCAGCGGCCTGAATTTGTGAAGGAAGCGGCGGAGCGATTCGGGACGCAATGTATCGTCGTGGCGATCGATGCCAAGCATTGCCCTGCTCCGGCAACCGGGTGGGAAGTCTTCACCCACGGAGGCCGCAAGGCGACAGGTTTGGATGTCGTCGAATGGGCGAAGCAGATGGCCCAGTATGGAGCAGGCGAGATTTTGCTCACGAGCATGGATCAAGACGGGCAACAGCAGGGCTACGACCTTGCGTTGACGGCTGCCGTGTCTGAAGCCGTGTCGATTCCAGTGATTGCGTCGGGCGGCGTGGGGAATTTGGACCACCTCTATGACGGATTCGCCAGGGGCAAGGCGGATGCGGTTCTGGCTGCGTCGATTTTCCACTTCCGGACTCACACGATTCCGGAGGCGAAAGCCTATCTTCATCAGAAGGGAGTGGCGGTTCGATAATGGATATAGGGAAACTAAAGTTCGATGGGCAAGGGTTGATTCCGGCTGTCGTGCAGGATTGGCGGGACGGCACGGTGCTGATGGTTGCCTTCATGAACCAGGAAGCCTTGCAGAAGACCCTTGAGACCAGGTCGGTGCATTTCTGGAGCCGATCGCGCAAGGCGTTGTGGGAGAAGGGCGAGACTTCCGGCCATAAGCTGCAGCTCAAGGACCTGTTTTTCGATTGTGACGGCGATGCCCTTCTCGTGAAGGTCGAGCCGGTCGGTCCGACCTGCCATACGGGAGAGCGGTCCTGTTTCTTTGCCCGTTTAGATTCACCCGAGACGAAAACCTCCGAGTCCTGGGGAGGGATTCTTGAGCGCCTCTATCAGATGATCCAGGAGCGGAAACGCCAGCCGTCGAGCGAGTCCTACACCTCCAAGTTGCTGGACGGCGGAGGCGATCGCATTTTGAAAAAGGTGGTCGAGGAAGCAGGAGAGGTGGCGATTGCCGGAAAGGGCGGAAAGAAGGAGGAGATCGTCTACGAAACGGCGGATCTCCTGTTTCATACCCTGGTGGCGTTGGGATATCATGGCATCACGCCGCAAGAAATTTATCAGGAGCTGGCGACTCGGTTCGGAAAGTCCGGATTGAGAAAAGAAACTGCCCCGTGAGCGACTGTCTCTTTTGCAAAATCGTCGCGAGGACTATTCCGGCACCCCTCGTCTATGAGGACGATCTGGTGGTCGCATTCGACGATATCAATCCTCAGGCGCCGATCCATATGCTGGTCATT
Source organism: Nitrospiraceae bacterium (assembly GCA_005800255.1). Next base: position 2,971 of record SYGW01000131.1, on the reverse strand, counting down.
CCCAGGAAACATGTGGTTTCGATGGCTGAGCTGCACAATTCTGATGCTGAGCTGCTCGGACGGCTGCTGCTGGTTGGCAGTAAGATCGCGAAATTGAAGGAGATTGCCGAGTCTGGGTACCGTGTCGTCGTCAACACCGGATCTCATGGAGGCCAAAGCGTGTTTCATCTGCATCTTCATGTCTTGGGCGGACGCCATCTCGCCTGGCCTCCCGGCTAACGTAGTTTCACCACATTGACAGGTTTCTTCCCCGTCTGTTACCATGAACGTTCAATTTTTCGACCACTTACGTTTACAGTCCTCGCCGGTGCAGGTGGGGGAATAGGAGCCGCGACTCCCGTGGGCCGAGGTTTGATTTCTGAAAATGTGATCAATCAGGTCAGAGATCGGGCCGATATTGCCGAGGTGGTCGGACACCATGTGAGTCTGACCAGGGCTGGCCAGAACCTGAAAGGTCTTTGTCCCTTCCATCAGGAAAAGTCTCCCTCCTTTACCGTCAGTCCTTCTCGCCAGATTTTTCATTGTTTCGGCTGCGGTGCGGGCGGCAACGTGTTTACGTTTTTGATGCGGATTACCGGCGCGAATTTTCCTGAGACGGTTCGTGAGCTCGGACAGAAACTCGGCATCGATGTGCCGGAGAGCGGGCTCAGCGCCGGGCCTCAGGCGGCGCAGGCGAGCCGCCTGGAGCCCCTTAATCGTGCGGTGACAGCCTGGTTTCAGCAGAATTTGCGGGATGTCGCGACCGGTGCGACGGCGCGGGACTATTTGGCCAGCCGGGGCATCCAGGCCGGGACGATTGAACGGTTTGAAATCGGTTGTGCGCCGGCTGAGTGGGACGGGCTCGTCAGGGCGCTGAGCCGACAGGGTTTTTCGCCGGATGATTTAGCCGTGGCGGGATTGACGATTGCGCGGGAGCAAGCGTTCGGGTCCTACGACCGTTTTCGCTCCCGCGTGATGTTTCCCATTACGGACTTACGCAAGCGGGTTGTCGGTTTCGGCGGGCGCATCCTTGGCGAGGGGAATCCGAAGTACCTGAATTCGCCGGACACTCCCCTGTTCAAGAAGGGGCAGACGCTCTATGCGTTGGATCTGGCGCGTGAAGCCGTCGCCCGGTTGAAGACCGTGATCGTGGTGGAAGGGTATTTCGATGCGGTCGCCCTGCATCAGGCAGGATTGACCCATACGGTTGCGACGCTGGGGACCGCGCTGACGGCGGAGCATATTCAGGTGTTGAGGCGGTTTGCCTCGAAGGTCGTGCTCTTGTTCGATCCGGATCCAGCCGGGGTTCGTGCCGCATTGCGAGGGCTCGATCTGTTCGTGAACAGCGGGCTTGGCGTGAAAGTGGTTACGTTGCCGGCGGGCGAGGATCCCGATACCTACGTGCGGAAGGAAGGGCCGGAGGCCTTTGCGCGGCTGGAAGAGCAGGCGCCGAGCCTATTGGATTTTTCCCTCGATCATAGTTTGAGCACGGCGGAGTCCAGTACGATCGAAGGCCGTATCCGCAGCGTGGACGATGTGTTGCGGATTCTGCAAAAGAGTGAGCATCCGATCGAACGGGAAGAGCGGATCCGGGTGGTGGCCGAACGGCTGGGGATTAGCCAGCAGCGATTGATCGAGCGGTATCCGGCGTTGGTGCAGTCCGAGGGGCGGCGCCAAGTGGCTGCGCCATCGGCCGGCGTGACCCCGGCGATGTTCAAGGGCGCGAACGAAGAGCGGGATCTGGTGTATTTGCTGCTGCACGGGCATCTGGCGCCCGCCGATGTGCAGCGATTGAAGCCCGCGGCCTTCTCGGTTCCGGCCTGCCGGATTCTCGTCGACGCGGCCTTGACCCATTTGAATCACGATGGCCGAGTCGGACTCAGGCTGCTGTTGGATGCGGTGGTCGATCATCCGGATTGCGGCTCGCTGGCGACCGAGCTATCCATGCGGGAAGACCATTTCGACGACGTGCCGGCGCACATCTCCGGCTGTTTGGAAACATTGGAGCGGAAGCGGGCCGAGGCCCTCTTTCGGGATTTGATCGCGCAACTCAAGGCCGCCGAACGGGAAGGCCGGGTGGAGGATGCGCGGGTGTTGAACGCACAAGTGAATGAATTGCGAAAGCAAAAGGCCTGTCGGCCTGTTGCCGGGATGTTGTCTTTAGTGAAGGAGTAGTCATGGCGAAACAAGAGTTGCTCGGCGAAGTCAAGAAGCTGATTGCGATCGGCAAAGAGAAGGGCTTTTTGACTTATGACGAGTTGAATAGCACCTTGCCCGCGGCGGTGGTGTCGTCCGAACAGTTCGGCAGCATCATGACGATGTTCGGCGAAATGGACATCGAGATCGTCGATGCGCCCGAGGGGGAGCGGATCAAAAAGGCCCGGGATGCCGAAGAGTTGAGCGAGGACGCCGAAGGATCCGATTCCGGCGTCGGAGATGAGAACGAGAAGGAAGAAAAAGAAGAGAAGGAAATCGATTTAACTCCCGGGGCGCTCAGCCGGACCGATGACCCCGTTCGCCTGTATCTTAAAGAGATGGGGGGCGTGGCGCTGTTGAGCCGCGAGGGGGAAATCGAGATCGCGAAGCGCATCGAAGAGGGAAGGAGGGACATTTCCGCGGTCATCTACGGGATGCCGATGACGATTGAGTTCGTCCTCGCCCTGCGTGATCAGCTCAAAAACGGGACGATCGATGTGCGTGAAATCGTGCCGATCGTCGAGACCGAAGAAGGGTTCGAGGAAGAACAGATCCAGCGGGACTATGAAGAGCTGCGGGCCAAGACGCTCGAAGGGTTGAACTTCGTCAGGAAAATCTCGACCTCGCTCAAGAGCCTGTATGAAGTGGCGGGGCATGCCAACAGCGATCCCGCGAAACAGAAGAAGATCAAGAAGCAGATCGATACGATTCGCGACCAGGTCGTGGAAAAGATGGAGTCCGTCAACCTGCATGGCGTGTTGAAGGACCGGATGGTGCAGCGGGTGCGGGAACTGGC
>SYGW01000130.1 GCA_005800255.1 Nitrospiraceae bacterium | reverse complement strand
TGGCAAAGGCCGGCTCAGAGAGGGCGTGGGTGTCCATCCCCAGATAGAGGGGGCCGGTGATGTTCTCTCGCTTGCGATATTCGTAGATCGCCTGGGCGACGGCGACAATGTGCACTTCGTTAAAGCTGCGCTTGAAGGCTGCGCCGCGATGGCCGGAGGTGCCAAAGGTCACGCGCTGCTCGCGCAGGTTCGCGTCCGGCTTCTCGGTGTAGTAGGCCGTGATCAGACAAGGAATAATATTGACCAGCATCGACGGCGGCGCCGGCTGACCGGCAAGCGAATGGTTGGCCACGGGAGGATCCTCCGGTTCAGCTAAAAAATGTATCACCTGCGCGTTGCGGTCCCGGACAGTACCTCTTTGCGGGAGGATGATCAACTCGGGACGAAGCCTGCCGGTTTCCTGCTCCAATCGCTCGATTGGCTATTGACCAACAGGGGGCAGAAGAGTAAAGGTGCAGAAGCAACGCCTGGCGATCGATCAATTAGTTGACATAATCATTCTTATCGGACGTAATAGATTTAGCATTTATGTCCCTTGAATTGCTGACTCGCATCCAACATGAGCTGTCGATGACCAGCAGCGCCATCCATGAAACCATGCTGGCCATCGCGGAGCGAGTCAATCGCAAGGTGCAGGTGCTGCGCCTCCATAGCCAGGCGGCCCAGTTGCTGAACCAGATCGAGCAGGTCCACAGTGAACTCGGCCGCCAAATTGCGGCGCTCGCTTCCTGCCGCATTCCCTTCAGCTCCACGTCCCATGTGCCGCCCGATCAATTGGAGCAACTCATCGGCCAGGCAGGCCAGCGCATTCAACAGCTCAAACGTCTGCTGGCAACCGTGGACAGTCAGATCCGCGAGCTCCGGCTGGAAACGGTCCACCATGAGCTCCTGACGCTGCAACAGGATTTGAGACTTCGCGCCGCGGCTTTGGAACGGTTCCCGGTCGTCCAGGGCTCATCCGTCATCGGAAAGACTCTTGCGGAGATGGGGATGCCTGCGTCGATCCGTCCTGTGACCGTCATTCGGGGGCCATTTCTCGTGCCGCCCGAAGAGGCCCTGGCGCTCCGGACCGGCGATGTAGCGGTGATGATCGGGCCTCAAGCAGATCTTGCGCTGGTGGCCCCAAGGTTCACCCAAACACGGCACAGCAAACCAGACTGACAGACCGATGAAAAACTCGCTGCGGCCTCGCATGACGAGCCCCCTCTGCTTGAGGTACAATTTCCAGAGGAGGAACTGGATCATGCGTACCTGGCACATCCTTATCTGCCTCGGACTCCTGGCTTGCCAGGGGCCCCAGACAACGTGGGCCGCGCCTGCCGCTAAGCCGGTCGCGTTCACGTCCGGCGATTCAGCGGGCCTCCGCCTCCTGGAAGAAATTCAAACCGTCATTACCGACCTGGCCGAATCGGCCAAACCCTCCGTGGTGAATCTCATTCCCCTCTCCGGGCCAGGACGGGGGCGGGATCTTTCTCAAGATCGACTCCCCAATGCCTCAGGCTCAGGGTCCGGGATCGTCATCGATCCCAACGGATACATCGTCACCAACAATCACGTGATCGGCGAAGCGATGGAAATTGAAGTCCGTTTTTCCGACACGTCCAAACTGATCGCGCAGGTCGTCGGCAAAGATCAGGATACGGACTTGGCCGTCCTCAAGGTGACCGCCTCTCATCCTCTCTCCAGCGCCACGTTCGGCGATTCGTCCGGCGTGCGCGTCGGCCAATGGGTGCTCGCGGTGGGGAACCCCTTCGGACTCGATCGGACCGTCACACTCGGCGTGGTCAGCGGGATCGGCCGGGAGAACATCAATCTCTCGCGCTATGAAAACTTCATTCAGACGGACGCCTCCATCAACCCCGGCAACTCGGGCGGCCCCCTCTTCAATCTGCGCGGCGAAATCATCGGCATCAATACCGCGATCATCAACTTCGCCCAGGGGATCGGCTTTGCCATTCCCTCCAACATGGCCAAACATGTGATTCAGCAATTGATCGCGCAAGGACGGGTGACGAGAGGCTGGCTGGGCGTCGGCATCCAACCGCTCACGATGGAGCTGGCGCGCAAGTTCGGCGTGAAAGAAAACGAGGGGGTCCTGATCAACGAGGTCTTCGAGAAGGACCCGGCTGCCGCCGCCGGGATCAAACCTGGCGACATCCTCACCCGCATCGACGGCACCGTCATCGACACGCCCAGCCGGCTGTCGCGGGTCGTGGCAGGCCTGCTCCCCGGAGCCACGGCAAAAGTCGAAATCGTCCGCGATCAGCAACGTCTGGTGCTGGACGTCGCCCTCATCGAACGCCACGACCACGTCGTCACGACCTCCCTGCCCCAAACCCGCACCGAGGTAAAACTCGGACTCGACGTGCAGGATCTGACGGCAAGCCTCGCCGACAAATTCAAACTGCGGGAAAACCGCGGGGTGCTCATCGCCAAGGTGGAGCCCGGCAGCCTCGCCCAATCGGAAGGGCTGCATGAGGGAGACCTGATCAAGGAAGTGAACCGCGTGGACGTGGGATCGGTCGGAGAATTCAGCCATGCGGTTTCGAAGGTCCGGCGCGGCGACACCATCCTGCTCCGCGTGCTGCGAGAAAGCCGCGCGTTCTACGTGGTGCTGAAATC
>SYGW01000129.1 GCA_005800255.1 Nitrospiraceae bacterium | reverse complement strand
GGCGGCAGGCGACGAAGAAGCCCATCTGGTGGATGAAGATTTCCTGCGCGCCTTGGAGTACGGCATGCCGCCGACCGCGGGAGAAGGCATCGGCATCGACCGGCTGATCATGCTCTTTACCAATCAAGCATCGATCCGGGACGTGGTCCTCTTTCCGCAACTCAGGCCGGAGAAGTAACGGTGGCCCTCCCCTACGAGATCTTCGTCGGCTTACGCTACCTGCGCGCGAAGCGGAGGAACCGGACGATTTCCTTGAACACGGTGGTCTCTATCGCCGGCATCACACTCGGCGTGGCAGCCTTGATCGGGACGGTCGGGATCATGACCGGCTTCAAAGAGGATATCCAAGCCAAGATCCTCGGCACGACGGCCCATATCATCGTGCAAGACCGGATGAAGGACGGGATGAGCGAGTACGAGACTGTCACCAAACAGATCGAGACCGTGCCAGGCGTTGTGGCAGCCACCCCCTTCGTGCTCAAACAGGTCATGCTCACGACCCAGACAGGCGTGCAGGGCATCGTGCTCCGTGGTATCGATCCGCAGCGAGAGGGCCTGGTCACCGAGTTGGCCAAAAATCTCTCGGCAGGACAATTGGCCGACCTCGGACGGCCGGTCAAGATCAAACAGCCTCCGGCAGATGACCCGACCGGCCAGCCCATCGAAATAGAAAAACCCGGCATCATCCTGGGCAAGGAATTGGCGCTGAGGCTCGGCGCCTTTGTCGGGGACACGATCAATGTCGTCTCCCCTCCTGCCGGCCCGGTCAGCGCGATCGGCATGGTGCCGAAGATCAGAACCTTTGCCGTCGTCGCCCTCTTTCAATCTGGCATGTACGAGTACGACTCGTCCTTGGCCTATATCGACCTGGCAGAGGCGCAAAAGTTTTTCAATATGGGACAGACCGTGACAGGCATTGAGATCAAAGTGGCGGATGTCTTCCGCGCGGCAGAGACGGCCCGTTCCGTGGAGCAGTCGCTGGGCTTCGCCTACGGGGCGCGCGACTGGATGCAGATGAACCGCAATCTCTTCTCTGCCCTCAAGCTGGAGAAGACGATGATGTTCCTGCTCTTGGTCCTGATCACGATCGTGGCCTCCTTCAACATCGTCAGCACCCTCACCATGATCGTCACCGAGAAACAAAAGGAAATTGCGATCCTCAAGGCCATGGGGGCGACGCGCCAAAGCATTCGCCGCATCTTCATGCTGAACGGATTGATCATCGGCCTGTCCGGAACCGCCATCGGCATTCCGCTTGGCTACGCCTTTCTCTGGCTGATCCAGACCTTTTGGACCTTCGACCCCACGGTCTATTACATCTCCAGAATTCCCGTCCATGTCCAAGCGATGGATGTCCTGTTGGTGGCTGGCTCTGCCATTGCGATCAGCTTTGCCGCCACGGTCTACCCCTCGCTCCAGGCGGCCAAACTCGAACCAGTGGCAGCGCTCCGCTACGAATGATGCCAAGACATCTGACATCTCCCTTTCACCCTGGAGCCCTGGCGTGATTACCGTCACCGATCTGTACAAATCCTTCCCGATGGGAGGGCAGCCCCTCACAGTCCTGAAGGGCGTCAATCTTCAGATCCAGCGGGGCGAGTTAATTGCCGTGGTCGGAGCCTCCGGGGCTGGCAAGAGCACCCTGCTCCATATTATCGGCACGCTCGACCGGCCCACCAAAGGCACGGTCCACTTCGACGGGCAGGATATGTTCCAACTGTCGGAGGGCGAGCAGGCGGAATTTCGAAACAGGCGGATCGGATTCGTTTTCCAATTTCATCACCTCCTGCCTGAGTTCACCGCCCTTGAAAATGCCTGTATGCCGGCTCTGATCCAACGGAGAGAGAGGGTAGACATTGAACCGGAAGCGATCGCGCTGCTGGAGGAAGTCGGGCTGGGATCCAGGCTGCATCACAAGCCTGGAGAATTGTCTGGCGGCGAACAGCAGCGGGTGGCAGTCGCGCGGGCTCTTTTACAGAAACCTGATCTGGTGCTGGCTGATGAGCCGACGGGCAATCTGGACAGTCACACGGGCGATGCGCTCTTCGCCATAATGCGTGCCCTGAACAAGGCCCGCGGCACGACCTTCGTGATCGTCACCCATAACGATAAGCTGTCGGCGCAGGCCGATCGTATCGTGCACATGCAGGACGGCCAGATCGTCTAGTCGGATACTGAAAAAGTTCGCCCGCCAGGAAACGATGCATGGTGAGCGATGAACGAGGAATGAGCTGGTTGAACCAGAAGCCTAACGGGACTTTGCCGGAGCGGTTTTCATAGCGGTTTTCAATGAACGGACGAACTCTGCCACCTGCGTCACCATCTCCTGTTTCTGCTGGCAGGCTGCCATCTTTTTCACGATGGCGCTCCCGACGATCACCCCATCGGCAACGGCTGCAACATTGGCCGCATCCTCCGGCGTCGCAACCCCGAACCCGACTGCGACCGGAACCTTCGTCACCTTTCTGATCTTCTCGACGTTCTTCCCGACATCGGCCACATCCAGCAGTTTCGCGCCGGTAATCCCTGTAAGGGAGACGTAATAGAGGAACCCCTGCGACTGGCGGGCCACAAAGGTCCGTCTGTCCGCAGTGCTCGTGGGAGCGAGCAGGAATATCAGTTGCAGCCCTGCTGCAGCGGCTGGCCCCTTGAGCGGGCCTGCTTCGTCCGGCGGCATGTCCGGCACGATCAGCCCGTCGACACCGGCCTGGGCCGCTTCATGGCAGAACCGTTCCGGGCCGAAGGCGTGAATATTATTGTAGTAGGCCATCAAGACCAGGGGGATCTGAGTCCTGGCCCTGAGACGTTTGACCATGGGGAGGATGGTTCGCAGCGAGGTCTTGCTGCGCAAGGCCCGTTCTGCCGCCTGTTGAATCACGGGCCCATCGGCAATGGGATCGGAAAAAGGGACACCCAGCTCGATGATATCGGCCCCGGCCAGTTCCAGCTCTACGACCAGCTCTTCGGTTACTTGCAGCGAGGGGTCTCCCGCCATTACATAGGCAATGAGCGCCTGCTCGCTTTTTTGTTTAAGGGCTGTAAATGTTTGGTCCAGTCTGGTCGTCACAGTGTGATCCCCCGCATCTTGGCGACCTGTTGGACATCCTTATCGCCGCGGCCGGATAGATTTACCACCAGAATCTGGTTTTTCTTCATCGTGGGAGCCACCTTGATCGTATGGGCGATGGCATGGGAACTTTCGAGGGCCGGCATGATCCCCTCTTCCCTCGCCAGCAGATCGAACGCTGCCATGGCTTCGTCGTCGGTCACAGAGGTATAGGAGGCCCGGCCCTGATCCCGCAAGTAACTGTGTTCGGGGCCGACCGCTGCGTAATCCAGTCCGGCTGACACAGAATGGGTCAGATTGATTTGTCCGTCGTCGTCCTGAAGCAGATAGGTCATGGTGCCCTGCAAGACGCCTGGCTTCCCCCCCTCAAAACGGGCTGCATGTTTGCCGCTCGCGACTCCCAGGCCTCCCGCCTCCACGCCGATCATCTTCACCTTTTTGTCCTTGATGAAGGCATAGAAGAGCCCCATGGCATTGCTGCCGCCTCCCACGCAGGCAATCAAGCAATCAGGCAATTTGCCTTCCGCCGCCAGAATCTGCCTCCTGGTCTCGCGCCCGATGACAGATTGGAAATCCCTGATCATCATCGGATAGGGATGGGCGCCAAGCACCGAGCCGAGAATATAGTGGGTCGTGCGGACATTCGTCGTCCAGTCCCTCATGGCTTCGCTGATGGCATCCTTCAACGTGCGGCTCCCGGAATCGACCCCTGTCACGGTCGAGCCGAGCAATCTCATCCGGAAGACGTTCAGCGCCTGGCGCTCCATGTCTTCCGTCCCCATGTAAATTTCACATTGCAGCCCGAACATGGCAGCCACCGTCGCAGTCGCGACTCCATGCTGCCCTGCCCCGGTCTCCGCGATAATGCGAGGCTTCTTCATCCGCTTGGCCAGCAGCCCCTGCCCAATCGCGTTGTTAATTTTATGGGCTCCGGTATGGCAAAGGTCTTCACGCTTCAGATAGATCTTCGCGCCACCTAACCGCTTGGTGAGCCGTTCGGCAAAATACAGAGAGGTGGGGCGTCCGACGTAATGTTTTAAGTAATAGGCCAGCTCGGACTGAAAACGCCGGTCTTTTTTGACACGGGCATATGCCTGCTCTAACTCCAGCAGAGCAGGCATGAGCGTTTCCGGGACATAGCGTCCGCCGTACTCGCCGAATCGACCGTGTTTGTCTGGAACAGAACCCATGACTTTCCTCGTGCTCGGATAAAGTGGATGCAGTATAGACGGGCTTATGCCAGAGAGACAACTCTGACGGCGCGAATGAAGGCGCGTACTTTCTCGTGATCCTTCTTGCCTGGCTCCCGCTCGACTCCACTGCTCACATCGACTCCGTAGGGCTGCACCGATTGAATGGCCTGGGCGACATTATCCGGCGTGAGCCCCCCTGCCAGGAGAATATGCGCAGCCCTGGAAATCTCTGCTGCCAGCTGCCAATCGATCACCTGCCCTGTGCCTCCATAGGCCTGATCGGAAAAGGCGTCCAGCACGAAGCCTCGCACGCCGGCCCTGCCCTGAAACTCCGCCAAAGCCAAAAAGGAACTGCGGTCTTTCACTCGCAGAGCCTTCAGCACAGGATGGCCGAGCTCCTGGCAATAGGCAGCCGATTCCTGTCCGTGCAACTGGGCGAGCGAAAGCCCGCAATCGTCCATTAGATTTCTGACCGTTTGCTGTTCTTCATCGACGAACACACCAACCGCTGCCACCAAGGGAGGCAGACTCATAATGATCCGCTTCGCCAGGGCTGACTCGATGTAACGAGGGCTCTTTCGATAGAAGATGAACCCCAAGGCATCAGCCCCTGCTTCGACCGCCGCCGCTGCGTCCTCGGCGCTGGTAATGCCGCAAATTTTGACTTTGGTTGTTACGGACATCTTAGGCCTGTGACGGTGAGGGAACTCCCATCAACTCTCGTATCTTGGCTGCCGTATCGTCCGCGCGAATGAGCGATTCCCCCACGAGCATGGCATGGATGCCGGCCTCGACCAGCCGCAGCACGTCCTCCCGCTTATGGATACCGCTTTCGCTGACGATCAATTTGCCTGCCGGAATCCGCTTCGCCAAACGCAAGGTGGTGCCGAGATCGGTCGTAAAGGTCTTGAGGTCACGATTATTGATGCCGATCAGTCTCGCCTCAGGGACTCGCTCCAAGACCCTGTCGAGCTCTCGTTCGTGATGGGTTTCGATCAATACATCCAACCCTAGCCCGCGAGCCAGGGCATAGAAATCGATCAACTGCTGTCGTTCGAGCGCTGCGACGATCAAGAGGACCGCGTCGGCCCCGTAGGCTCGCGCTTCATAAAACTGGACCTCCTCAACCATGAATTCTTTATTCAGGGCTGGCATCGGCACTGTCTGTTTGATCTCGCGTAAATAATCGAGGCTGCCCTGGAAAAAGTCTATATCGGTCAAGACGGACAGGGCCGAGGCTCCATGGGCTTGGTAGGTCTTGGCAATCTCCAGATAGTCGAACCGTTCTGAAAATTCAGGACGGAGCAGGCCCAAACTGGGCGAGGCCTTTTTGACTTCGGCGATTAACGAAGGGCTGCCGGCTGTTTTCGTCGCTTCGAGGGTGACGGCAAAGCCGAGCGGGCCCGGCGCGTCTAGAATCCTCTTTTTCAGCTCGGAGAGGTATCCACGGCTTTGCTTATGCCGGAGTTCCGCCTTCTTATGTTCTAAAATGCGATCAAGGGTCACGATGCGCTTATCCCTTATTCGTGAAGGCCATGAGACGGGCCAGCTTTTCTGCTGCAGCGCCTGAGTCGATGGCCTGGCCTGCCAAGCGGAATCCCTCTTGAAGGCTCGCGGCTTTGCGGCCTGCGACGAGAGCCGGAGCGACATTCAAACAGACGATGTCCCTCTTCGGTCCTTTCCGTCCCTGGAGAATGTCCCTGGTGATTGCGGCATTCTCTTGCGGTGTCCCCCCAGCCAACTGTTTGGCCGGGACCAGAGCCAGGCCGAACTCCGCCGGATCCAGGAGATAGTTTGCGAGCAGGCCCCCCTTCGCTTCTGAAATCTGCGTTTTTGTCGTGAGGGTAATCTCATCCAGCCCGTCCATCCCATGGACGACAAAGCAATGTTGCGAGCCGAGCCTCATGAGCACATTCCCGAGCAAGGAGGTCAATCGATTTTCATAGACGCCGAGGACTTGAATCGTGGCTCCGGCAGGATTGGTCAGAGGGCCCAACAGATTCAGGATCGTCCTGATGCCCAGCTCCTGCCTGGGCGCGGCGCAATGTTTCATGGCGCCATGATAGAGGGGCGCGAAAAGAAAACCGATCCCGACCTCATTGATACAATCAGCCACCCGTTCAGTCGGCAAATCGATCTTAACTCCGAGCGCCGAAAGGACGTCGGCGCTCCCCGACGTGGATGAGACGGAACGGTTGCCGTGTTTCGCGACAGTCAACCCGGCTCCTGCCACGACGAATGCAGCCGTGGTGGAGATATTGAAGGTATGGGCTCCGTCCCCTCCTGTGCCGCAGGTATCCACGAGCAGGGTATCTCCGACGGCAATGCGGACGGCCTTGGCTCGCATCGCTCGCACGGAGCCTATGACTTCCTCGACGGTCTCCCCCTTGAGCCTGAGCCCCATCAAGTAGGCGGCAATTTGGGCCGGCGTCGCAGCCCCATCCATGATTTCCAGCATCACCGATTCAGCCTCTTGTTCGGTGAGGGAGGAACCGTCGGCGAGTTTGGCAATCGCGTCTTTAATCATGGCTGGGAGACAGGTGCGGCTAGAGTTTCAGGAAGTTACGGAGGAGATCTTTTCCCGCCGTCGTGAGGATAGACTCCGGATGGAACTGCACCCCTTCGATGCCCAGGGTCCGATGGCGCAGCCCCATGATTTCCCCCTTGGCCGTTTCGGCGGAGATCTCAAAGCAGGAGGGCAAGGTTTCCCGCTTCACGATCAACGAATGGTAGCGAGTCGCGTCGAAGGGATTGGGCAGGCCCTGAAAGATCGTTTTCCCGTCATGCCGGATCTTCGAGGTCTTGCCATGCATCAACCGCTCGGCCCTGACAACCTCGCCGCCAAAGGCCACGGCTAGAGATTGATGGCCAAGGCAGACGCCCAAGAGAGGAAGTTTCCCGCCGAAATGCTTGATCGTGTCGACCGACACGCCTGCTTCCATCGGGGTGCAGGGTCCCGGAGAAATGACGATACGGCTGGGCTTCAAGGCTTCGATCTGCGCGACCGTAATCTTATTGTTCCGGAATACCTGGACGTCCTCACCCAGCTCCCCGAAATATTGCACGAGGTTGTAGGTAAAGGAATCGTAGTTGTCGATCATCAATAGCATGGCATTACTCGCGCGTTGAGCCGGTCAGTCCAGCCCCTGTTCGGCCAATTCGACTGCCTTCATCATGGCCTGAGCCTTGTTGCAGGTCTCTTCATATTCATGTTCAGGATTGGAATCCGCAACGATGCCAGCCCCTGCTTGAATGAAGGCCTGGTGTTTCTTCACCACGACCGTGCGGATGTTGATGCACATATCCATGTTGCCGGAGAAACTGAAGTAGCCGACCGCGCCTGCGTAGGGTCCTCGTCTGGTTGGCTCCAATTCATCGATGATCTGCATCGCGCGAATCTTCGGCGCCCCCGACACAGTGCCGGCGGGAAAACAGGCCCGCAATACGTCATAGGCCGTCTTCGACTCATCCAGTTGTCCCGTCACGTTTGAGACGATATGCATCACATGCGAGTAGCGTTCGACATGCATGAGCGAATCCACTGTGACCGATCCAGGCTTCGCCACGCGTCCCACATCGTTCCGCCCCAGATCGACCAGCATCACATGCTCGGCCCGTTCCTTCTCGTCCGCTAAGAGCCGCCGCTCCATCTGCTGGTCCTCGTCCGGCGTGGCGCCACGGCGGCGCGTGCCGGCAATGGGCCGGACGGAAATGACGCCGTTTTCACAGCGCACGAGCGTTTCAGGCGACGAGCCGACCAGTTCGACCCCCGCAATACGCAGGTAGTACATATAGGGAGAGGGATTCACCACCCGCAAGGCGCGATAGAGCTGCAGCGGCGGCGCCTGGATGTTGGTCTCCCACCGCTGGGACAGTACTGTCTGTACGATATCGCCGGCCTTGATGTATTCCTTCGTCCGCACGACCATCTTCTCGAAATCAGCCTTGCTCATGTTCGAGGTAAAGGTCACGGGCTTACGGCGGCGATGAGGCTTCGTGCGGCTGAGAGGGCGTTTGAGCCTCGTGATCATGCGCTCGATCCGCTCTGTGGCCGATCGATAGGACGCATTGATGCCGCGCTCCCCTTTGCCCGTGATATGGGCGGTAGCCACGACTTTGATCTTCTGGGCGACATTGTCGAAGATCAACATCGTGTCGGTGAGGAGGAAGGCGAAATCCGGCAGGTTGAGCTGGTCCTTCTGTCTGGCAGCCAGGTCCTCGAATGTGCGCACCATGTCGTAACTCAGATAGCCGACCGCGCCTCCCAGGAAGGGGGGCAGGCCAGGCACGGTCACGGGACGATAGCCCTCCATCATCTCTCTCAGACGTTCGAGGGGGTTCCCGCGGCTGGGGATGCGTTTTTTCTTGGAGCCCTGCACGACCAGGAGGTCGCCCCTGTCTTCGTAGACGACGACGGGCGTGCCACTGCCGAGGAAGGAATAGCGCGCCCATTTTTCTCCCCCCTCGATGGACTCGAGGAGGTAGGCGGAAGGGCCATGGTCGATTTTGGCAAAGGCAGAGACGGGGGTCTCATAGTCCGCAAGGATCTCCCGATAGAGCGGAATGAGGTTCCCCTGCCCTGCATACTGCCGAAACTGATCAAGACTGAGTGAGTATTGCGGCGGCGCCACTGTAACGTCCTTATTATTATTGGCCGACGATGAGTTTCTGTCCGATCTCGAGAGTATTGTCCTGCAGCTTATTCCACTTTTTGACCTTGTCGACGGGCACGCCATACTGGCGGCTGATCCGATAGAGCGTTTCGCCTGCCTTCACGACATGGATGGTGGGAGCCCCCAGCCCCCCCTGCGATGACTCAGCCAAGCCTGACAAGGAAGAAGATTCGTGAGCGAGCGAGAAATCCGAGGCACTCAGATCCACCGTATCGATGATATCGACAGGGGGCTCAACCGCTCGCGCCTTACGTCCAGGCGCAACCGGGCGTTTCATATCGGCCTTGGCTTTACGCTCCAGCAGCGCCGATTCCTTCATCGCCTCTGCTTCCTCCTGCGCACGGGCCGCTTGCTCCCGCACAGCCTGGATCTGCGCCGTAAGCTCACGGTTCCTGGCCTCGAATTCCATCAGTTCGCTCTTGCTCCGCCTGGCTTCATTATCCAGCTCGCTGGTTCGCTTTTCTTCCTGAGCGAGGAGGCGCTGGAAATTCAGGCTGCGCGCTTTTTCCGCCTCGTACTTCTCCGCCATGACACAGCCGCTCAATAACAGTCCCACGCAAATGACGGGAACGATTCGATAGCTGAATCTAGGCATCAACTTGTTCATGCGATTCTCCTCTTCCATGGATACCTCCTATGACAGTCGCGAGGGAAGGTCCCTCTCGCAGTAAGGAGCGGACACCAGCTGCAAGCAACGGGAAATCGACCCAAACAGAATAAGTAGAATAGTGTCTAACGCGGCGAAAGTCAAAGCGAATATGGAGCATACGCCGTTTGACCCACTCCCTGCCCCTATGGTACGGTCGGGCTGTCATATCTTCTGTTCGTCGCCATCCAGCCCCTATGACCCACGCAGAGATCCTCGCCAAACTGACTGCTCTCAAGGACGAAATTCGTCGCCACGACAATCTGTACTATGCCAAGGACCGGCCGGAGATTTCAGATACGAAGTACGATCGCCTCTTCCGCGAACTGATCGATCTGGAGCGACAGTACTCGGAACTTGTCACGCCAGATTCTCCAACTCAGCGGGTCGGAGCGCCGCCACTTGAATCACTCACCAAGGTTTCCCACGAACAGCCGATGCTCAGCCTGGACTCGATTGTGGATCAGGACGAGGTGCAGGCCTTCGATCAGCGGATGAAACGTGAGCTGGAAACCCAATCCATCGAGTACAGTGCGGAACCGAAGTTCGATGGCCTGTCGGTTGAGCTCGTATACGACCAGGGGATTTTTACCCGCGGTGCGACCAGAGGCGATGGAACCACCGGCGAAAATGTCACGGTCAACCTCCGCACGATTCGCTCCCTGCCATTACAGTTGCATGCACAGCCAGGCCTGCCCGATCATCTGGTCGTGCGGGGCGAAGTCTATATGCCGCTCGATGATTTTCAAGCCTTGAATCGACGGATCACGGAACGGGGCGACGACGCCTTTGCTAATCCTCGCAATGCCGCTTCCGGTTCGCTCAGGCAACTGGATTCCACGATTACGGCAACCCGTCCGCTGGTTGTGACCTGCTACGAAATTATGGCCCAATCCTCACCGCTCCCTCCGACTCATTGGGAGGAGCTAGAGCGCATGGCTCGATGGGGCCTCCCGGTCCCGACGCATCGACGGCTCTGCACCTCAATCGATGAGGTGATGGACTTCCACTGCGAAACGGAATCGGTCCGCGATCAGCTGCCCTATGAGATCGATGGCGTGGTGGTGAAGGTCAATCGCCGGGACTGGCAGGATCGCCTGGGCATGAAATCCCGCAGTCCCCGCTGGGCCATCGCCTATAAATTTACCCCGCGCAAGGAAATCACCGTCGTGCAGGATATCGCCGTCTCCGTCGGGAGAACCGGCACACTCACGCCAGTCGCACTCTTGAAGCCGGTGGAAGTCGGTGGTGTCACCATCAGCCGCACCACCCTGCACAATGCCGATGAAGTGGCGCGGAAAGACATTCGAATCGGCGACACAGTCAAGGTGGAACGGGCCGGCGATGTGATTCCCGCGATCGCCGAGCGGGTCCCTATCCCCGGTGAGCAGCGCCAGCTTCCCTTTCTCATGCCGGATCATTGCCCTGTTTGCGGATCGAATGTCGCTCGCGAGGGCGCCTACTTCTACTGTACGGGCCAGTCGGTCTGCGGCGCGCAATTGAAGGGGGCGATCGAACATTTTGCGTCAAAACATGCCCTCAATATCGAAGGTTTGGGGAAGAAGACTGTGGCGCAGCTGGTCGACGAGGGGCTGGTGCGATCGCTCGCCGATCTCTATCGCCTGACCAAAGACGACCTCATCACGCTCGACGGATTTGCCGACCGGTCCGCCACCCTCCTCCTGGAATCGATTGCAGGCAGTAAAACTGTAGCCCTCGATCGGTTTCTGATGGGGCTGGGCATCCGACAAGTCGGACAACATATCGCCAAGGTCCTGGCGCGAGAATTCCGATCGCTCGATGAAATCATGACGGCTGACCGTGAACGGCTGCAGCAGATCAGGGAGATCGGTCCTGAGATTTCAGACAGCCTGGTCGCTTATTGCTCGGAGCCGCGCAACTGGGAGGTCACCGCACAACTTCAAAAATCAGGCGTTCAAGTCTCGGCTGGCCTGGCCATGGGAGATAGAGCGACATCTGCCCTCGCAGGCAAGACCTTCGTCTTCACCGGGGGGCTGGACCGCTTCACGCGAGACCAGGCGCAGAGCGCGGTCGAGGCAATGGGAGCCCGCGTCTCCTCCAGCGTGAGCAAGAAAACATCCTATGTAGTGGCGGGACGGGACCCAGGATCAAAACTGGAGCAGGCGAAGGCTCTTGGAGTGGAGATTCTGACGGAGCAGGGATTTGCATTCCTGATCGAGGACGAGGGAAAAGAACTTAGCTGACGAGGTCGAGGTTCGGAGATTCGACGTGAGCCGGCGATTTCTCTTCTCGATAGATTTGAACGCTGCGGATGGATCGAGGCTCTGCTTCATGGATGAGAAGCCGGCAGTTGGCAATCCGCACTTCCTCTCCCACCTTGGGGATCCGGCCGATTTCCTGCTGAATGAGTCCGCCGATCGTCACAGCCTCGTCGCCGAGATCGACTTTCAAGAAATCGTTGATCTTGCGCACTTCGGTCCTGCCATGCACCAGGATATGGTTTTTCCCTAACCGCTTGATGAGTTCTTCCGTGATGTCGGTTTCGTCCATGATCTCCCCGACCACTTCTTCGAGCAGATCCTCCAACGTCACGATCCCCATCACGCCGCCGAACTCATTGACCACAACGGCCATATGCCGCTTCTCCTGCTGAAACTGCTTCATGAGGTCGTCCGCCGTTTTGCCGGCGGGAACGAACAGCGGAGGATAAGCGATGTCCTTGAGTTTGGCCTCATTCTGCCCCTTGGCCAGTTCGGTCAAGGCCCTCGTCTTGTAGAGAATGCCCGTGATGTTATCGAGCGTCCCGTCATAGAGAGGGATTCGTGAATATTTCGAGTTATAGAGCAGCTCCTGAGCTTCTTTCAGCCGCATGTTTCCGTCCAAGGAAAAAACATAGAGCCGGGGGGTCATCGCATCTTCGGCTGTAATGTCTTTGAGCTGAAAGACGTTCTTGATCATTTTGACCCTCTCAACCTCGATCGTCCCGGTCTTCCCCCCCTCATCCAACATGATCTTCAGCTCTTCCTCGGTCACGAGGGGCAGAGTCAAACCCTTGCCTCCTGTCAGTTTGTGGATCAAGGGTACGATCACAAACAAGAAGGGCTTGAGGAATAGCTGCACCCCGTAGACCGGGTAAGCCATGTTCAGCGTGACCGGCACCGCAAACTTGGCGGCCAGCGTTTTGGGGATCACATCGACGGCGACCAGCAGGACAAAGGTTAAGAGACCGACCATCACGGCCATCGCCTCGTCGAAGAAATTGCGGCCCCCATAGATGTTCAATGTCAAAAAGGTGGCATACATCGGCGTCGCCACGCCGACCAGGCGATCACCGACCAGAATAGTCGAGAGGAGCTTTTGCGGATCGCTGCGGAGATGGAGGGCCAACTTCGCCCTGGCACTGCCGGTTTGGGCGAGCGCCCGTAGCTTGGTGTCGTTGACCGCAAAGAAGCCAATCTCGGCCGTCGATATCACGGCTGAAATAACAATGAGGGCTAAGAGAATTAGCACATCCATAGATTGCAATTTACTTGAGGGGACCGACTCGGTCGGTGAAATGAAAATGGCCGCAGGCCAAGGGGCTATCCACTATTGCCTTGGGCCGGCAATGAGAGCTTTGGCGGAACAGCGTGACGTGATAGGAACCTATAGGACCTGTATCCATTGACTAATAGATGTATCACAGGAGAAGCCGGCGAGCAAGCATGCGATGAAAAATAATCGCAAAATCATATGGTTGCGTTTCATGGCCCTAGGGTAACGACTGAATTGATGGGAGAGCATGACTCAACGAGGAAGCCCTAGGAATCGTCTCGAAAGACAAATGGGTGGAGCGAAAGAGCTGATTCCAGACGAGACGCTGCTGCTTCAGCTTGCGCTTCTGTTGCAAATTGACCGACCTGAACCCGATAGCGCTTGCCTTCCGGCAGATCGATAGTCTGGACTCTGCCTCCCGAATAGAAATGATTAGCCCGTTCCAGCAGGTTTACAGCATTCTGCTGATCGGAAAAAGACCCGACCTGAACGCATAAGACCCCCGTATCGGCAGTCCTGCCTTGATAGTCCACGACCCGCAACTCGATCTGGGCTGTGCCTGGCCAGGTCATCTCGAGTGCCTGAGCCCCAGCAAGTGACAGGTCCAGCACCCTCCCTTTGGCGAAGGGGCCACGATCGTTAATGCGGACCGTCACCTCCCGTCCGCTGCTGATCGATCGGACGATCGCGATGGAGCCAAGCGGCAGGGTCCGGTGGGCAGCGGTCAACTGATGCATGTCGTACCGTTCACCGTTGGCCGTCTTATTCCCGTGAAATCCTGGCCCGTACCAGGATGCGACACCCCGCTCGACGAAGCCGACAGGATACCCGGAGGAAGGGGTAAGTCTGGAGGGGCCGCTGCAAGCAGTCAGGGTCGCAGCAAAGAAGGAGAGCAATAGAATCAACCGGAAAAACCGATAGGAGCGAAGCCCACGAGAAGACATGGCTAGAACTCGTCGAGCGATTGATCCTGCAGGATGGTGAGCGCTTTTGCCGTATTCGAAACCGTGAGGACCACGATCGCCCGTTTCCCTTCGCGGGAAGGGGTACAGTAGCCGCATTTAATATTGATGCGGGCCTTGGTCAAGAGATCCGCCACTTCCTTCAACGCGCCAGGCTTGTTCTCCAGGCTTAAGAGTAAGGCTGTTTCCTCTGTGAACTTGATCTTCGCAGCCATCAGCGCGGCTCTGGCTCCCTCCAGGTCCGCGACCAAGAGTCTTAGTTTTCCCGTTCCTGTCACTTCCGGAGCGGAAAAGGCCTTGATGTTGACCTTCGCCTCGCCAAGAACTTGGGCCACTTGAGCCATGACGCCAGGCTTGCTCAGTCCGCTGATGACCAATTGTGTCGTGGTAGGCATAATCGTTACTCCATGACCGGCTCAGGATTTAGCGCACCTGACAGAAATCGTTCACAAACTGATATTCATAAATGCAACTGAACTGAATAGACGCATCTTCTGCCAGCTTCTGCGCCGACTCTTTCCAGCCTCGTGGCATGAGCAGATAGAAGGGAAGGCCCTGGACCATCGCCTGCTTCCACCTCGAGAGGGTCTCAGATTCCCCGATCGAGTCGGAAGTTTCCACCTCAGCCATCCACTCCATCCTGTTGCCAGATGGACTCACCTGCCATCCGACAATGTCGCACTGCTGCTCTGGGTCAGCCCAGGGATTCTGCTCCAGACCGGTAAGGATCGTGACCTTGCATTGAAAGGCCTTCGCCCACCGTTGGGCGACCAGACTTACCACCTGATCATGAACGGTCTCGATGCCCTGTTCCCCAAACGTCGTCCCCATGGAACCCTCGTAATTAGGAACAGCCGCTTGTTTCGCCACAGGTCTCACACTTGAGACAGGTTCCGTTCCGCACCATGGTGAACTGCTTGCACTGGGAACAAGGATCTCCCTCGTAGCCCTTCTGACGCGCCATTTGAATGGCGGTCATCGTCACGGTTTCACGCTTCAGCTCGACCGTATGGGTGACGCTCGCATGGCCATTGCCATGGCCGTTGCTCTTGTGACGAGGCGCCGCTCCCCGTCGCGCAGGAAACACGTCGGTGCTGATGGACGTCGCCGCGAGCGTTTCAGGCGTGGCTTCCTCATCGACACATTCAGGATCCTGCTCGTCCTTCTTGACCGAATCCATTCGCAGATCCTCTTCCTTGACCTGCGCCAGGTCGTAGCGATCGAGATAGGTCACAGCTAGTTCGCGGAAGATGTAATCGATGATCGACGTGGACATCTTGATCCGGTCGTTCAGCTTGACCGGCCCGTTCGGCTCGAAGCGGGTGAAGACGAAGGCTTCGACGACCTCCTCCAGCGGCACGCCATGTTGCAGCCCGAGCGAGATGGCGATGGCGAAGCAGTTCATGAGGCTGCGGAAGGCGGCCCCTTCCTTATGCATGTCGAGGAAGATTTCGCCGCACGTGCCATCTTCATATTCGCCCGTGCGGAGATAGAGCTTGTGCCCTCCGACAACGGCTTTTTGAGTGTAGCCATTGCGCCGGCCAGGGAGTGGACGGCGTTTCGCCAGGTACCGCACCAGCACTCGCTCGGTGACTTTTTCCGCCATCGTCAACACTTCCGATGTGGTTTCGATCGTCTTGCCGCTGTCCGTGGAAGCCGATAGGGGCTGGCTCAACTTCGAGCCGTCTCGATAGAGGGCCACGGCCTTGACCATGCTCTTCCAGGCAAGAAGGTAGGAGGACTTGACCTCGTCCAGCGTCGCATCGGCCGGCATGTTGATCGTTTTGCTGATCGCGCCGCTGATGAAGGGCTGTGCCGCCGCCATCATGCGGATATGCGCATCCACGGCGATATAGCGCTGGCCGAT
>SYGW01000128.1 GCA_005800255.1 Nitrospiraceae bacterium | reverse complement strand
TGGGGAAGGTAGGATTCGAGAATGACAATTTCCTGCCGTTCTTTGGCGGCGAGCTCGGCGCGGTTGCCTTTTTCGAATTGCTCGACAGATTCCCGCCGTTGCTTGATCATAGTCGTCATGACGCGGCTCATTTCCGCATCGTCGAGATCTTTCTTGAGCTCCAGCTCCTTGTTCGTGACGGCGGCCTTGACCATGCGAATCACGTCCATCCGCAGTTGGTCGCGGGCTTTCATGGCGAGCTTGAGATCTTCGGTCAGACGGTCGTGTAGCGACATGGGGCCTCAGGCGCTGTAGCTTGAGATGGGATGTGGCTGAGAATAGCGCGTTGTTAGAACCTAGTCAATGCCGTATCGTATTTGCACATCCATCGATCGGCTGGTCGTGTTCCGGTGGTGAGCTGAGATAACGTGTTCACGCGGGAGGGACTTTTATGGTGACGGTTCATAGACGCGCGATGAGATGGCTGTGAATGACGGTTGCGAGCTTGATAAGTTTCGAGGCGCTGGTTGGCGTCGGCGCTTGCGCCGGTGAGGTGCCGAAGGGGCCTTCCGATCCGACGGCGGATCAAGTGCGCAGCCATGCAGATCGGGCCTTCGAGAAGCTTAAGCAAGAGGAACGGGGGCGAGCGGCCCAGCCTCCGACGCCATGATCGGGTGGAGGGTTAGTGCTTCGGGTTGGGCCTGATCCAGTTAACCAGCAGCGCCACGGGTTTCACGAGGGGCAATTCCCGGAGGAGCTGCCGTTGAGGGATTCGTTCGACATGGCGCGCTTCATGGAAGGTGCCAAGGAGGCAGGCTGAGACCAGCAGCCGCAGGAGGCCTGAGAGAAAGAAGACGAACGGCAGGTTCGATACTGGCTGGAGGATGATTCCGGCCCACTCGATTCGTGAAGGCAGATCTTCCACCAGCCAACTTCCCGTCAAGGCTCCCACCGACCATCCGATGGCGTTGGCCGTGCTGTAGAGCGCGATGGCTTTTGCGCGGTCTTCCGGTCTGACTGAATCGAACACATAGTTCTGCAGTCCCAAGGCTAAGCCGGCCTAAATGACGCCGTCCAGAAAACTGACAGTCAGGAGAAAGAAGAGATTCGTGCTCACGAGGTACAGCATCGGCAAGAATGGCACCATGAAGCCGGTGATGGAGAGCAGGGCCTTGTTCCCGAAGCGGTCTCCAAGTTGGTCCCAGGCGTGGAGAGTGAGGAGTTGCCCGAGGAGGACAGCCGCCAGCCATGCCCCGTAGGGGAAGTAGGACAGGTGAAGGTCCTGCAGGATGTAGAGGACGAAAAACGGACCGGCGATCAAGACGGACGCATGCATCAGGCCTGAAAACAGTAGGAAGCGACGGAAGTCCTTCGTCGTATGTTGCCGAAAGAAGAGGCGGAACCCTTGCTCATTTCGAGTTTGGCGGTGGGCTGCGGGTCCTGAACCGAGGAGAGGGCCAAGGCCGAGAGGAGACGGACGCTTCCGGCCAAAGCGAAGATTAGCACGAACCCCAGCCAGACGGACGTAGAATTCTGCCAGAGGCTCAGGATCCATCCGGCTCCACAGAGCGCGGCGAAGCTGAGGTTGGCGACAATTTGGGCGCGGCGCGCGAAGTAGGCGCCCCGTTCATGTTGGTTCAGCCAATCGACGATCAAGCTATTCCAAGCCGGGGTGGTGAAGTGGGCGCAGGCAAAATAGGCGGCGGCACCACCCACGAGGAGCCAGGGGCCCCAGTCCGGCAGCAGCAGCGGGAGCAGCACGATCGGCAGTCAGGCCAGGGCTTGTCCCACGGTGCCGGGCGAGATAAGGGTTTTGCGGTTGGGGCACCACTCTAATAGCTTGACGGAAACGAGTTGGGCGCCCGTCCCGATGAGTTGAGGCAAGGCCGACAGCACACCTAATTGAAAGGGGCTGGCATGGAGGAGTAGGGCGAAGGCGGAGAGATACTGTTCGCCGCTGCCCTGTGTGATAGCCTGGCAGGCTCCATCCCGGAGGCCGTAGCGGAGCCCGCGTGTGCCGACGCTTTGCGGGCAGGGAACAGTCGGTTCAGTCTTTTGCGGATTGTCAGGCAGCGGCAGATGCACGAAACCCTTTCCCGATGAAACTCCCCCTGAGCCTAGCACAGAAGGCTGGCTTGAGCGTACTGAGCGAAGGCGGCCAGTCGGTTGTTGACCCCTTGCTGCGCTCTCGATACCATACCAGATGAGTGAAGAGGGTTGAGGGTGGCTCCATGAAAGAAGCGAGAAGAATCGGCATGCAGGCTCTGGCGAGCATGGTTGCAAGCTGGAGCCTTGTTCTCTGCCTTTGGCAGGGAACTGAGGCGCGCGACTCTTTAGCGCCGAAGGAGCAATCGACGACGGAGGCAGACTCCACGCAAAGTCCCTCGTTCGACAAACAGAAGAAGGGCATTCCGCAATCCCTGTTCACCTGGATCAAAATGGCCAAGGGCTATGACGTCGAGTGGGACACGTTGGGACGGAAGGGCTGGTATACGGAAGATCCCCGGTTGAAGCCGGTCGAGCCGGGATTGGTCTTCCCTGCCGATATTCCCGCGATCTATATTGTGTTCGAATCGGCTCCGCTGGAAGATCCGACTCAGTTCAGCGCGCAATGGTTTCAGGAGGGGGAGCAGGGCCTGCTCTCGTCCCTGCCGCTGGGCAAGGACACCCTGGAAGTGCCGGGTCATGAACGGTATGGATTCCTGGAACTCAAGAGGCCTGGAGAGGCTTGGGCGATCGGCACCTATCTGGTGAAATTGTTCATCACGCCGCTCGGGCAACAGTCGTTTCATGCAGGTAATCAGGTCGGCACTATGCGGTTTACTATTGTCGAGGTGGCTGCTGCCGGCGGGAGTCCGCGCAGATAGCGGCATTCAACAGAGAAAAGGAACAGGATGGGAGAGCGCATTAAAGTTACGGATCAAGAGAAGTTGACCTTGCTCTATGAGCGATTCAGAGATGTCTGTCTGGTTGAGAAGGAAGTCTGGAAAGAGATTTTCATGCCGCGGGAGATCGCGATGCAGGGTCCAGTCCTGACCAATGTGCAGGATCGTTATGACGTGGAGATCGACGATTCCGCAATCGAGGATGCTCTGGAGGCGAATATCCCTCGCGGCAGCCAGAGCCTGGCTGCCGCAATTCAGGAATATCGAGACAATATTTCGTTTTACCGAAAGGCCTGAGGGCTGCGATCGATTAGAGCCGTTCCAAAGCGTCAATGCGCGATTCGATCGGCGGATGCGTGGCAAAGAGATGCATGAACCCGGACGAGTTGCCGGAGATCTTCATGGTTGCCAGCGCGTCCTGTGAAGAGTACTCGATCTGCGATCTGGTGACCCAGCGATCGATGGCGCGAAGGGCCGAGATCATCGAGTCCTTGCCGTAGACCTTGGCGGCAAAGGCATCCGCGCCATATTCGCGCTGCCGTGAAAACCAGCTGATCAGGATCGAGGCCAGGACGCTGACGATGATCTGCAGTACGATCGAGAGCCCGAAGCCGAGCATCGCCTGATCGCGTTCCGCAAAGAACCGGCGCACCCACATCGAGATGTAGTACACGAAGGTGTTCATCAGTCCCGCCAGTACGGTCGTCGCGAACATGTCTCCGTTGTAGACATGGCCCATTTCGTGGGCGAGGACAGCCCGCACTTCCTGCTCCTGCAGATGCGTCAGTAAACCGGTCGAGACGGCCACCATGGAGTTGTTCTTGCTGGGGCCGGTCGCGAAGGCGTTGGGGTCGGCTGACTCGTAGACCCAGACCTCAGGCATCGTAATTTGGAGCCGTTGCGCGATTTCCTGCACGGAGCCGTATACGACTTGTTCGGCATGAGATTGCGGGTGGGTGATCTGGCGGCAATCCAGCATGGCCCGCGCCATTTGTTTGGAAAAGGCCAAACTGATAAAGGCGCCGCCAAAGCCGAGCACGAGGGCCCAGACCAACGAACTCAGATCGACCGATCCTCTGAGATCGACCCCGAACATCGGCAGCACGACATTGATCAGCAGCGGCACGGTGAGCGAGAGCGTCACCATGATCAGAATGTTGGCGGCCAACAGCAGGAACGTACCCTTCATCCACTTCATCGAGATCCTCCTTCAAGACCATCCAAGACCATCGACCCGCCTTCTCATTCGGGCGAGTCACCAGATGAGAGAGATTATACTAACCGATTCTCTGAAATGCATCTCCATCGAACGAATTCACGGCGATGGTATTGAGCATAACGCCGAATCGGCCAATGTCAAGGCGCCGGAAGTGGCTGAAGTTTTGGGCAAGTTGACCCTTTAAGCCCTTCCTGTTAGAAGTGGCTCATGATGAAGCTGCTGCGGCGATGGTCTCCTATGTTGGCGACTGTGTGGTTGCTGGCAGTTGTCGGTGAACCGGTCGTTCTTGCAGCGGAGCCTTCTCAATCAAGCCCTTCGCTGGTGATCCCGGTGGCGGCAGACAGGGTGCAGCGAGCCGCGGTTACGCTGGATAGCTACTCCTATAGCCCCAGCCATCTGATTGTCGAAGCAGGGAAGCCGGTTGAACTGATTTTGACCAGTGCGACGACAATTACCCCGCATAATTTTATCATCAAGGACCCAGCCGGACGCCTGTTCGTGGGACAGGAGGTGAGCGCCGGCAAGACGGTCACGATCACCTTTACGCCGATTCAGCTCGGCACCTTCCCCATCTACTGCGACAAACGGCTTTGGCCCATGCCCAGCCATCGCGACAAGGGGATGGAAGGGACCTTGGAAGTACGATAGATATGGCGACGAACAGCGAAGCTGCCAAGCAGGAACTCCTTCGCGACCTCCTCAAGCAAGTGTCCCGTCTGTTCTACACGACATTGGTCGTGGTGCCGGTTGATGTGCGCGACCAGGTCAGTCTTGGTTACTTGTTTGCCAGGGCCGCGGATACGATTGTGGATACGGAATTGATCGACCGTTCGCGGCGGCTGGATTTGCTCGGTCAACTCAAGGCCCAGTTCGTGAGCGATCAGATTGCCTGGACGCAGGTGCAGGAGATTCAGCAGGCGGTGGGGCCGGTCCAACAGAATCCATCCGAGCGGATTCTGCTTGAACGGTTGGAGGATTGCTTCAGGCTCTTGCAGGTTTTTTCGCCGGACGATCGCCGCCGGATTCAGCGGCTCATGACGACGCTGACGCAGGGGATGGAGATGGACCTGGCCGTGTTTCCCGGCACGACCGCTGCTGAGCTCACGGGGCTGAAGACACTGGAGGATCTGGATCGGTACACCTACTACGTAGCCGGTTGTGTGGGGGAGTTCTGGACCGATTTGATGTGCGCGCATCGGAAGGCCTTGGCTCACTGGAAGGTGCGGGAGATGTCGGAGGCCGGTGTGAGATTTGGAAAGGGGTTGCAGCTCACGAACATTGTGAAGGACCTCGCGCAGGATCTCCACAATGGCCGTTGCTATGTGCCGGAGCCTCTGTTGGCCGAAGTGGGGTTGACCGCAGAGGATTTACTGGACCAGCGGAATCGCGCTAGGCTTCAGCCGGTTTTGCGCAAACTGGTCCGGATGGCGGTGGAACATCTCGATCAAGGCTGGCTCTATACGATGTCGTTCCCGCGCGGAGAAGTGCGGTTGCGCTTGTCCTGTATGTGGCCGATTCTGTCGGCCGGCGAGTCGCTCAAGCTGGTCATGAACTCGCCCGATCTCTTGAATCCTGCCGTGAAAGTGAAGATTCCACGCAGCAAGGTCTACCAGATCATGGCCCTCACGACCTTCACCGGCGCCTGCGGCCATGTCGGCACGGCCTACTGGGGACATCTAAGAAAGCAGATTATTTAGCGGTCGTTGGCCGCTTGTTTCGGGCAGAGGAACGTGGTAATTGGCGGAGCTTGTTCTTCTTCGTCTTTCTGAAGGGGTGGCCTGGCTGATCCCCTATTGCGCGCATCGAACGAGCACCGTTTCATCGTGCGCGTTCTGCGAGCAAAGGGGGCTAACCCAGGCTATCCCGCCCGCTACTTCTTTTGCGGCTCCAGCATCTTCTCGCCCTTCTTGAACACCCCGTAGATGGCCTGCGAGGGGCAGGCATCCAGGCAGAGGCGGCAGCTTTCCAGGCAGCGGGAGGGATCGAACTTGTAGGGAGGAGTCGAGAGCCAGGCGCCGGTCGGGCAGATGGGCATGCAAATGCCTTGGTGGGTGCAACGGTCTGGATGGCGGACGAGGTGGTCGCGAATGATCATCATAGGCTTGACTCCTTCAAAGAGACCTTGGGAAAAGATGTCGAACATGTTTCTGTTGGGGAGGCTGTCGCTCACTTCCACTCCTTCACGAGTTCTTTTAAGCGATCTTTCAGTTCCGGAATCTGCTCTAGATTGTTCTGAATCGCTCCAAGAATCTTGTCGGCTCTGGCTGCCATGAGGGCGTCTTTGTCTTTCTGGGCTAGCCGGTCATATTCCGCATAGGCGGTCTGGTGCGCCGGTTGGAGGAGCGGTCGCGCCACCGTCAGGGCTTCGCCCAGCTCGTAGGGTTCCGTCGCCATGGGGGGCAGGATGGTAAAGGTGCCATCGGCGCAGACCAACACGGCGGCTCCCTGTTTCCCTTTGAGGGGGATGACGTCGGTGATGGTCTTCCCCGCCAAGGCTGTCCAGTCTCCAAGTAATCCGGGAAACTGTTTCATGAAGGCCACCTTTTCCAGGTTGGCTTTCCATTTTTCTTCGACGGCCATAGGGATCCTTGTGGGCGGCGCTACGATTTAAGCGGGGGGACGGTCGTGGGAGCTGGATGGCCTGGCAAGACGAGACGGGTTACGACGTTGCCCTTGACGACATGGCGCTCCATGATCTCCGTCACGTCGGCTTCGGTTTTGACTTGATACCACACGCCTTCCGGATAGATCACGACGCTTGGCCCTTCGGCACAATGGTCGAGACAGCCGGCTTTGTTGGCGCGCACGACATTTTTCAAATCCAGCCGCTTCGCCTCTTGCTTGAAGCAGGCGTGGAGCGCTTCCGACCCGAGCTTCGAACAGCTCCCGCGCGGATCGTCGGGGCTCCGCTGGTTGGTACAGACGAAAATATGACGGGTGAAAGTGGACACGAGTAATTCCTTCGTTAGGTCCGTACTGCGGTGGTCTGCATGCGGCCCATGAGTTGGGTGACGTCGGCCGCGGTCAGGAATGAAGACTGGCCCGCCGCTCCTGCGAGAATCGCGGCAATTTCCCGCAGCCGTAATGAGGCCCGTTGAAATTCTTCCTGGCCGGACAGGGTGGAGCCTTGACCTGCCGCAAGTTTGTCGAACTCGCCCAGGATATCGCGAAAATCCCGTTGGAGATTTTTCTGCATCGAGCAGCTTTCGCAGTACCATTTTGGGCTTTGATCGGTCGAGGGGGAGAGCCGGTCGTAGGCCCGGCCGAAAAAGTCCTTCCCGAGCGATAACTTCATGAGCGCGGTGCCGGTGGCGCCGCAGGCATTGCAGGATCCAGATATGGAACCCATAGAGCCTCCCTCTGTCGATCGTGAGCTAAAGAGCGTGCGAATCTTACACCAGGCTTGCGCGCACTGTCTACTTGCGAAGGCCCTTGTTGCTGATCCCTCCGTGCAATTCTTCCCCTGTTGTATATAATGGGCGAAGAGTTTTCAGATTGATCGCGCTAGGAGGCGGAACCATGGTTGTCGGGGTGCCGAAAGAGATCAAGGATCATGAGTGCCGTGTTAGTGTCACTCCCGAGGGAGTGCGGTCGTTACGCCAGGCGGGCCACGAGGTCTGGGTCGAACCATCGGCCGGGGTCGGCAGCGGGTATTCAGATGAGGACTACCGGGACGCCGGCGCCAGTATGGCGAAATCAAAAGAGCAGGTGTTTCAGCAGGCGACGCTCATTGTAAAGGTGAAGGAGCCATTGCTCTCCGAGTGTCACCTCTTCCGTCCAGGCCAGACCCTGTTCACCTATCTGCATTTGGCGTCTTTGCCGGAGCTCACGAAGGCCCTCATGGAGGCCAAGATCACCGCGATCGCCTACGAGACGATCGAAGCGAAAGACGGCACCTTGCCGATGCTCAAGCCGATGAGTGAAATCGCAGGACGGATGTCGGTGCAGATCGGCGCGCGTTATCTGGAAAAGACGCAAGGGGGGCGCGGGTTGCTCCTGGCCGGTGTGCCGGGCGTGGAGCCTGGGAGGGTCGTGGTGCTGGGGGCCGGGGTCGTGGGGAGCGCGGCGACGAGAATTGCGGTTGGGATGGGGGCGCAGGTGACGGTAGTCAACCTTGATCTTGAACGGCTCCGGTCGCTCGACGATTTGTATCGCGGACGGATCGTCACCCGCGCCTCCACGCAGGCTGCGATCGAGGAGTCGGTGATCGCCGCGGACCTTGTTATCGGAGCGGTGCTCGTTCCGGGAGCCCGCGCGCCCAAGCTGGTCTCGCGTGGACTGGTGGCGCGGATGAAGCCGGGATCTGTGGTGGTGGATGTCGCCGTCGATCAAGGAGGCTGTTTCGAGACGACGAAACCTACGACCCATTCGGATCCAGTTTATCTGGTGGACGGAGTGCTGCATTATTGTGTGGCCAATATGCCGGGGATTGTTCCCCGCACCTCGACGGTTGCCTTGACCAATGCGACGCTGCCCTATCTCCTGTTCCTGGCCTCGCAGGGGGTGGAGCAGGCTATTCGCGCAGACGCGGGGCTGGCGAAAGGGGTGAATCTGTCCGGCGGCAAAATTACCTGTCGCGGGGTGGCCGATGCCCATGGCTTGCGTTTTGACCCTCTGATGTAAGACAATCCCCCTTCGCTTCGTGGTTCTGTTGATTTTGTCGGGGCGTAGCGCAGCCCGGTAGCGCACTGCGTTCGGGACGC
>SYGW01000127.1 GCA_005800255.1 Nitrospiraceae bacterium | reverse complement strand
GATGATGTATTGCGAGCCGAAGACCTGGCACCTGCTCATGGACAAGTTCGCGCGGGTCATTGCCGGCTATCTGCGTCAGCAAATCAAGGCCGGCGCGCAGGTGATTCAGCTGTTCGACAGCTGGGTGGGCTGTCTCTCGGCCGGCGACTATGTCGAATATGTGCTGCCGCATGTGCAATTGATTTTCGAGGGGCTGAAGCGGGAAGGCGTGCCGATGATTCATTTCGGCACAGGCACCTCGGCCATGCTGAGCCAGATGCGGCAGGCGGGCGGCGATGTCATCGGGGTCGACTGGCGCATCCCTCTGGATGAGGCTTGGGAGATCGTGGGCCATGATGTGGCGGTGCAGGGCAATCTCGACCCTTTGACCCTCTATGCTCCGTTGCCTGAAATCGAACGGCGCGTCGAAGATATTTTGCGCAGGGCCGGCGGGCGTCCGGGGCATATTTTCAACTTGGGCCATGGGATTTTGCCGACGACGCCGATCGAGCATGTGGCCGCGGCCATCGATATGGTGCACCGGTTAAGTAAAAAGTAAAAAGGCAAAAGCGGGTGCGGCGATTGGGCCGAGCTTTTTTACTTGTACATTTGTAATTTTGCCTTAGGGTACTCGTGATGCCGGAATCAAAACGCCCGACGGCCGTGCTCCTCATGGCGATGGGCGGGCCGGACAGTTTGGAGAATGTGGAGCCGTTCCTGCTGGATGTGCGGGGAGGCCGTCCCACGCCGCCTGAACTGGTCGAAGAGATTCGGGAACGGTATCGGGCTACGGGCGGGAAGTCCCCGGCGGTCGGCATCACCAAGGATCTCGCGAAGAAGCTCGAACGGCGGTTGAACGAGTCAGGCGACGAACGGTATCGGGTCTACGTCGGGTTGCGGCATTGGCATCCCTTTATTAAAGAAACCTATGCCGAATTGCTGGGCGATGAGCCCGAGCAGATTGTCGGTCTCTGTCTTGCCCCGCAACAATCTTCTCTGAGCACCGGGGCCTACCGGAAAAAAGTTGAAGAGGCCCGGACGGCATTGCAGAGTACCTGTCCGGTTAGTTACGTCGGCAGTTGGCACAAACACCCAGGACTCATCGCGGCCATTGTCGAGAATATCCAACAGACATTGCTGCAGTTTCCTGTCGAGGCGCGGGCGACGGTGCCGGTGCTCTTCACCGCGCATAGTTTGCCGGAGCGGATCGTGGCGATGAAGGACCCCTATCCAGCCGAGGTGCAGGGCACGGTCGAGGCCGTGACCGCGCTGCTGGGCGACAGGCCTACGCGGTTCGCCTATCAAAGCCAGGGCCGGTCGGGAGAAAAATGGCTGGGGCCGACGGTGGAGTCGGCGGTGGAAGAGCTGGCTCGCGAAGGCCACCACTATGTACTGGTGGCGCCGATCGGGTTTCTCTGCGACCATGTGGAAACGCTCTACGATATCGATATCGAATTGAAACGGCTTGCGGCGGGGCTCGGCCTCCAACTTGAACGTATTCCCATGTTGAACGATTCGGCTGTGCTCGTCGAGACCCTGGTCTCTGTGCTCAAGGCCCACGAATCATCGCTCTGCAGTATCTCGTGAACAATCTTCGCACAGTGGCTGTCATCGGTGGAGGGATTTCCGGTCTCTCGACTGCCTATGCCCTTTACGAAAAGGCCGCGGCAGCCGGCATTCCAATTCGCTGCGTGGTTGTCGATGCTGCGCCTTCTTGGGGCGGCAAGATCGTCACCCACCGGGTTGGCGATCTGGTCACGGAAGCAGGTCCCGATTCCTTCCTCTCTCAGAAAACGGCAGCCATCGAACTCTGCGCCAAGCTGGGGTTGACCGATCAGCTCATCAACACCAATGAGACCAGCAAGAGGGCTTGTGTGTTCTCGCAGGGCCGTTTACGCGAACTGCCTGAGGGTTTGGTCGTCATTTCCCCCAATCAGCTGGGGCCCTTTCTCCGGAGCGGGCTTTTGAGTTGGGCTGGCCTTGCGAGGATGGGGCTGGATCTGGCCATGCCGGTGAAACGGTCGTCCGCCGACGAGTCGCTCTCCTCCTTCTTCCGGCGCCGCATGGGACGTCAGGCCTTCGAGAGGATGCTCGAACCCTTGATGGCCGGCATCTATGCGGGAGATGCGGAACAGATGAGCGTGCAGGCGACCTTTCCGAGATTTGTCGAATTGGAACAGCAATATGGCAGTGTCATTCGCGGGATGATGACGGCGCGAAAGGCCGGTCCATCGGCCACGTCTGCCGTTCCGAAACGGACGATGTTCGTGAGCCTTAAAAATGGCTTGTCGGACCTAGTCGATGCCCTGGTCCACCGGCTGACGGAGCGGGGTGTGACGCTCAGGGGGGGCACCGTTGTGGATGCCCTCCGCGTGCGCTCCCATCAGCCAGGCCGTTGGATGTACGATGTCATTCTCAACGATGGATCGGCCCTATCCGTGGACAGCCTCGTGTTGGCCACGCCAGCTTATGTGTCGGCGGAGCTGGTGCGTCCGCTCACGCCGATTGCCGGGGGATTGTTGGACCTGATCCCCTATGCCTCCACGGCGACGATTGCGATGGCCTATCCACGCGTAGCGGTGGCAGGAGCGGCGGAAGGGTTCGGCTTTGTCGTGCCGAGGGCGGAAGGCCGTGACCTGATTGCGGCGACTTGGACTTCGCTCAAATGGCCTCATCGGGCTCCGGCTGATCAGTTGCTCGTCCGTTGTTATGTCGGAGGAGTCGGGCGAGAGGCGATTTTACAATTGGATGACCGGGCGCTGGTGGCACGGGTTCGGAAAGAGCTGGCGAACATGTGTGGCGTGAGGGCGGAGCCGCACTATGTGGAAGTGAACCGTTGGATGAAGGCGATGCCACAATATACACTCGGACATTTAGACCGGCTGAATCAGATCGATGCGGCGCTCAGCCGCTACGGGGGCCTGGTGTTTACGGGCGCCGGCTACCGAGGTGTCGGGATTCCGGACTGTATCCGTGACGGGGCTGTTGCGGCCGATCGGGTCGTGCGCTATCTGTCCGGAGAACGATCGTAAGAAACGAGGGTCACCATGGATGCCCGGATGCAAATTGCGAATGTGACTGGACCGTTCCGAGAGCCTCGGGAGCAGGTGTTTTCTTTCGATTATTCAATCCAGCGGGCCTCCTGGCCGACGGCCCAGGCCATTCGCGTGAAGGTCGCGATTCCGGAGGAATTGGATGTTGTGCGGGCCAGGGTCTTGGGGGACGTCGTCGGGACGCCGGGGCAGCAATTGATGATTTCGAAGTTCTTATCGCGCCAGATCTCGGATGAAAAAATCCGCATCGCCGAGGCGGACGGCATGTTGTCGGAGCGCCGCGATACAGTCGTGCCTCCCTTCACCGGCCCCATGGCCTATTTGTTCCCGCGGCTCGAGACTTGGGTGGGTGAACAGCAAGCCACGTTGCGGGCGGAAATCACAAAGCTGGTTGGGTTGTAACCGGCCCGCTAAAAGACTTTTCGATATTGTTTCGAATGCACTCCAGACTCGTCGGCAAAGCCGAGGGAGGCGCTGTCTGGATTGCTGGTGTTGTTCAGATCGATCCGATAGTGCCCGCGGATTTGCTCCATCGCCACTTCAAAGGGAACAGCTTGAGGATAGAGGTCCCCCGGCGCATGGGCGCCGCGGGTCAGGGTGCGGATCACGTCGGCCTGCGCATATTGGGCGTCTGACATAATGTAAATGTCGGCGACGGCATGGTCGCCGAGCGTATGGCCGGCCGTCGTGGGCGGCAGGAGCTCGGTCAAGGTGCCGGCCAGCCGGTCTTTTTTGAATCGTTTCAAGAGTCCAGCCACTTGGCTGTCGGTCGCTTCAGGGGGAACAGTGAGGCTGATCGCGTTCATGTCCGGGACCGTGGTGTGGACCTTGAACAGGACCGGCGCTGCTTCAGGATCTTCGATGACCGGTCCGGCCGGTCCTTCCGTGCCCGCTGCTTGTTTATTCTTGGAGCTGGGCACGATGAGGGCCACAAACAGCCAGAGCCCGAACAGGATGCCGAAGATGACGATCAGGGGATGGACTCCGGCGCGCTTGCCTTCTTCGTAGGGGTGCGACTCATCGCTCATGACGGTATGTCCTCGGTGAGGGTGGCGGGGTTCTGTTTTTTGGCTTCGGTCCACAGTCGGTCCATTTCCGCAAACGAGAGATCGCCAACCGACCGGCCGGATTTGGTGGCCTGGGCTTCGATGAATTGAAACCGTTGGGTAAAGCGGTTGGCGGATTGACGCAAGGCGTCTTCCGGATTCACTTTGATGAAGCGGGCGAGATTCACGAGGGAGAAGAGTACGTCTCCGAGCTCCGAGGCAATCTGCTCCTGCCGCAGGGCTGCGGCCCTTGCGTCCGGTTCTGTCTGGTTCGAGGCGAGGGGGCGGATGGCGTCGCGGAGCTCCTGGATTTCCTCCTCGATCTTGCCTAGGATCTGCTCGAAGCCCTTCGTGTCGTGGCTCCAATCAAACCCGACGCGCGCGGCGCGCGCTTGAATCTGGTAGGCCCTCAGGAGGGCCGGCAAGGCTTGCGGCACCCCGTCCAGCACTGAGTCAGGCCGGCCGGACGCCTGGCGCTCGGTGCGTTTGATGTCTTCCCATTTCGCGACCACCTGGCCGGCATTCGTCGGGGTGGTGTCGGTCGATCCGTTGCCAAAGACGTGGGGGTGGCGCCTGATCAATTTGTCGGCCAATTGTTCCAACACATCCTCGATGGTAAAGCTGCCGGCTTCTGACGCGATTTGGCTATGGAAGAGCACTTGGAGTAGCACATCGCCGAGCTCTTCCGGCAGTTTCGTCCGGTCCTGCCGGTCCAGGATTTCGAGCACCTCATAGGTTTCTTCGAGCAGATAGGGCTTTAGCGACTCATGCGTTTGCTTGCGGTCCCAGGGGCATCCGTTCGGCGCGCGCAGCGAGGCCATCAAGTTCACCAGTTTATGAAATCGTTCAGACATTCTGTTCCTTTTTGTGGCGCAGTGTTGGAGCTGCATTATACCCGGTTCTCGGCCTGCTTCAATCGGCCGCGCGTGGGCTGGCGCGTCTTGCGCCGTTTGGGGGCCTATGGTAGGGTACCGACGCTGCATCTGGAGCGGGGAAAGGCCTATGAGCGCAGAACAAGAAGAAGGATTTATCGTGCGGGATCGGCGGGGCGGGACCGGGTCCGACCGTGCCTCCACTCCTTCGCCCGTGGCGCCGGAGGCGCAGGCCCACCAACAGGCGGCAGCCTCCGATCCGCATCAGGGATCGGGAATTCCCGTCACCTTTTCATCCTTTGTTATTTCTCTGGGCAGCTCTTCGATGATGTTGATGGGGGAACAGATCGATCCCCATCAGCCTCCGATGCCGGCGAACCTGCCGCAAGCGAAAGACATTATCGACTTGCTGTCGGTCCTGGAACAGAAGACCACAGGCAATCTCACGACGGAAGAACAAGCGGTGCTGCGGGATATGCTCTACGCCCTTCGGATGAAGTATGTGAGTTTAACCGCGAAATCGTAGCCCCGCCCCCGCCTGTCGACTCCTGACGTATCTGTCCGCCACCCCGGTTCATGCGATGTGGTGAGACGCTCTCCTGATTCAAGCACCGTGATAAGCTGCCTGCTCTGCGTCGAATCGTTGGCAATCGGGGATATCGGATGTGAGTAACGGTAAGAAAGATACAGGGCCCCTTCCCCCAGTAAAGACGCATCGTGGTTCCGTGAGCGGGGTTGCGCCGCTGCCTGCCGGAACAATCAGGTCGCCGTTGGGAGCCGGGCCTACCCCGGAGCCGGAGCGGCGAAAGATGCATTTGCGGCCGGTCTGGATCGTCCTGATTTTTCTCCTGCCCTGCCTGGCGCTGACTTTCTACTATTCCCAGATTGTGATTCCCGGCGGCGAGGAAACGGACTCCTTTCTGCCCACGACCAGTTATGCCTTCGTGCTCCTCCTGCTCAACCTCGACCTGATCGGGTTTGTCGTCCTGTTGCTCTTGCTCTCCCGCAACCTGATCAAAGCCTATTTCGAACGGCGGCACCGGCTCTTTGGCGCCGGATTTCGCACGAAGCTGGTGGCGGCCTTCATCGGATTTTCGCTGATTCCGACGGTGCTCCTGGCTTTGGTCGCGAGCGGCCTGGTGAATAAGGCGGTGGATGTCTGGTTCAGCGATCAAATTGAACAGGTGATGAGGGATTCTTACGACGTGGCGCGGATGCAGCATGCCGGCCACATTACCCTCGCGGTGAACAGCGCCAGAGCCATCAGCCATGAGATCTACCGGGAGGATATGTTGCTGGCGGAGCAACGGGATTTGCTGGTCGCGGCGATGGCTCGCAAGCGGGCGGAGTTCGGCGTGGCCGGGATTGAGGTCTTCTCCGTTAAAATGGAAACGCTCACGAAGGCGCTGGATCCCGAGGTGCCCTCCTCGGCGCTCGACCTGCCGATCGGCCAACTGGTGCTCCAGGTGATTAACGGGAAGCAGGAGATGAATGCGGTGCAGGAGGCCCAGACCGGGCGTCTGGTGCGGGCTGCGGCCCCCATCGCAGCGAGCGGGCGCCGCGGCGAGATCGGCGGGGTGGTGGTAGTGGAGGCCTTCGTGCCGGAATCGCTGCTGGCGAAGATGGAAGGGATCGGCCATCAGTACGATGAATACAAGCAGATCAAGGCCATGAAAAATCCGATCAAAGCCGGCGCCTATCTCTTCGTCGCCGTCATTACGGTGCTCATTTTGTTCGGGGCCACCTGGTTCGGGTTCTATGTCGCGCGGAGCATCACGGTGCCGATTCAGCGGCTGGCTGAAGCGACGGAGGCCATTGCCCAGGGAAACCTTTCCGTCCGGATCGATGCCAAGGCGACCGATGAAATCGGCACTTTGATCGAGTCGTTCAACCGGATGACGGCCGATCTCCAGGGGAGTAAATCCAAGATCGACGAAGCCAATATTTCGCTTCGGCAGAGCAACCTGGAGCTGGATCGACGCCGCGCCTACATCGAGACGGTGGTCGAGACGATCGCGGCGGGCTTGCTCTCGATCGATAAGAACGGGCTGATCACGAATTTCAATCCGTCCGGTGAACGGATTCTCGGGCTTGCGTCGGATCGGTTCCGCGGCAGGCAGGCTAATGAAGTGTTCAAAGAGTTTCGACTCGATCTGTTTCAGACGGTCTACGACCGGATGCTGGCCAGTCAGCGGGATATGCTGGCGCTGGAGGGACCGATGGAGATCGAGGGCCGGTTCTTGACCATCGGGCTGCATGGGTCGCGGATGAAGGATGAAGCGAACAGGGACCTTGGGATCGTGCTGGTGTTCGAAGACCTGACGGAGTTGATCAAGGCGCAGAAAGTGGCGGCCTGGCAGGAGGTGGCTCGGCGGGTGGCCCACGAAATTAAGAATCCGTTGACCCCTATCCAATTGTCCGCGCAACGGTTGCGAAAGAAGTACTTCGAGAAGT
The DNA here is from genome assembly GCA_005800255.1 of Nitrospiraceae bacterium. Next base: position 5,498 of record SYGW01000127.1, on the reverse strand, counting down.
CGCCGGATTTCGACGCGATTTTCGACGAGGCGACCAACGTGATCGTGAACGAAGTGACGAGCCTCAAACATATGGTCGATGAATTTTCGAAGTTTGCCCGTCTGCCGGCTCCACAGGTGGCGCAGCAGTCGCTCCATGATGTGATCAATGAGGTCACGGCCCTCTACCGGGGCGCCCATAAGGATATCGAGCTGATGGTCTCGTTGGACGAAGACCTTCCGTCACTGAATTTCGACCGTGAGCAACTCAAGCGGGTGCTGGTCAATTTGCTCGATAACGCGATACAGGCGATGCAGCAGAAAGGGCGGGTCTGGCTCACGACCAAGTACGATACGAAACGGCGAAGGGCCGTGGTGAGCGTGGCGGACGAGGGGACGGGCATTGCGCCGGAGGATCAGGAGAAATTGTTCGTGCCGTACTTCACGAGGAAGAAGACGGGGACCGGGCTGGGGTTGGCCATCGTGCGGCGCATCATTACCGATCACGATGGACAGATTCAGGCTAGCCAGAATCTGCCGAAAGGGGCTGTCTTCACGTTCGAATTGCCGGTGTAGCGCATGGTGAATCGAATATACGGGCTGGCTCTCGGGCTACGTTTCACGTTTTACGTCTCACGCTTTACGGGGGGCTCATGTCCGCATCGATTTTAATTGTAGATGACGAAGAGTCGATTCTTACGTCCTTGAGCAGCATTCTGCGGGATGAAGGCTACGAGGTTGCGGTCGCGAAGAGCGGCATGGAGGCCCTGCGGGCCTATATGACGGATCCGCCGGATCTCATGATTCTCGATATCTGGATGCCGGAAATGGACGGCATGGAAACCTTACGCCGGGTCCGTGAATTGGTGCCGACGGCGCAAGTGATGATGATGTCCGGGCATGGCTCGATTGAAACGGCGGTCAAGGCGATCAAGCTGGGGGCCTATGACTACATTGAGAAGCCCTTGTCGCTTGAGAACATCATCCTGCGCGTCAAACATGCGTTGGATCAACATAGGCTGGAGCAAGAGAATCGAACGCTCCGGACCACCGTGCAACGGAAATTCGAGTTGGTGGGGCAGTCTGTCGCGATGCAACAGCTGCGGCAGTTGATCGAGACAGCCGGGCCGACCAATAGCCGCGTGTTGATCGGGGGGGAGAACGGGACGGGGAAAGAGCTCGTCGCGCGGGCGATCCATCTGCGGAGTGCTAGGGCCAGTCGGCCATTTGTGGCGGTGAACTGTGCGGCGATCCCGGACACCCTGATCGAGAGCGAGTTGTGCGGCCACGAAAAGGGCTCCTTCACCGGCGCGACCTCGATGAAACGAGGACAGTTCGAACAGGCGGACGGGGGTACGTTGTTTTTGGATGAAATCGCCGACATGAGTTTGAATACCCAGGCCAAAGTGCTCCGGGTCTTGCAAGAGCAGCAGTTTACTCGTGTCGGTGGGACGAAGCTGCTGAAGGTGGACGTCCGGGTCTTGGCCGCCTCCAACAAGGACTTGCTCAAGGAAATCGAGAGAGGCGCGTTTCGCGAAGATTTGTTCTACCGCCTTAACGTGGTGCCGATCGTCGTGCCTCCCCTCATGGAGCGCCGGGATGACATCCCGTTGCTCGTGCGCCATTTCATGAAGGTGCATGCGGAGGAGCAGGGGTTGCGAATAAAAGAGGTTTCGCCTGAGGCGATGGCGGTGTTTCAGCAATATGACTGGCCGGGGAATATCCGTGAACTGCGGAATTTGATCGAGCGATTGATGATCATGGTGCCGGGACCGGTCATCGAGGGGGCGCAAGCGCGTCTGTCGTTGCAGGCTCGTCCTAGCGGGTCTGCGTCCCTGTCCGCGGCTCCTGCTCCCAGCCCGCTCTTTACGCAGTCCTATGACTCGCTTCGGGATGCGCGCAACGCGTTCGAGAAAGAGTATATTGCCCGTAAGTTGCGGGAGCATCATTGGAATATTTCCCGCACGGCGGAAGATTTGCAGATTGAACGGAGTCATCTTCACCGGAAGATCAAGCTGCTGGAAGTGGAAATGCGCCCGGAAGCGTAGGGGGTGGGGACTGATTATCTCCTGTGCTCGCGCAACGCGCGGCCTCAGAAGGCCCTCGTTGGACGCGCGCAGTTGGCGATAATCAGCCCCTATTCTTGAAGAGAGAACAGCAAGGGGCCATTAGATGGCTCGCAGTTGCTCGATGCACGCAGTGGAGACCCTACCCGTCGCCTCGCTGTAATGAAGTGTGGGGGAGGGATCGGGTGCAGCGCAAACCATTTCTCAAGCAGTCCTGTTGCTTGTGCGTTGACCTCTGCAAGGGTCGTCCGCTAAGATGCGCCCTCTTATGACAACCTATCGAGATGCCGGAGTTGATATGGATGCGGGCGATGAGTTCGTCGACCGCATTTCGCCGTTGGTGCGGTCCACGTTCCGGCCTGAAGTCCTGACGGACATCGGCGGGTTCGGCGGATTGTTCCGGTTGCAGGCCCATCGCTATGCCGAGCCGGTCCTGGTCTCCGGCACCGATGGAGTCGGGACGAAACTGAAAATCGCTTTTCTCACGGATCGCCACGATACGGTCGGGATCGATCTGGTGGCCATGTGCGTGAACGACATCGTGGTCAGCGGGGCCGAACCCCTGTTCTTCTTGGATTATTTCGCGACGGGCAAGCTGGCCGTTCCCAAGGCAGAAGCGGTGCTGAAGGGGATTGCCGAGGGCTGCCGTCAGGCCGGTTGCGCCTTAATCGGCGGGGAAACGGCTGAGATGCCTTCCTTCTATGCGGAGGGCGAGTATGACTTGGCAGGGTTTGCTGTCGGCGTGGTGGATCGGCCCAAGATTATCGATGGCCGCAGTATTGTGCCGGGCGATGTATTGATCGGGTTGGCCTCGACCGGTCTCCATAGCAACGGTTATTCGCTGGCTCGCCGGGTCTTGCTGGACAAGGCGCAGCTGAGCATGGCCAGTCGCTTGCCTGAACTGGATCGACCGTTGGGCGAGGTCTTGCTCACTCCGACCAGAATCTACGCCAAGCAGATTCTTTTGTTGATCCAGGACTGTCCCATCAAAGGTATCGCCCATATCACCGGGGGCGGCATCACTGAGAATCTTCCCCGCGTGTTTCCCGCTGGCATAGGGGCGCAGGTGAAGCGAAGCGCCTGGTCCGTGCCGCCGATTTTCCAGGCGATTGCCAGGTTGGGAGCGGTGGCGCGCGAGGAAATGTATCGCGTCTTCAATATGGGGATCGGCATGATTCTCGTTGTGCCGGCGTCGGATGCCCCCATCGTCATCGCTCGCGCAACGGCGTTGGGCGATCAGGCCTATCAGATCGGAACCATCGTGGCATCGGCCGGCGAAGGTCCCTTGGTGGAGTATGTCGATTAAGCGGACGGATGCGCTGCGCGTCGCCGTGCTGGCATCCGGGCGCGGATCGAATCTGCAGGCGGTCATCGACGCGATCGAGGCGGGGACGGTTCAGGCCAAGATTGTCGCGGTGATCAGCAATAAGAAAGATTCTCCAGCCTTAGCGCGAGCCGCCCGGCACGGATTATCCGGCCTCTTCGTCGATCCTAAGCCCCATGTAGGCCAACCAGACAGCCGCGAATCGTACGATCGCGAGCTCCTCTCCGTGCTCAGGCAACATGATGTGGAGCTGGTGCTGCTGGCCGGATACATGAAGATTGTGACCAAGGTGCTGGTGGAGGCCTTCGTCAATCGCATGATGAACATCCACCCGTCTTTGTTGCCCTCGTTCCCTGGGTTGGATGTGCAGAAGAAGGCGATCGATTGGGGCTGCAAGCTCGCCGGCTGTACGGTGCATTTTGTGACGGAAGGCGTCGATGAAGGCCCGATCATCCTGCAAGCGGCGGTTCCGATTCTCGATGACGACAGTGCCGACAGCCTGGCATCCAGGATTCTGGTGCAAGAACACAAGATCTATCCGCGAGCGGTCCAGCTTTTTGCCGAGGGGCGGTTGCGGGTGGAGGGGCGGCGCGTCTTCATCGAGCAGGGGAAGCCGTTCGGGGAATCCGTGATCAGTCCGTCGTAGGTCTGTCCAGGAACGAACTTCCGCTAGAGACTGAGCCGGTGGTTGTGTATAATGCGAGGGATGGTGAAGCGGTCGTCTTGCTGTTGATCGGTTGCGTGGGGGGCTAGCTCAGTTGGGAGAGCACTACGTTCGCAACGTAGGGGTCGGGGGTTCAACTCCCCTGCCCTCCACCAAACCAAGCTCCCTTCCGCCGTGCGCGGATAAACCCCGTCAGTTTTAGGGATTTCTTCTCCCGTGCCGTGGTGCCCACCCCTGGCCCTCTTATTTTTGATAGACCACCGTTACGCGAGCCAGAAAGTCGACGAGTTCGGCTGTATGGCGTCGGATCGCGGCGAGGTCTTTCCGTGCAGCCGCCTGCTCCAAGGCCGCTTCCATCGTACTGATGGCGGAGAAGCCGTATCCTCCTCCGTCTCCATTCATCCGATGTCCAATCATCTCAATCGTCTTCAGGTCATTCTGCTCCAGCGCGGCTTCGAGCCGTTGCATGTCGCGGTGACGATTGGCGAGAAAGCCCGGCACGATCTCTTCAAGATCCTGGTGGATATGCACGATGAGGGGTTGCGTGTTGCTTCTATTTGGCTCCGTCGTCATGCCGCGCACCGTCCTTTGCTGGCTTGGAGCACTTCCAGCAGAATATGTTTTTTGATGGGTTTGGTCATGTGGGGATCGCAGCCGGCTGCGAGGATTTTCACTCCTTCTTCTTTCAGCGCCAGAGCCGTCAAGGCAATGATCTGCGTGGGGGGAGATCCTGCTCCCGTTCCCAGGCCCGGATGGCTCGCGTGGCCTCATAGCCATCCATGACCGGCATCTGTATGTCCATGAGGATCAGGTCGTAGGCGCTTTTCTTGAATCGCTCCAAGGCAATGGCTCCGTGATCCGCGATATCCAAGCGATAGGGACTTCGCTGCAAGTAGGAGCGGATAAGCACCTGACTGTCCAGCGAATCCTCTACCAGTAAGACGCGAAACGTCTCGGTCGGGATGGGGGAACTGGGCCGTGTCAGGACAGGGTTTTCAGTAGTTTGGTGGCCGGCTTTTCCGAGGATGGTCCGGAGGATGGCTTGTTGGTCTGGAGAATCGTCGACAATCAGAATGCCCATAGCGACTCCTGTTGGGCGTGCGCACTTACCGGTGCACACGAACTCCCTTCAGTATAGCAGGCGCCGATTGGGCTACTGGAGCTTGGCGCGGACGAGTTCGCTGATTTGTTTGCCGTCGACGGTTTGCCCGGCTACACGGACCATGACCGCCTTCATGACCGCACCCATTTCTTTCGGCGAGCGCGCGCCGGTTTCCTGAATGGCGGCATCCACGATGGCGGAGAGCTGCTCAATGGAAATGGCCTGGGGAAGGTAGGATTCGAGAATGACAATTTCCTGCCGTTCTTTGGCGGCGAGCTCGGCGCGGTTGCCTTTTTCGAATTGCTCGACAGATTCCCGCCGTTGCTTGATCATAGTCGTCATGACGCGGCTCATTTCCGCATCG
>SYGW01000020.1 GCA_005800255.1 Nitrospiraceae bacterium | reverse complement strand
TCAATCCGATCCAGTCCAATCCGCCGATGAGGCCCTTGACGTCGGGGCCGAAGGCCAAGCTATAGCCGACCAGAATCCACAAAATGCTGACCAGGGAGAGGATGATGAAACTGTGCATGATGGTGCCCAACACGTTCTTGCTGCGCACCAGCCCTCCGTAGAACAGGGCCAACCCGGGTACGATCATCGCCAGGACCAGCGCCGAGGAGGCCAGAACCCAGGCCGTGTCGCCCGTGTCGATTTTGAGCGGAACGGCTTGCGTCTCCGCCCACACCGCTTCTGCGCCCAGGATCCAGGCCATCCAGATGAACCCCGCCAGCCGCCGCACCTTCATCGTCCAGGCCATGCTTGTCTCCCTATTCTCCCGTCGACCTCACTGCCTGCCTCTACCATACCCCTTTATAACAGAGGCGCCGGCAGAAATCCTGCTGGCGCCTCCGGCACAGACGGTGCCCTGCATCTTATCCGCCGCCCCGCTTGCCTTGCATTTCCTTGTCGTAGAATTCCAGCATTTGGGCGATGTCCTCTTTCGTCATGCCCTGTTCGATCCACTTATGGCCCTCGGTGCGCAGCAGCTCTTCAGCCACTTGGGGCGACAGCTCGCGCACAAGCGGCAGGAACTTGATGTAGAAACTCTTGGCGACCTCATAGAAGCCCTGCCAGTGGACATAGTCGGGCGCCATTTTCGACAGACCATGCCTCGCCCGCCGCCCTTCATGGTGCCACAGCTCATAGAAGACCCATTCGATCTTTTCATCGTACGGCGTCGGCGTGATCTTTTTCATGGCCAGCAGTTTGTCCATCGCCGCTTTGGCCGGCTTGCCGAACTTGTCGTTATACAGGGTGATCCCTTGATCCATCTGCGTAAAGAACCGCCCCACAATCTGCTCACTGTGACAGGAGGAGCAGACTTGCTTCATGGCCTTCCGGCGATCTTCGAAATTCTCAAGCCGCGTCGAGACCACCGGACGCAACGTCCAACTGATGCGATCGCCCACGTCATGCGTCACTTCCTGGGTCCCGGTCGCGCTCATATGGCAGGTGGCGCAGGTGGGATAGAGATAGTCCTTGCCGGGCTGCCACTTCTCCGACGGATTGGCGAGTTTCATTTTTTCTTTGTTCGCAGTGAACATGACGCCATGCTTGCTCTCCAAGTAAGCCTCGATCTGCGGATGGTCCGGCCCCATATGGCATCGGCCGCAGCTCTCCGGCTGCCTAGCCTGTTCGATGGAGAAACTGTGCCGCGCGTGGCAGGCGGCGCAGGTGCCTTTGGAGCCGTCCGGATTCACCCGCCCGATTCCGGAATTCGGCCAGGTCGCCGGATGCAGCTTCCCTTTTTCCATCACCTTCACCACGCTGCCGTGGCAGCCGGCGCATCCGGAGGTGACGATCTCCGGCCCTTCCACGACGTTCCCGAGAAAGTTGTCGAGGGAGCCGGTAAACTGGGCGGCCTTCGCATGGTGGGACTTGCCGAACTCCTTGGCCTCCTTGTCATGGCACTTCATACAGTCCTTCGGCGTCACCAAGGTCGAAATCAGCGATCCCTCATGGTCATAGGCATCTAGGTCGCCCTTCTCGGCCCGATGGCATTCGATGCAACCGATCCCCTTCGGCGCATGACGGCTGACTTTCCAATCGTTGATCCCGCCGACGCCCACATCCTTGGCCATATGGCAGTCGATACATTTTTTATTCTCGGCGGAAATGAAGGGCCGGAGCCCGCCGCCGCGCCGCTCCTCAACCTGCACATAACCGACGCCGGTGAGCGCCAGAAACAGGACGAGACACAAGCCGCCGATCAGGTAGCGGGTGAAATTCAGTTTCCCATTCTGTGTCTCTGTATGTTCTTCATCCGGATCTGCCACAGAATCCTCCTCAAGAGATCTCAGCTGTCAGCCATCAGCTGTATCCGGAAACTAACGGCTGAGTGCTGACGGCTTCCTCTCTCTCTTTCACATCCACAAGTCCAACAGCATCAGCCCTGCAAACAGCCCCACCGCAACGGTCCCGACCAGAGCATTGACGACCGCCATGGGCCAGCCCCGTTGCGAGAGCATCCGATCCAGAAGGGGGTAGCCCACAAAGAGCCCTGCTCCACCCAAGAGACTCCAGAGCGAGAGCGGCGCCGGCAACAGGGTAATCCACATGTAGGCCGCGGAAAAATACCAGGGCGGCGAGACATCCGACGCCACCTCCTGCGGGTTGGCAGGCGGGCCAAGCCCAGGAGGGAACATCATGACCAAGTCCGTCAGCAGCACCAGCAAGCCGATCGCCACCGCCCCCATCATCATCGTGTGTTCCGGATAGAAGGGATGGTAGCCGCGGCTCCCCGTCACCTCCGCAAAGCCCAGGATGCGGACCACAAGCACATGGCCGAGCACCAGGCCGCCCAGGAGCGCCGGCAACAGCTTGGTGTGCAGATCGTACAGGCGCAGCAACGTCTCTCCGGAGACCTCTTCGCCCCCGCGCAAGAGGTACATCAGCGGGGTGCCGACGACGGGCACGGTTCCCAGCATGTTGGTGACCACCGTCATCCCCCAATAGGAGACGTTGTCGTAGACCAGGGAATAGCCGGTAAACCCCATGGCCAGGGTGACGAACAGCACCAGCGATCCGGTCACCCACTTCAACTCCCCCGGCGCCCGGTAGGCGCGCGTGACAAACACCCGGATGACGTGAAAGAGAACGAACACGATCATCAGATCCACGGAAAACTTGTGCAAGCCCCGCACGAACCACCCGAGATAGACCTCATACGTAATCTGCTCGATGCTCTCGTAGGCTTTCTCCGGCGCGGGCACATAGTAAAAGGTCAGCATCAAGCCGGTAGCCACCAAAAGCCCAAAGAGGGTCAGGGGGATCGCCCCCAACGTATAGGGCCACCAATCCAGGTGCTCGGGCAGGTCTTTCTGGATGTAGTCGATCCAGGATTTGCCCTCTGCCTTCTGTTCAGCCGGTGCTGCCGTCGATTCCATGACTGACTCCTGTAAAGCGTTGCCAGCGATCGGTTTTCAGTCATCAGTTTTCGGATTGACCAAGAACTGACAACTGGCGACTGATAACTGTCAACTATCCGCTCTGAATGTTCACGTACAACTGCCCGCCCCGCTTCACGACCGCGAACCGATCCAACGGCCTGGGCGGGGGACCGGCGATGTTCTTTCCGGTTTTGTCGAACCGCCCCTGATGGCAGGGACAGACGAACTCGCTCTGTTCCTTGCTCCAGGACACCAGACAGCCCAGGTCCGTGCACCGCCGGGAAAACGCCACCACGCCTTCGTCCGATCGCAAGACCATGATCTTGTGGCCACCCAGGTCCATCGACACCGCCTCTCCGACGGGCACCTGCGACTCGGTCCCGATCAGAACCGCTTCATATCGCCTCGGCTTCGGACTGGGCACCAGGAACTGCGCGAAACGAAGCGCCAGGGTCCCCATGCCGAAGAGCAGCCCAAAGCCCATCACCGCCTGGCTAAGAAACCGCCGTCGCCCCGCGTCATCGTGGATAATCGCCATGGCTAGTTGGAATATCCTTTTTCCCCGTGCTGGGTCAGATCCAGGCCCATCACCTCGGCCTCTTCGTCCACCCGGGGAGGCAGAACCGCACCCAACCCCTTCACCAACAGATAGGTCATTCCTCCAGCAAAGACCCAGACGGCCAAGACGGCCACGCATTGCACAAAAAACTGATAGGGGTAGCCGTAGAACAGCCCGTCGCTGCCCGCCTGGTTGACCGCCGTCGAGGCAAACAGCCCCGTCGCAATCATTCCCCAGGTCCCGCCTACCGCGTGCATTCCGAACACGTCCAGTGAGTCGTCGTAGCCCAGGATCGGCTTCACGAAGTTCACCACCATGTAGCAAAATCCGCCTGCCCCGATGCCGATAACGAGCGCCGAGAGAGGACCGACGTAGCCGGCTGCCGGCGCGATCGCCACAAGGCCGGCGACGCCGCCGCTGACCGTCCCCAAGACCGTGGGTTTGTCCCGTTGAATCCACTCCACCGAGGTCCAGGCCAGCGCGGCGGCGGCCGCAGAAGCCTGGATGGCCACAAAGGCGCTCGTCACCGTGCCCATGGAGACCACCCCCTGGCCTGAGGCAAAGCCGCACCAGCCGACCCACATCAGAGCAGCGCCGCAGACCGAGAGCGGAAGATTGTTCGGCCGCATCTCCGTTCGTCCGTGCCCCTTGCGGGGCCCGATCAGGATCGCGGCCACCAATGCCGTGACACCGGCGCTGACGTGCACCACCGCCCCACCCGCAAAATCCAGGCTCCCGATGGAGCCCAACCAGCCACCCCCCCACAGAGAATGCGCGAGCGGGCCGTAGACCAGCAGGACCCAACAGCACCCAAACAAGAGGAAGAAGCAACAGCGGGTCCGCTCGACGACGCCTCCCGCCACCAACGCCAGCGCCAATGACCCAGAAAGGACGAGAGACATGAGCCGCAGGGGCGTTCCTCCCAACCCCAGGCCGGCCAGGCTTCCAACCCGCGCCCCCAGATCCATAGCCCCGGCGCCGACAAGCCAACAGAGCGACACCAACACCAGGGCCAACACCGGCAGGGCCAGCGTATTCAGGACGTTCTTCCGGCGCACCATCCCGGCATAGAACAGCGCCACGCCGGGAACGGTCAACATGGCCAACGTCGTGGCGATCAGCAGCCAGGCCGTATGAGAGGCTCCCTCACCGGACATGAATCAAATCGCCTCCTCGCCCGTTCAATGCAGCGACACGCAATACCGGCACCCGCCGTCGCGCCGGAGAAACACCAACCCAGAGCGACTCAACCGGTCGATCGCCAGAAATACTTGAGCCCAACTGACGGTCGGCTGCAGTGAGGCCAGCTGCTCGATAGTCTGAGCCCCTTTCATTTTCAGCGCGTCGAGGAGTCTCTGTTCAACCCCGGAAGCAAGCCCCGGCTCCGTCCGAGGCCCAGACAGGCCCTGCATGGCATTCTCCATAAGACACCTCCTTGTCGCATGGGCAGAGAACATTCACGTTACCCAACAAGGCTCAAAGGAGAAATTAGCAAGTTCAATGCCAGGGAGAGAAGCGCGAAATGGCCGGAATGAGAGAGTAGCCTCAGCCATGCCCTTCACATCCCCGACAATTTTGTCGGATATCCGACAAATTGGCTGGGCCTGTGACGGGCATGGCAGGAGAACGAACAGGGCTCATACACAAGGGGCGCCGCCAGCCTCTTGGCCGACGGCGCCCCTCTACCGTGATGCCACGTATGCTAGAAGGTCTTGTATTCGAGCCACTTCCCGTTCAATGTAATCTTGCATCGGGCCTCACCTTGGCTGCCGATGACCCGCTCCATATCGAGCGTGAAATCGATCGCGCTCATGATCCCGTCGCCGAACATCTCGTTGGCCTGTTCCCGCATGGAGTCGCCATAAACCCCGATGATCTCCAACAGTCGATACTTGAACGGATCGGTCGTGTTGGGAAAGTCGGTCCGGACCGGGAACTTCGACAGAGATTCGGTCGTGCTCTTGTCTAGTCCCAAAGCCTTCCCGATTTTCGCCGCTTCCTTCGGCGGCAGCCGATGAGTGCCGTTCAACACCGCCGCCACGAATGTCGGATTCCTACCCACGAGTTTGGCCACCTGGGCGATCGTCATCTTCTTGGCCAACCGTTTGGCCTTGATCACATCCTTTGCCTTCTTGGCTTCCATCGTCCCCTCCTGGTTGATTGATCTGAGCACCGCCACAGCCACTTCTAATTTCTGATCCGACGTCAAAAACGAACGATCAGCGGCGTGTCGCCACGGACACCTTCAGAACCGGTATTCTCCGCCGTCGTCGCGTGCGAAGCGTGACGGACCAAAAAATGAATGACGTGATTCCGGATCTTGTAATAATGAGGATGCTCGATGACCGAGTCCCGCGAGCGCGGACGCGGGATCGTCACGTCCACGATCTCCGCAATCCTGGCCGCCGGACCGTTGGTCATCAGCACGATGCGATCGGACAGCAGAATGGCCTCGTCCACATCGTGGGTCACCATAAAGACCGTATTGCGCGTCGCGTTCCACATCTGGACCAGTTCTTCCTGGATCACCCCCCGCGTCAGCGCGTCAATCTGCGCGAATGGCTCGTCCAGCAGCAACACTTTGGGCTCGATGGAAAACGCCCTCGCCAGGCCCACTCGCTGCTTCATCCCGCCGGACAGAGCTATCGGCCGCTTGTCTTCCGCGCCCGTCAGTCCAACCAATGCGATATATTTGCGAACGTGGTCGGCGATTTTCTGCCGGTCCCAGTCCGGATAGGCCGCCCGTACGGCCAGCCGGATGTTCTCAAACACCGTCATCCAGGGCATCAACGAGAAATTTTGAAAGACCACCATGCGGTCCAGCCCAGGGCCGGACACCTCTTTTCCGTTCAGGATGACGCCCCCCTCCGTCATCGTTTCCAGCCCCGCAATGATATTCAGCAACGTGCTCTTGCCGCAGCCGGAGTGGCCGATGACCGTAACGAATTCCCCTTTCTCGATCTTGATCGTCGCATCCCTGAAGATACAGACCCGCCCGTTTCCCGACGGGCTCGAAAAATACTTGGTGACGTGATCTATTTCTAGAAATGCCATGCGTTACTCCTGATATGTGACCAGACTTGCCAACTTATTGAACCCCGAATCCAACACAACCCCCACGACGCCCACCACAAGGATGGCGAAGATCACTCCGGCAATATCCAGATTATTCCATTCGATCCAGCTCAAATAGCCGACCCCCAATTCACCCAACAACATTTCAGCCGGCACGACCGCCACGAGCGCGCTGCCGAACGAGATGCGCAGACCGTTCACAATCGTCGGGGCCGCGCCCGGCAAAATGACCTTGTACAACCGCTTGATCCACGACAGCTGCAGGATGGCGGCGACGTGCAGATAATCCTTGCGGAGAGAATTGACCCCGAACGCCGTCGTCGCCAAAGTCGGCCAGAGCGCCGCCATGAATACAACCAGAACCGCCGTCCACTTCGGGTCCTTGACCGTATAGAGCAGCAACGGCATCCAGGCCAGCGGAGAAATCGGCTTCAGAATCTGAATGAACGGATTGACCGCCTGAAAGAGCACCTTGTTGAGTCCCAGCAGAACCCCGAGCGTGATGGCCACCACCGAGGCCGCCAGAAAGCCGGCCCCGAAACGGGTCACCGTGTAGAGCACCAGGTATGCGATCCCGTGATCGTTTGTGCCCTTCTTCACAAAAGCTTCGGCCAATTCGGATCTGGCCTTCTCCAGCACCGCCAGGGGTCCGGGTACCCCTTTTACCTTTTCCTTCTCGGGATTCCAGATGTACGCCCCCTCGGCGGTCCGCATAATGTCGCCGTTGAACTCCATCGTTTGAAGCTGGTCTTCGGTCAATCCGCCGGCGTCAAACGCAGGGCTCAGCGTAAAAAGATGCCAGCCCGCCAGAAACACCGTCAGCATCGACACCGTGATCAGCAGCGCGTCCTTCTTCGTTCCGTGAGGTCCTTGCAACCCTGCCATATCGCCTCTTTTCTTCTATGATCATTCCTGCACGGAATGGGCGCAGCACCCCCTGCCGCGCCCATTCCGTCAAACCCTCGTGGCGTGCATGGCGCGCGAGCAGAGGACCCGCGACGCCTCGCCCACTATCGTTACGCCATACTATGAATCTTGAAGCTCTTCAAGTAGGCCTCAGCCTGGTTCGGATCGAACGATTTACCCATGATGGTATGCGTCATGGAGGTGGCCTTATGCGTGGGATAGCCCAACTCTTTGGCAATGCGGTCGCAACCAGCCGCCAAATAGACCTGTTCGGCCACTTGCGTATAGTCCACATCCCCCTTGAGATGCCCCCATCGCTTCATCTGGGTCAGAATCCAGACGGCCATCGAATGCCAGGGGTAGGGGTCGAAATCGATCCGGTCCGGCACCTTCTTGATGTTGCCGAGCCCGTCTGCGTAAGTTCCGGTCAGCACCTGCTCCAAGACGATCACCGGCTGGTTCAAGTAATTGGTCGGGGCGATCGCCGTGGCGATCTCTTTCCGATGGGCTGGATCGGACGCATAGTGCGTCGCGTCCACGATCGCTCTCCACATGGCGTGAAAGGTGTTGGGGTATTGCGTGGCAAAGTCCTTCGTGACGGTAAAGGCGCAGCAGGGATGGCGATCCCATATCTCCCGCGAGAGCATGAAGAGGAAACCGACATTTTCGTATACGGCGCGCTGATTGAACGGGTCCGGTCCCAGGTATCCATCCACGTTGCCGGCTTTCAGGTTCGCGACCATTTCCGGAGGCGGCACGATACGAATCTGCACGTCCTTGTCCGGATGGACCCCCCCTTCCGCCAGGAAGTAGCGAAGCAGGTAATTGTGCATAGAAAAATCAAACGGCACGCAGAAACGAAACCCTTTCATATCGGCTGCCGTCTTCACGCCCTTGTGCTTGATGTGCAGGGTGATGGCCTGTCCGTTGATGTTCTCCACGGCCGGCATATACATCGCCGTCGGCATAGCGCCGGCGCCCAGCGTCATCGCCAGCGGCATGGGCGTGAGCATGTGCGCCGCGTCCACTTCTTTGTTCACCGCCCAGTCCCGGATCATGGCCCATCCGGCGGCGCGCTTGACCGAGGCGTTCAATCCATGTTTTTTGTAAAATCCAAGTGGTTCCGCCATGATGATCGGCGTCCCGCACGTGATCGGAATGAACCCGATGCTGACATCCTTCTTCTCCGGCTTGCCCGCCGGATCCGCCGCGAAGGCCTTCAGCTTCCCCACGGGAAACGCCTCGGCGATGAGCGCTGCGAGGGCCGTCGCCCCAAGCCCGACGAGAAACTTCCGACGGGAAGGATTTGCCGCCCGCAGCACCGCCCCTACGACCGCCCGCTCGACTGTGCGATCGAAGAATGCTTCGGATGAGTTGACTGAGTCTTGTTTGTGCTCATGTAATGTCCCCATGCGCCCTCCTTATTGCTCCTTTTCGCTCATCCCGTACTTTTTGACCTTGTAGGCCACCTGCCTTGGGCTGAGCCCAAGGGCCCTGGCGGCCTTTGCCTGCACCCATCCCGACCGTTCCAGCGCTACCTTGAGCCGCTCACGTTCCAGGTCACGCAGGCTCTGCCCGAGCGTTTCTCCTTGCGCGTTCCGGGGAGCGGCGCCAAGCCTGTGCGTGACCCGTTCCATGTCGGCAAAGTAGCCGCGAAGCGAGGACGGAACGGAATCGAGCGTGACGAGGTCTGACCGGGGTTCCGTCATCACTACCAACCGTTCCACGCAATTCTGCAACTCACGGACGTTGCCCGGCCATTCATACTGGGTCATCAACGCCAGCAGACCCCGTCCCAGGTGAACATGGCGGCCATTCTCCCGGTTGAAGCGATCGAGAAAATGACCAATCAAGAGAGGAATGTCACCCGTTCGCTGCCGCAACGGCGGGAGCGTCACCGGCACGACGTTCAGCCGGTAATAGAGGTCTTCCCGGAATGTCCCCGCCCGCACCATGGCCTCCAGGTCCCTATGGGTTGCCGATATCAGCCGGACATCCACCGACAGCAGCCTGCTTCCTCCCACCCGCTCGAAGCACTTGTCCTGGAGCACTCGCAGCAGCTTGACCTGGACGGAAGGCGGGATATCCCCTACTTCATCCAGAAAGAGCGTGCCGCCATCCGCTAACTCAAACCGTCCCTTCCGTTGTTCCACGGCTCCGGTAAAGGCCCCCCGTTCGTGCCCGAACAGTTCGCTTTCCAGGAGACTCTCGGTCATCGCCGCGCAATGCAGACGAATGAACGGACCTCTCGCCTTGGTTCCTTGCACATGGATGGCCTTCGCCACCAACTCTTTGCCTGTGCCGCTCTCTCCCCGCAACAAGACTGTCGCCTGGCTGCCGCTCACCCGGTGGATCGCCTCGTAGACCTCGCGCATGGCCTCGCTCTGACCCACCAGGCTCGCTTGTAGGCCAGCTCCCAGGCCCGTCACGGCCCGGCGGCGCACCGCCCCCCCCTCCGGCTCCGTCCCCTCCAGCCGCATCCGCAGCGCACGCAGCCGTTCGTCAAGGACCTGAGCCGCCCGATCGAGCCGCTGTTGGGCCGGATCGGAGCCAGCCAAGGCCCCCGCCACAGCCTCCAACGCCTCGTATTCTTTCCCCAATCGGCTTTCGTCGAGCCCCGTCATCGTTGTCATGTCCTCCACACCCGCTAGAGCCACCCGCTTGACCGACCGCCGCAGCACAAAAAAAGGCGCCAGCACACCGCCGGGAAGAGGCCGAGACCTCTTGCTCCCGACAGAACTGGCGCCTTTGCCAGAGGAACGACCCGACAACATCGTCGGCCCGTTCCTTCTTATGGCTCCGGCAGCCCGGGCCGGCTCCATCGCCGGTTCGAGCGCCTATTCACTCCTAGACGTCGTAATAGAGGAAGAACTCGTAAGGATGCGGACGTAGCCGCATGGTATCGACCTCCTTCGTCCGCTTGTAGCCGATCCAGGCCTCGATCAAATCCTCACTGAACACTCCGCCCTTCAGCAGGAACTGATGGTCCTTCTCGAGATGGTTGAGCGCTTCGTCCAAACTGCCCGGCATGGTCCGAATCTTGGCTGCCTCCTTGGCTTCGAGATCGTAGAGGTCCTTCTCGGCCGGTTCACCCGGGTTGATCTTGTTTTCGATCCCGTCCAGACCCGCCATGAGCATTGCCGCGAAGGCGAGGTATGGATTGGCCCCCGGATCAGGAAATCGCACCTCGATCCGCTTGGCCTTTGGACTGGGCGAATACATGGGAATGCGGATGCCCGCCGACCGGTTGCGGCTGGAGTAGGCCAACAACACCGGCGCTTCGAACCCCGGCGTGAGTCGCTTATAGGAATTGGTCGTTGGGTTCGTGAAGGCGGCCAACGCCGGCGCGTGCTTCAGAATGCCGCCGATATAGTTCAGGCAGAGCTGCGATACGCCCGCATATTCTTTCCCGGCGAACAGAGGCTTGCCGTCTTTCCAGATGCTCTGGTGGGTGTGCATGCCGGACCCATTGTCTCCGAAGATGGGCTTCGGCATGAAGGTCGCCGTCTTGCCGTGGCGGCGCGCCACGTTCTTGACGATATACTTGTACATCATCATCTTGTCGGCCGTCCGAACCAGCGAGTCGAACCGGATATCGATTTCGGCTTGTCCCGCCGTCGCCACTTCGTGATGGTGCTTCTCGATCGAGATGCCGGCCCGTTCCATTTCCAGAATCATCTCGCTGCGGATGTCCTGTTGGGTGTCCGTCGGCGGGACAGGGAAGTACCCTTCTTTGTGACGGATCTTGCCGCCCAGATTCACGCCTTCCTGCCCCATGTTCCAGACGCCTTCGTCCGAATCGATGACGTAGTAGCCGCTGTGGCTCGTCTGATCGTAGCGGGCATGATCGAAAATAAAGAATTCGGCTTCCGGCCCCCAATAGGAGATGTCGCCGATCTTGGTGCTCTGCAGATGCTTCTCCGCTTTTTGCGCGATGAACCGGGGATCTCGGTCATACGTTTCGCGCGTGATCGGATCGACCACATTGCCGACTAGGCTCAACGTCGGCACGGCGCAAAAGGGGTCCAGGCAGGCCGTTGCAGGATCCGGCACCACCAGCATGTCGCTGTTATTGATGGCCTTCCAGCCGCGAATCGACGACCCATCCAAGCCGGACCCGTCTTTGAAGAGGCCTTCGGTCAACTCGTTGACGGGAATGCTGAAATGCTGCCACGTCCCGATCAGATCGACAAATTTCAGATCCACGATCTGCACCTTGTGCTTCTTGGCAAACTCCAATACTTCGCGGGGATTCATTCCGAGCCTCCTTTCAGATCGCCGTTACGATGAGAGTGATAGGGATGACGCACCCGCCTGCTGCCAGACTGGCTCGCCGAGGAACCGGCCGACGTCGTCTTTGATCCGAACCCGGACCGTTTCGAGAAACTCCTGATCGGTGATTTTATGTCCTTGCCGATCAGTCACGTAAAACACGTCCGCCACCTGGTCCAACCTAGTCGAAATGCGCGCCGCATGCACAGAGATCCCCAGCTTAAAAATGGCATGGGTGATGACATACAACAAACCCTGCCGGTCGTCCGCAAACACGTCCAGGACGGTAAAGCGATCCGAGGTTTCGTTGTCCACCTGAACTTCCGTCGGCTGCCGATGGGCCGGAAACGGCTTAAAGGAAGGCAGCCGCCCCCCCTGAGCCACCAGCGCATCGACCGATACGTCCCCCTTCAAGACCTGGACGATGGCGTCCGCAATGGCTGCCCGCCGGTCTGACGGAGGGGCTTCGGCATAGTCCAGGTCCACCACCTGGAACGTGTCGACGACGATCCCATCCTGACGGGTGACGATCTGCGCGTCTAAAACCTGCAGGCCCTTGGCCGCCATCACGCCGGCAATTTTCGAGAACAGCCCGGGCGTCACCTCATCGGTCGTGATCACCGTATATTCGGATGTCCCCAGCGGCGCATTGAAACTGTCTTCGACCAACACCTCTCCTGGAGTCAACTGCCGCACCGCCGCCACATGCACTGCGATGCGCCCGGGCGCGGTTCCAAGGACATACCGCAAGGGAAACTGGGCCAGCTGAGACTCGATCCAGGCTGAGTCCATGTTGGCCAGGCCGGCGGAGGCCGCCTCCCTGGCCACCTCTCTGGCAATGGCATCAAGGCGGGCGCCGCTGACCACCGATGTCCGATCCCCCGACACCTCCGGCAAGGCGCGAAGGTACAGCTCGGCCAGCAGGGACTCTTTCCACTTGGTCAAGACCCCCGGGCCCACCGCCGCAATATCGGCCGCCGTCAGAACCAGCAGCTTGCGGAGGACCTCTGCCGTTCCAACCATACGAGCGAACGGAAGAAGAACCGTTTCGTCGTAGGGGTCGCGGCGGAACGCCGTGTGGGCCATCAACAAGTGTTGATGAACCAAGAAGACCAGCGTCCTGGTTTCCTGCTCATCGAAACCCAGTCGCGCCGCGGCGTCCTCGGCGATCGCTTTGCCCACTTCACTATGGTCCTCTTCGCGCCCCTTGCCGAGATCGTGGAGCAGCACCGCCAAGTGCAGCACATCCTTGCGCGTGATCTCACGGCAGACCTCGCCGAGCAGACCTTGCGCCTGCCCCAGGGCTTCCGCTTTGGCCACGGCCAGCAGGCTGTGCTCGTCGACCGTATACTTGTGGTACTGGTTGAACTGCATCAACCCCCTCACCGTGGCAAACACGGGGATCAGCTTTTCCAGCAAGTGTGCGCGGTGCATCGCTTCCAGCGTGCTGGCCACCGCTCCCGGCCCCGCGAGGATCTTCAGAAACCGACGACTCACCTCAGGGGTGCGGAAGGCCTCGTTGGAGACCGAGTCCATATGCCGGTGGATGTCCTCCAGCAAATCCGTGTCGATCCGCAACCGCCGCGTTCCGGCCAGTTCGAACAACCGCAGGAGCAGTTCCGGGCTGTCCAGAAATCGGCTCCGTACCTCCGGAGGCACGGTCAACTGCTGCCCGGCGACGACGAAGGTTCCCTCCACCCTTGGAGCAGGGAGGAGTTGAGCCAGCTTCTGCCACACCGATACGCTCCGACACCGATCGACGAACCGACTGGAGATCTCGTGGAGCCCCATGGTATGGCGGTAGTACTGTTGCATAAACTGTTCGACCGCCAGCAGATGGGGTTGATCCTGGAATCCGAATTGGGCCGCCAGGCGAACCTGCTCATCAAACGTCAGGATTTCCTGGCCCATGCCGGCGCCGAAATGCAGCATGGCTCGGACGCGCCAGAGGAACTCGCGCGCGTCCATTAAGGCCTGGAAGTCCTGCCGGGACACGATGCCGCGATCGGCCGACTCTTGAATCGTAGCGGCCTGATACCGGACCAGCCCAGCCCACTGCAGGACGTGCAGATCACGCAGCCCGCCCTTGCTCTTCTTCACGTTGGGTTCGAGCAAATACACCGTCTCGCCGAACTTGTCGTATTCGCGGCGACGCTCTTCGATCTTCTGCTCGATGAAACGATCGGTGCCCCGCGCAACAACCTGGCGAAAATACCGGCGATGAAACTCCTGAAACAAAGCTGCGCTGCCGCCCAGAAAACGCGCCTCCATCATGGAGGTTCGAATGGTGAGGTCCTCCGTCGCCAACTCGATGCAATCCTGTACGGTCCGGACACTGTGGCCCACTTGAAAGCCCAGGTCCCACAGATGATGGAGCACTTGACTCGACAAGGACGAAGCGACCTGGCCCGCCTCCGGCCGATAGAGGAACATCACATCAATGTCCGAATGCGGCGCCAGCTCCCGCCGGCCATAGCCCCCCAGCGCCACCAAACAGCAGTGCTGGGAGCCGGCCAGCAGCGTCTCGTCGCCCCCCTGGCGCACAACATTACGGTACCGGCCGATGATCAACCCGTCCACCAGTTCGGTCAACGCAGCCAGCACCTCGCCGCCGGACGCGCCGGATGCGAGCCGTTGCTTGAGGACCTGCCGCTGCTCCACAAGCAGCGCCGTGGCGGCATCGACCTCCGCTTCCTTCAGTAGGCCGACCCCGGCGTGGTTCTCGGAACGTAGGGTCACAGCGCCCCTTCCCCCGTCTCTCCCGTGCGGATACGAACCGCCGCCCCCAGGTCACGCACGAAGATTTTCCCGTCCCCGATGCTCCCCGTCTTGGCGCTGCGGGTAATGGTCTCGATCACGCGCGGCACTTGCGCGTCGGTCACCGCCACCTCGATCTTCACCTTCGGAACGAATTCGATGGTGTATTCCGTGCCGCGGTAGGTTTCCTTATGCCCCTTCTGCCTGCCGAACCCCTTGACCTCGGTGACGGTCATCCCCTGGACGCCGATCTCCAGCAAGGCATCCTTGACCTCGTCCAGCTTGAACGGTTTGATGATCGCTTCGACTAGTTTCATGCCCGCCTCCTCACGTTCATCGCGAGCGGCCCCGGTTACGAGTAGGCTCGCTCATTATGCTGGCTGAGATCAAGACCCGTGGCTTCCTGTTCGGGGGTGATCCGCAACCCCATTGAGCCATCAACCAGTTTCAGAATGACGTAGGTCCCGACGAAGGCATACAGCGCCACCGCCAGCACCATCAGACCTTGCACGCCGACTTGGGCGGGATTGCCGAAGAAGAGACCGTCCGCAGCGGCAGGATTCAACCCCTTGGAGGCCACGAACCCGGTCGCCAAGACTCCGATCACTCCCCCGATTCCATGGATCCCGACGACGTCGAGTGCGTCATCATAGCCGATCCGGCCTTTCCAAACAATGGCGAAATAGCAGAGCGCACCGGCGATAATTCCGATCACCATGGCCCACAAGGGCCCGATATAACCGGCAGCCCCGGTCACCGCGGCCAGACCGGCCACCGCCCCGCTGGCCACGCCCAGCACGGTGGGTTTGCCCCGATGCATCCATTCCACGGTCATCCAGGCCAACGCCGACGCGGCCGCCGCAACCTGGGTGGCAATCAGCGCTCCCATGGCTAC
>SYGW01000126.1 GCA_005800255.1 Nitrospiraceae bacterium | reverse complement strand
TTCTCCTGCCAGAGGAGCGTAATGGCTTTTTTCCAGGTAACGACACGAAGCGGTTCGTAGGTCGAGTTCAGTAGCAGCGTCAGTTCCATCTGTCCTCCTGGGTCACCCCGCAAGTCGACAGTGCCGAACCAAGGCTTTCACAGCCCTACCCTATGCCATAGTCCCGCTATAAAATCAATCCGTTGGCTCTTCCATGGCTGGATATGAACCTTGCAGCTTCCGCTCCAACTGGCTAGACTGGGCGGCCATTGAGGAGGTGGCGATGGCTCAGTGGGTCACGGTGGCGAAGGTGGCCGAGTTGGCGCCGGGCGGTTGTCTCTCGGTTGAGGTTGAGGGGCGAGGCATCGCGCTCTTCAATATCGCGGGAACGATCTATGCGTTGGATAACTGCTGTCCCCATGCCGGCGGCCCGCTGGGGGATGGGCAACTGCAGGGCAACATCGTGACATGCCCCTGGCATGGCTGGCGGTTCAACGTCTGCACGGGCGAGCGGCCGGAAAATCCTGTTTTTACGGTCAGCCGGTTTTTGGTGGATATCGTGGAGGGGGAAATCCTGGTGCGAGTCCATCCGGAAACGGAAGGCACAGGGCCATGACTCACAGGCCTGCCGGGCCGCCGCCGCGGAGCAGCGGGCCGGTCATGCCGGGGGGCATGAGGTCTTCCGCGGGCATGGACATGGGCACGACGGACTGTTTCGTCAGGTCTACCTGCCATTCGTAGTCCCGCTCGAACCAGCGCAGCCCTCCGCCTTGGCTCCCCTCCTCGCGGACAAAAACTTTGACCACATAGAGATCGTCGCGCTTCTTCTCGACCGTCCACTCACCCATGCGGACTCCCTTTCCGCGGGCAGCCATTCCTTGCACCCGATCCGTGAGGGCTTGCCTGAGCGTCGGGGCTTCTTTGGCGCGATGGGTTTGCACGAGGGCCATTGCCTCGGCGGCTCGCGGGTCGGCCATCGGATTGGCAGCCGGAGGCTTCATGGCCCAATAAGCGAGGCCGCCGACGATCAGCAGGCCGACGGCAAGGTAATGGAGCACCTTGCTGGTGGAGAATGAACCGGCCGCCTGAGTCCTGTCGCTGTATTCCGGCTGCATCGTAGGGCTAGCGATGGCCCTGGCCGGCCACGACCTGCCGAGATTCCGGCTTGGTATGAGGCATTGGAAGATGGGTGCAGGAGCGGGCTTGAAACACTTGCAGCTCCCGCAAGCGCTGTTGCAATCCGCCTGAGCCAAGAGGGGTCACCATCGAGTCGAATGGGAAACTCCGGCCGGGTCGTGAGCTGGCCCATATCCAGAGCGAGGTCGGCAGGAGGCCTCCGATCATCATGGCCCGGCTGATTCTCATGGCATCAGCTTAGCCGCCTCTTCGAAGAAATGTCAACGCGCCTCCCCAAGTCTCAACCGGCGGCCTATGCCGGCCTTGACAAGGCTGGAAGGCCCTATGGTACAACTGCTTCTGCTTGCACAGAGCCTATCTGCGCGCACACACACGGCACAACCATGAAATTCTTCGTGTATGCGGACAATCTGAATCCGACACAACTCAAGCGGCGGGCGCCCGAGCATCAGTTCGTCTGCAAGGCGTACCTACCCGACCATGCCCTTCAGTTTTGCCGCTGGTCGTCCCAGTGGCGATGCGGATTGGCCAGCGTGGCCCCCTCCCCAGGCGAGCAGGTCTGGGGCGTGGTGCTGGAGGTCACCGAAGAAGATCTCAAGCTGATGGATGAGTTCGAGGGCGAGGTGCCCGAAGGGGCGTTTCGACATCTGCAGGTCACGGTGGTGGACGAGCAAGGGGGAAAAATGTTGGTGAACACCCATGTGGCCGCCCCCATCGGCAAGTTCAAGCCCAAGGAACATTATCTGGAATGGGTCATCAAAGGAGCCAAGCACTGGAAGCTGCCCGAGGAATGTATCGAGCGGTGGCGGTCGTTCATGCCGAAATGAGAGTACTCAGTTATCGGTGAACAGTGATCAGTATCAATTCCTGAAACTGACCACTGAAAACTGACAATTTATTTGCCAACCTAAAGGAGTCATAATGCCGAAGCCGAAATATCACATCATCGTCTGCACAAACACTAGGCCGCCGGGCCACCCCAAGCCCTCCTGCGGCGCGGCCGGCTCGCCAGGGTTGTTGATGGCGTTCAACATGGGATTGATGGAGCGGGGCGTTCAGCCTGGCCAGGTGCTGGTCACCGGTTCTGCCTGCCTGGGTCCTTGCGAGCAAGGACCGACCGTCGTGGTCTATCCGGATGCAACCTGGTACTCGCAGGTCAAGGAAGCCGACGTGCCGGCCATTCTGGATGAGCACATCGGCAAGGGCCAGCCGGTGGCCAAGCTCAAGCCGGACTCGGTCTGGAGCTGACCGGTCGGGAGGCAAGGCAGCGGTATGGGCGCGCAACGTCGCAAGACTAGCAAGCCGAAGAAATCCTCCTGGCCCCGGCGTTCTGCGCCGCTGCAGGTCTCCCTCCCCTCCCATAAGGAACATAAGGAGCAGGCCCCGTCCCATGTCGGCTGCATGGTCATTACCTGCAGCGACACCAGGACGCCGGAGACCGATACCAGCGGGTGGCTGATCAGGAAGGAGCTGGAGGCGGCCGGCCATGAAGTGGTGGCCTACCACCTCGTCAAAGACGAGCCGAAGCTGATCACCGCGCTCATTCAGCAGGCTGCGCGCAACAAGCACATCCAGGCGGTGCTCATCAACGGCGGGACCGGTATTTCCAGGCGCGACTCGACTTTTGAAGCGGTGGACGCCCTGCTCGAAAAGCGCCTGGTGGGATTCGGCGAGATATTCCGCTACCTCACCTACCAGGACATCGGCTCGGCCGCCATCATGAGCCGCGCAACCGCCGGTCTCTACAAGAACCGGATCGTCATCTCGACCCCAGGCTCGGAAGGGGCGGTCCGTCTGGCCATGGAAAAGCTCGTCCTGCCGGAGCTGGGCCACATGCTCAGGGAAGCGACGAAGTAAGAAGCGATCGGCGGGCAGCCGCTGCGCTCAGCCAGCTCGGATGATTCCCTGCGCGCTCTTTTCTTGGGACTTCCGCTCTTCCCGCTCGGGCTGATTGCTGAACGGCTGACTGCAGGAAGCTGTTTTCCGATCAGTCCTGCGTGATGCGCGGCTCGCGCATACCGCTTAAAATACATCAGCAAATCGCGGACCGACACCAGCCCGGTCAATTTCCCTCCCTCCGTCACCCCTAGGTGCCGGACCCCCAGGTCCCTCATCATGTCATGCGCGTCCTGCACGGCGCGGGCGGCCTCGATGGTCGCGATCGGGCTGCTCATGATCTGCTCGACCGTCAGGCGATCCAAATCCTTTGTCTCCGCCACCGCCCGCCACGCCACGTCCGTATCCGTGACGATGCCGACTAGACGCCCCCCCCTGTTCGACGAACAGAGACCCCACCCGTTCATCGCGCATCCGCTTGGCTGCTTCCCGGACCGGCGTGGCGGCGGTCACTTGCTTCAGTTCTTTGCACATCAACTCGCCTAGGGTGGACATGATAGGCCCTCCTTGCAAGAGGTGATGCCTCATCCTACCACCGGCATGGGAGCTCTGCCAGACTGGCGTTGAGGGGGATGGGAAAGTGCTAAAACGTGAGGGTGCCTTGCAGGACCATGACCACCTGCCCGCCGACTTTCACTTCCTGAATCGCATCGTCGTCCGATTCCACCTGGATCATGATGCGCGAGGGACGGTCCAGTTCATAGCCCTGTTCGGCAATGATTGTGCTGGTCGGGCCCACATCCACCACCCCGTTCTGGACGAGATAGGCTCCAAGGGCGCCGCTGGCGCTGCCGGTGGCCGGGTCTTCGGGGATGCCGATCGGCGGCGCGAACATGCGCGTGTGGACCGTGGACACCTCCTCCACCGTCATCGTGGTGAATACCATGATGCCGTTGGCGCCGTATCGTGCGCAGAGTTCGGTGATCGCTCCGGCATCGGGCTTGATCGAGCGGACCGCCGTGAGGGTTCTGACCGGCACGATTATGACTGGCAAGCCGGTCGACACCACCTCCACCGGCAGCTTCGTGCCGTCGATCTGCCGCTTGGTCAGGCCGAGCGCCTGGGCCACTTCGAGCAGGTCCCGGCTCGGCTCGATCGGCCCGAGGAACTGCGGCTTCGGATGGGACATCACGACTCTGGCCACGCTCTCGTCGCGGACATGGACCTCGACGGGAAAGAGACCAATGTTGCATTCGTAGAGCAGGCGCGTCACCGGGCCCTTGAGGGAGAGCCGTCCCAAGGTGGCGAGCACGAAGAATGTCCCCAGCACCGGATGTCCGGCAAAGGGAATCTCCTGGGTGGGCGTAAAAATACGCAGCTTGATGGCGGCAGCGGGATCGGCGGGCGGGAGAACGAAGACGGTCTCGGACAGGTTCATCTCCCGCGCGATTTGCTGGAGTTCACGGTCGCTGAGTCCGTTCCCGTCAGGAACGACCGCCACCGGATTGCCCCCGAAGGGCAAATCGGTGAACACGTCGGCTTGATAGAACTGGAGACTGCGACGATCCGGACTCATAGATCGAGTCGTACTCTAGGTCAGGCGGCCACGCTTGTCAACGCCGTCAAGGCATGGGGTCAAGCCGGGACGGACAGGGCTTCGTACGGTTGCGCCAAGGGGTGGCGGAGGTAGTCTTCCACGTAGTTCTTGAGAAACCCGTTCCGATACAGTTGCCGGTTGGCGAAGTTGGTGTCGATCTTGTGCAGGACCCTCACCTTGACGCCGGTTTTTCGCATGAAATCGTCGAGCGAGACGCCGGCAATGTCCCGATAGGGTCCCCGTCCCGACTGCATGACGCACTTGGGGATGTGCACGAGTTTTTCCTTGGTGATCCGCCGGGCGATGTCGTCGAAGGTAAGCAGCACCGTACAGTCCGAATCCCCGCCCAAGGTCGTGTTGGGCACATAAAGATAGCGGGCCCGCCGCTTCCGGTACAGGTTCAGGATCTTGTAGACGCTGCCGGCTACGATGACCGTGTCGTTCTTTTCCAACTCCAGCTTGTCGAATTCGTTGACGATCCGGCGACGGTTCAGGAAGGCGGTAATGTAGGCCTCCGTATGAATGGTCGTCATATTCGGCAAGTCGAGGTCGTAGATGCGTCGAGCTTCCTGGGACAATGCTTTCCGGCCCTGCCGCATCAGGTCCGCCGTCTCCGGCTTGATCCCACGGACCGGGGTCAGGCAGCCCATCCAGAGCACGCACTTCTGATTGACCTCGGAAATCATGGCCGCATCCTTCGACATCGTCTGGTCGCCGAAGCTGTAGAAGTTGGCCGACGACACGGCGGGGCCGTCCAGAACTTTCAACAAGTGTTTGACCGCCGGCGCATGGGGCATCAGCCGTTGCCGATGGTCTCCGAGCGTGATCACCGACAGTTCGAAATTGATCCGTCCCGGATATTGGGCGGCCAGTTGATGGACCTTGGGGACGTGGACGAAGCCGACTGTAAAGAAGGTCAGGTTTTTGTCCGTATACTTGAGAAAATCCTCGACCCATTCCATGGCCTTGGGGTGCAGAAAGAGGTCGGTCCACTCCATGTACTCGTTTCCGCCCAGACACCAAAACTGCGTAGGATCGGTCGGCTTCTTGTTGAGATAATCGAGGATATAGGCCCAGTCTTCCTGGGTGGTCTTGGGGGGCTCCAGGGTTTCCCGATAGGAATGGTCCGTCTCGTAGCAGAACTCGCACTTGACTGGACAGTTTTTCCCCAGGCTGATAGGGATCTTCCCCGCATCCATCTCCTGGGTGAGCACCTCGCGGTAGTCTTTTCCGGCGAGCAGTTTGGCCGGCTGGAGGATCGGCAGTGGTCGGCTCATCGACACCGGGCCCTCATTGACAGAGGTGGAATGGGTTTGTCAGACTTCCCGCTCGCATATGGCGCAACCGGGAGCCGACGTGGCGCAAGAAGACATTATCCGAGCGTTGCACACGTTCGGGCTGACGGAAAAACCGACACGCGAGCAACTGGAGTCGAGACGGAAGGAACTGCTGACAACCTGGCATCCGCACCGGTATGCGAACCTCACGAACAATCCGCGCAAGTACATGCAGATGTATAAGAAAGGCGAGGCCATGACGAAAGAAATCCGGGCAGCCCATCAAGTCCTGGCCGCCTGGCTTGAAGAAACATCCAAGAGCTGATGGCCGATGTAACAGAAAAGAGCATATGGCGTATGGCCGGAAGGTAGCCGGCTCTTGCTTATGCCATTCGCCATCGACTCTGTTCTTCTCTATGACACCGCGTGGCTGACCACGCGGGCCATGTCGCCTTCCTCCCCGCGCGCAACCGGCCAGGTGACGAGACCGGAGACCGCATCGCCGCTCTTCGTCTTGGCATAAATCTGCGGCAGGCGATTCGTGCCGTATTTTGAAATGTAGAGAAAGACATGCTCGCGGGCATTCACCCGCACGGCCCAGGGCTCGAAGTCATTCTGATAGAACTCCTCGCAGAGCTGCATGGCGTCCAGGCAGGTCAGCCCGACCGGCTCGTTCAGCGTGTAGTAATAATCCAGCGGCAGGTCATAGTCGTCCTGCTTGTGAATCGTAATGCCGAACTGGTCCGGTTTGCGCACCATCGGCGTGTGCCGGTAGGCGACGAAGTAGAACAGCTCCACCGAATGGATCTGCGGCTGGTTGTCTAGGATGAACTGGCGGGTTTCGAGCGCTTCCTCTCGGGCTTCCCCCGGAAAGCCGTAAAACGCCATCACGTGGTTCCAGATTCCGACCTGGGCCGCGTCCTTGAGGTTGCGCGCGATGACGGACTTCTTGACATGCTTGTCCATCAGACCCAATACCCGCTCGTTCGCCGACTCCATGCCGTAATAGAGGGTGCAGCAACCGGCTCGGGCGGCCAGATCCATGTCCTGCGCGTTCAGCGTTTCCTCGAAGCGGATCAAGGTGGTCCACTTGATCCCGACGTTTTGCTCGACCAGCAGTTGGGAGACTTTTTTGAACAGGGCCGGGGGATAGGACTCGTCGGCAAAGAGAAAATGCTCGGCCTGGTATTTCTCCTTTAATGCCTTGACCTGGCGGACGACGTCCTGGGCCGGCAGCCCCCGGTACTGGTCGAAATAGCCCTGTCCGTGATCGCAAAACGTGCAGCGGCCCCAGTAGCAGCCTCTGGTGGCAAGGTACGGCAGGATGCGGACCGGCGAGAAATAATGGTCGAGAGGCAGTCCTTCGAAGTCCGGGAGCGGCAAGGCCGCAGTCTTCTCCGTATAGATTTCCTTGTTGATGTGGACGCCGGCCTCGTCCCGATACATGAGGTTCGGCACGGATTCGATGGCCCGTCCCCCGGCTAAGGCATCGAGCAGCCACAGAAGCGCATGTTCCCCTTCATACATGATGGCCGAATCGAAGACCTCGGTGAAAAACCGTTCCTGCCGGGGCAACTCTTCCTGCAGGCGGGTGATTACGTTGCCCCCAACCGTCACATGGATGTCCGGGAAGGCTTCTTTGACCATCTTGCAGAAGGTCAGCCCGGCTAGGAGCTGCATCTGCGTGCCGATCGAAACCCCCACCACCTCCGGCGCCTCCTTGCTCAGCGCCGGAAGCACGAGTTGCCGGCAGATATCCCGGTACACGTTCACCTGATCGTCATCCAGGCAGGCGAGAACCTCGCGCGAGACGCCGGGCCGATAGCCGAGATTGCTCTCCATCGGATAGAAGACGATCGACGCCGGATAGTAGGCGGCCGAGATGTACTGCATCACCTGACGGAAGGTGTTCAGGGCCCATTCCAGCTTGTCCGCTTGGTAGAAGTCCTCCCCACGCACAATGGCCTTGGCCAGCTGGGCCTGTTCGATGAGCTCGAAGACGTCCAGATCGACCTTGGCGGTCAGGCAGGCTTTGTGCTGGGTTTCCGCCTCCGTCAGCCAGGCATGTTTGGCCTTGTCCTCCAGAGCGCGAAGCTGCGAAGCCATGCGGGTCTTGACCCAGATCAGGAAGGAATCGCTGAAGAAGTGGTCGTACATCTCGATGTTGACGTCCTTCTGCACGACCTCATGTCCCTGTTCGCGCAGCACTGCGGTGAGGCTGGGCAAGGCCAGGTAAGGCGCCGTCGGCACCCATTCCGGCGGGAACAGGAGCATGGTTTTCAGCTTGCGGGCGGGAGCGGGATTGGCCTGCGCCACGCTGGGCATGGTGCCGTCAATGTGCAGCAACGTGCTCATGCTCAGCAGACTTTCGCTTCCAGCGACGGGGGCGCTCCGGAGCCAGTCTGCGCCGCGTCGAACCGGAGCGCCGGCAATGTGTTCAAGCCGAACCGGGCAACGTAGAGGAAAATGTATTCCCGAATGAAAATCCGCAGGTCCCAGTTGGACGGATGGTTCCGTTCGAACTCCTCGAAGACTTGCTCCGCTTCCTCGATGCTGAGCCCCTGCTTGACCGTGTAATAGTAGTCCAGCGCCAGGTCCCACTCGGGGTTGACATAGGGTGTCACGCCCCATTTCTCGGGATTTTTGGCCACCGGCGTGTGGCGGCTGAGATCGAACGTGCCGAAGCCGACGGAGTGGACGATGTCCTTGTTCTTGGCGAGGAATCGGATGGAGTCCAGCGCTTCTTCGCGGGTCTCGCCGGGAAATCCGAAAAAGCCCATCGCGTGATTCCAGATGCCCGCCTTGGCCGACAGCTGGAGGCTGCGCGTGATCACGTCCGTCGTCGTCGCCTTGTCCATCAGCTTGAGCACGCGTTCGTTGCCGGACTCGTAGCCCACGTGCAGGTACTTGAGTCCCGCCTGCTTGGCGTCCTCCCACACCGGTTCGTCGAGCAGGCTCTTCTCGTACCGCATGTGGGTCGTCCAGGCGATGTCCATGCGGCGCTCGACCAGACCGCGACAGAGCTTGCGGAACAGGGCCGGCGGGTAAGATTCGTCGGTAAAGTGAAAATGCCGGACCCGGTGCTTGTCGCGCAGTTGCCGCACCTCGTCCAGAATCTGCTGAATCTTCTTCGTCCGGTAGCTGGCCGTATAGCCTTCGCCGTGGTCGCAGAACTCGCAGCGGCCCCAGTAACAGCCGCGCGTCGCCAAATAGGGCAGAATCTTGTCCGGTAGAAAGTACTTGTCCAGCGGCAAGCCGTCGAAATCCGGCGGCGGCAACGCCTCCATGTCTTCCGAGTAGGTCAGCGTCGAGGTATGTACCCCGGAGGCATCGCGGTAGAGCACATTGGGGACTCCGTCCAGGCTGCGTCCCGCCCCCACCGATTCGACCAGTTGCAGAAACGCCGTTTCCCCTTCGTAAAACACCGCGCTGTCGAAATAGGCGAAGAGCGGCGACTGGGGCAGCACGTCGCGCAAGCGCGTCACCGTATTGCCGCCGATCGTGACGTGGATGTCGGGGAAGTGCTGCTTGATGAGGGCGCAGAAGGTCATGCTGGAGAAGAGCTGCTGCTGGAGGACGATCGAGATGCCGATGACATCCGGTTTCTCGGCCTCGATCGCCGGTTTGACCAGATGCTCGAACACGTCGCGGTAGACGTTGACCTGCTGATCCTGCACGGCGTCCATGATCTCGGACGACACGTAGACCTTGTAGGAGAGATCGGTCTCCATCGGCGGCATGCAGATGCGCGCCGGCGCATAGACGAGCGAGATAGCCGCAGTGACCTCGCGGAACGTATTGACGGCCCATTCGAGCTTATCGATGTCGTAGAAGTCCTGGTTGCGGACGATGCGTTTGGCTTCTTCAGCCTTGCGGGCCAGCTCGGCGATCCGTTCGCGCGTGAGGTCGCAGAGGGCCAGTTGCAGGTCCCGTTCCCATTCTTCCAGGTCGCGCTTCTTGGCGAGCTTCCTGAGCCGGTCCAATTGCTGGGGCACCCGCCGCAGCACCTTCTTGAGGAAGTCCTCGCTGAAGTACCAGTCATACATCTCCAGATTGACGTCTTTCTGGACGACGGTGTGGCCGGCGGCACGGAGCACGGCAGTGAGCGTGGGCAAGCTGAGGTAGGGTTCGGAGGGATACCAATCAGGTGGAAAGATCAACATCACGTTGACCTTTCGCCCGCCTGCCGCCTCCTCGGAGGTGCGCCGATGGAGTTGTATCAATTCCTCGGAGGCTTGCGCCCCCTTGGAGTATTGCACGCGCATGGGAGAGAGTCCCCAGCCCGGATTGTTGGGTCATTCTAGGGGGTGCGTGCGCTCCTGGTCAAGGCCTTTGATTTTCAGGGACTTGCACGGGGCCCGCAGCTCGCAGGTTACTTGCCCGATTGTTTGGGGAGCAGTTCCGCATAGTAGGCCTCCAGGAGAGCCGCCCGAGCCGGCTCGACCAGGACCAATTGGCGGTGGTCAAAGGTTGTGGC
Organism: Nitrospiraceae bacterium; assembly: GCA_005800255.1. The sequence goes on along the minus strand of SYGW01000126.1, from coordinate 14,338 downwards.
TTGATAGAGATAGTGGAGCCCGTCTGACTCGCCGAGTTCGACGTGAACCTGAGCGTTGGTGGGGGTCGTAAAGGTCTGTTCGTGGCGGACCAGGCGGTTCGGCAGAGTCCGCCAGACCGACTCGGCTGAAGCCGTGTGATTCTCATAGGGGGGGTCTTGGGAGGTGGATGAAGCCTGGACAGCTGCAGTCCGTACCTGCGCGAGCAGCGAGGCAATGGATGAAACGGCTTCTCCCCGTTCTTCCGGGGTTTCATCCCAGGGCTGGGCTTCGTTTCCGGGATGGCCCTCGCTCGGCGCCAGGCTCCGGCCTGCCACATAGAGAGGTCCGTCGTCTGAGACTTCTTCGATGACGCGATACCGCAGCGGCAGCGGAGGCTTGGTCAAGATCAGGCCGTGGGCGGCAAGGGCGCGCTGGAAGGGAATCCGTCGTGCCAGTTCGCGGGTCTTCTCAAACGCGATCAGCCGTCCCTCCTCAGCCAGGAGGCTACAGAGCCGGTCGAGCCTGGGGCCCAATCCGGTGCGTTGTTCAAAAGCCTGTTGGGCGGCGGCCTCATGAGAACGTTCGAACGTTGTCCAATCCCGGCTCGGCAGCCCAAGTTCCCGCTCGGCTTGTAAGAGGGCATGGACCGAGAGGATCACATCGAAGGGGCCGGGAACCGGCGTCCGCTCGATATCCAGGGATTCAAATCGGATGTTCGTGAGCCCTAAGGCCTGGGCCCGTTCCTGCGCGGCCTTGACCGAGGCGCCGGACCGATCGAGCCCCACGACCATCAGGTTCGGAAAGACCTTGGCGTAGAAGGTCGTCAGCACCCCGACCCCGCAGCCGAAATCCAGGACCGTCCCCTGCGCCTGCCCTTCGGCGGCCAACAGGGCGGCGATCAACGGGCCGACGGTCAGATACAGTTCGTACCGCTGACTGTAGAGAACCGGCAGGATGGTCGGATCGGCCGTCAGATCGTAAAAAGCCGTTTCCAGGTCGGCTCGCTGGGGCTGGGCCTGTTTGGCTTCCACTGTCTGATGGAGCGATGCCAGCTGGTCCGACGATAGGGCTTTCTGCTGCCACTCGAAGTAGGTTCGGTCGGACTCGACATGCAGCAATCCCCACCAGTCAAGGTGCGCGGCGAGTCTGGTTTGCAGAGAATGGAGGTCTGGGCCGGTCATGGGGAGTGGAATGGGCGTTGCCTGGCCGGAAACCGGCGACTGATCACTGAGAACCGATAGCTTCTTCTAAGAGGGCCGCTTCAGCATGATCGCGTCTTCATAGGTCACTGGCACCGGATGGGGGTGACGGAGTTGCCCTGTGCCCATGACCACATACTTCTGGCAAGTCAGCTCTTCGAGCGACACGGGCCCCCGCACCGGGACCTTGGTCGTATTGACGCCCAGCCCCCCACCCAATCCGAACTCCTGCCCGTCGTGCAGTCGCGTGGAGGCGTTCACCAGGACCGCGCTCGCATCCACCTCGCGGATAAAACGCATCGCCGAAGTATAGTCGCGGGTCACGATGGTGTCCGTATGGCCAGGGCCATACTGCGTGATGTGGGCCAGGGCGTCGTCCATATCCGTCACGACCTTGATGGCCATGGTCTTGGACAGAAATTGCTTTCCCCAGTCGCCGTCCTTCGCGGCGATAAGATTCATATAACCGGGCAAGGCGAAGGACCCGGTCATGGCGATCGTCTTGGGACAGCCCCTCACTTCCACTCTGAATTCGTCCAGCAAGCGTCGGATAAGGGCGGACAAGAGCGACCGGGCCACAGCTTGGTGGACCAGCACGCAGTCCACGGCATTGGGCGCGGTCGGCTGCTGCGCTGTGGAGTTCACCACGATGTTTTGGGCCAGCGGCAGATCCGCATCCCCGTCGATATAGACATGGCTCACGCCCATATCCTGGCCCAGCACCGGCAGGCGGGTCTGCTCGATCACCGTCCTGCGCAAGCCGGCCCCACCCCGAGGGAGAATCGCGTCCAGATGTTTGTTGAGCCGGAGCAGCTCCAGCGCCGCGTCTTTTTCATTGCGTTCCACGAAGGTGATACCGTCGGCTGGCACGCCGGCCGCTTCCGCTGCCTCCCGCAGGATGGTCGCCACCCGGGCGCCGGACTTGGCCCATTCCGGGCCGCCGCGCACCAGACTGACGTTGCCCGCTTTCAAGCAGAGGGCGATGCACTCGGTCGTGACCGGCGGGCCTCCGTCGGAAATGATCCCGATCACGCCCAGCGGCATGCGCATGCGGCTGACCTGCATCCCGTTGGGTTGGCGCCAAAGCTTGGTCATCTCTCCGACCGGGTCCGGCATATCCGCGACCTGGCGCAAGGTCTTGGCCATCTCCTTGACGGCGTCTTCGGCAAAGCGGACCCGATCCACGGCTTCTTTGACCGTGTCCCGGTTGGTGTCCCCGGTCAGGCTCTTGCCCACCGCTTCCGCATCCAGCCGGTTGTCTTCCAAAATAGCTTCTTCTTCCGCCTCCAGACGGTCGGCCATGGCCAGCAGGGCCTTGGTCTTGACGGAACCGGACACGAGCCCCATCGCCCGCGCCGCCTCCTTTGCCTTTTTGGCGAGGGCCGCCACATACATCTTGACCGGAACTTCAACCATGGACTGTGCTCCGCTCAGGTAAAGAGTCTGAAAGTCTCAAAGTCGCAAAGTCCATAAAGTCGCGGTTCTCTCATTGTCTCGACTTGCCAACTTTCACACTTGCAGACTTGTGCACTCGTTGCTTCACGCGCCGGACTATAACATCCGCATTTACAGGGAGTCAAAGCAGAGCGAGTGGCAGGCTTGTTCCCTTGCGCTGCTTTCCCGTAGAATGCGCTGGACTTGAAGGAACCCATGACGCAACAAGAAGCCAGGGCCCAATACAACTATCTGATGACCCTCTGCATCAGGAAGGAGGAGTCGTTCGGCCCGTTGGCCATGGCCTTCATTAAGGACCATGACCTGGACCAGCTTGGCCTCCTGCCCGAGGAGCAGTTCAACCTCTACATGGCCACGGCCGAGGCCTTCGCTGCGGAGCCGAAGCGGTACAGCCACAAACTCGACTGCCTCCAGCGCGCCCTTCAGTTGCTCCGGCAGACCTCCTGCCCAGATCAGGGATTGGCGCAGCACCTGACCCAGGAGATCCAGAAGGCGACGGCCGAGCTGGACCTCTACAACGAGGCCATGCGGTCGAATCGGCCGCAAGCCCCGACGGCGCTCGACAAACAACGCATCATCGTCGAAACCGACCTGCCCGATTACTTTCTGGCCACGGCTCAAAAGCGGGCCTCGGCTTACTACCAGAACAAGTACAAGCTGACCAAGGAGTCCAAGACCGCTCAGCACTTCACCGGCCCGGCCCGCAAGTTCGAGCCGGACAATCCCGCCGTTCACAAGGAGTGGGCCGGCGCCTGCGCCCCCTTCATGGCGGTGCGGACCAGCGCGCTGCACCTGATGCTCCCCTTCGATCTGAAGATCAGCCGCAAGCCGGACGAGCCGCTGGAGGCCTCGCTCCGCATCTGGTACGCGACGATGGGCTATTCCTTTCCGCTCCGTTACGAGATGGGCAAGCTCTGTAGCTACTACGACGATCAGGTGCTGGACATTGCCCTGGACGATCCAAATTTATTGTTTGTCTCCGCGTCGCCGGTGAAGGAAACGGAACTGGGATCGGTCGAACGACCGCTGCCGCCGGATGTGCCCATGGAGATTGGGCTCCCCCGCACGTTTCTGGACGCCACGAACGCCTTGGGGCCGTACATTCAGGTGGTCTGCAACTTCAAGGTCTGGTTCGATGCGGCATCGGTTTCGCTCCTCGTCCAGGGCGCGCCGGACTTGCACGAATATGGCCTGCAAGGGGGCGCGGGACTGTTGACGCGCACCTACGCCACCGAAAAGGTCCAAGCCTATGCCCAGGCGGTCACCCAGCCCTGGACGGAGGGGCTGAGCTTCAACTTCGTGAATATGCACCTGCAGTTGCTGCCCGGGACGGACAGCGCGCTGCTCCCCTACAACACGCCGATCTTCTCCGTCCTCCCGGTCCTGAGCCGGCAACAGTACAAGTTCGAAGACCGGCGAGCGCTGGAGCCTAAGGCGTGAGACATCTTTCGTCATGTAGCGGGGAGAAGTTTTCAGTCATCAGTTCTCCGTCGGCAGTTTCGGAAACTGCGAACGGTGGACTGCTAACAGTCGACGTGTTGCGACAGACGAACCATGATTGATCTCCGTAGCGACACGGTGACGCAGCCCTCCCAAGCCATGCGGAATGCCATGGCGGTGGCGCCGGTCGGCGACGACGTCTACGGAGAAGATCCGACCGTCAACCGTTTGCAGGAGATGGCGGCAGCCTTGCTTGGGAAAGCGGCGGCGCTCTTTGTGCCGACCGGCATCATGGCTAATCAGCTGTCCATCAAGGTCCATACCCAGCCGGGCGATGAAGTGATCGTGGACAGCCGCGCCCATATCGTGAAATACGAACATGGCGCCGCCGCGGCCCTGGCCGGCGTACAACTGCATTGGGTGAACGGACAGCGAGGCATTCTGGAGTCGGAACAAGTCCTGGCGGCGATCCGCCCCAGCGGCCCGTATAATCCCCAGACTAGGCTCATTTGTTTGGAAAACACCCACAATAGCGGCGGCGGCTCGGTCTATCCCCTGTCGACCATCCAGCGGATTAGAGACATAGCGGTGGCGCGCGGCATCCCCATGCATCTGGACGGAGCCAGGCTGTTCAATGCGGTGGTGGCATCGGGCGTGGCGGCTGCCGACTATGCCCGGCATTTCGAGACTGTGTCGTTCTGCCTCTCGAAGGGCCTTGGAGCGCCGGTCGGCTCGCTCATCGTCTCTGATGCCGGGACGGTCGCGAAGCTCCGACCGCTCCGGCGCATGTACGGGGGCGGCATGAGGCAGGCGGGCATTCTGGCCGCGGCCGGCCTCTACGCGCTGGAGCACAATATTGTCCGGCTGAAAGAGGATCATGCACATGCCAAGGCATTGGCCGAAGCGCTGCACAAGATTTCCTCCGTCTTGATCGACGTGGCGTCCGTCGAGACGAACATCCTCTTTTTCGACGTGACGTCCAACCGATCCCCCGCCGACCTCGTGGCCGCCTTGAAAGCCGAAGGGGTACTGATCAACGCCGTCGGCGGCCGCACCTACAGGGCCGTCACCCATCTCAACGTGTCCGGCCGGGATATCGAGGAGACCGGCCGGATTTTCACGCAAGTCCTCGTCCGTTGAGCCGGTCAGCCGAGTGTGGTTCGGCGCCACCATCGCAAACGGAGGAATCTGGTGTTAGTGATACAATCCATCACGTTATTTTTGATAGCTGGACTGTGCGAGATCGGCGGTGGATACCTCATATGGCAATGGTGGCGAAACGGGGCACAGGGGTGGATCGGCCTACTCGGCGCCCTCGCATTGATCGTGTACGGTATCGTGCCGACCTATCAACCAGCTCACTTTGGGCGCGCGTACGCGGCATATGGCGGTTGGTTTGTAATCCTATCAGTCCTTTGGGGATGGGGTGTGGATCATGTCACGCCGGATCGCTACGACATCGTAGGCGGCCTGATCTGCTTACTTGGCGTGGCCGTCATCATGTATTGGCCTCGGTAGCAATGTAGGACAGTCCCAGCGCATGACCTCCGATTGACAGGCTCCTCAGCCCCTCTCTAGAATGCCGCCATGATATCCATGGTCACGTTTCCACAGATCAATCAGATCTTGGAGTTGACGGACCGGCTGGGATTGTCGCGCGAGTGGGTGGAAATTCCCCTCTCTCCTGCCAATCCCGGACTGGTGCATAAACTACCGAACGGGAAATTGGAGATCGTGGTGGACGAGCATCTCCCGTTCGAACAGTGGCTGGCCTCCCTCGAGGCGGAAATCTGCAAGGTGACCGGCCGGTGAACGGCGCAAGCCCAGGCCAGGAAGGCGCATCCATAATATGGACCAGGTATTGACCCAATCATCCGGGCAACCGGCCGGCGATCCGCTCGTGCAGCGGCCTTCACGCGAGGAACTGCAGGCTGAACTCCTGGAGGTGCCGGAGGTGCCCGATGCGCCCCCGGCGCCCGATCCGCCCGGCGTGGAGCAAGTGCTGGAGGCCGCGTTGCGTTATGTCCGCGGACGACGTGGCGCCGATCTCTTGGCCGTGCTCCTGGTCGGCTCAGGCGCCAGACGCGCCTGGACCGCGCACAGCGATGTGGACCTGATCGCCCTCGTGAAGGGTAAGGGCGAGGGGGATGAAATCGTGCGCGTGGCCAGCCGGCAGGTGGAGATTCGCTACCGGGAATATAAAGGGGTCGAACAGGACCTGGCGCTGGTGCCACGCCTCCCGCCGTTGCTCCGGAAGGCGCGTGTGCTATTCGAACTCGAAGGGGCCGGCTCGAAGCTGACCGAGAAGGCCAACCAGCGGTTCAAGAACGGCCTTCCCGCAATCGGCACGCATGACAAGATCCGCCTCAAGGCCGAGTGTTTTCACCGCCTGGGAAAAATCGAGGACCTGAGCCAGCAACCGGCCACGGCCGAGTATCTCCTGGGCCTGTTCCTGGAAGCCCTCGTGGACGACTTCTTCTGCCTCCGCGGGTTTTGGCCGACGGCGCCTGCCGACACGCTCCGGTTTATCGCCTCACGGGACGCAGCTGTGGCAGACCTCATCGAGCAATTCCTGGCCGCACCGACCATGCCCGAGCGCCTCGGCATCGGGCGGAACCTCGCGCTGCATCTGTTTCATGACATCCCCCACCCCCAACGGGTCGATTGACGGGCTGTTGGAAAAATCCGCCCGCTTCGTTCTCGCATCGTTTTCCAAGAGTCGTCAGTTATCAGCATTCCGTTCTCAGTTTCGGAACTGACGACTGCACATTGGCAACCGAGAACTAAAGCCCCTCGCTGCTGCCTTGCCGACGGTCTTTTTGACCGTCCCGCAAGACGCCAGAAAATTTTCAACAGTGCGTCTCTTCCTCTCAAGTATGCTAGAATTGCGCCCGATAGAAGATGGATAGGGAGAGCTGGCTTCTGTTCCTTCCCCGCCTAGTGGCGGGCGAACACAGACGGAGAAAGGATCGTTATGGAGCTCGGATTCGTCGGACTAGGCAAGATGGGCATGAACATGGTCACGCGCCTGCAGCGGGACAAGCATCGGGTCGTGGTCTATGACCGGACGGCGGACTTGGTCAAACAGGCGGACGGCGTGGGCTGCGTCGGCGCTACGTCACTGGCCGATCTTGTCTCGAAGCTGACCGTCCCCAAGGCGGTCTGGATCATGGTCCCCTCCGGGCAGCCCACCGAGGATACAGTGCAAGCCGTTGCGGCGCTGCTCAAGCCAGGCGATACCATCATCGACGGGGGCAATACGAAGTTTCACGACGATGTGCGGCGGGCCGCAGACCTGAAGGCCAAGGGCATTCACTACGTGGACGCCGGGACGAGCGGCGGCGTCTGGGGCCTCAAGATCGGCTACTGCCTGATGGTCGGTGGGGACAAGGAGCCGGTCAAACGTTTGGAGCCTATCTTTAAGACCCTGGCCCCGGAGAACGGCTGGGCTCATATGGGCGGGCACGGAGCCGGGCACTACGTCAAGATGGTGCACAACGGCATCGAATACAGCATGATGCAAGGGTACGCCGAGGGATTTGAGTTGATGGCCAAGAGCAACTACAACCTGGACCTAGCCAAGATTGCCGATCTATGGATGCACGGCAGCGTCGTGCGTTCCTGGCTGTTGGAACTGGCCGCCGACGCCCTGGCCCAGGACCCTCGCTTGGAGCAATTGAAAGGCTATGTGCAGGACTCAGGAGAGGGCCGCTGGATGGTCCTAGATGCGATTGAAAAGGACGTGGCCGTTCCCACGCTGACCGCCGCGCTCTTCACCCGCTTCCGATCCCGCCAGCAGGATACCTTTGCGGAGAAGATGCTGGCGGCTCTGCGGAACGCGTTCGGCGGCCATGCGGTTCGCCGATAACAGGGATGGGCAGACGAGGAGCCGACGCATGACGCAGCCGGGACAGAAGCCGCTTTCCGACGAGCAGGGACGCAACGGGGCCGCTGAGCCCTGCACGGTGGTGATTTTCGGCGGGTCCGGCGACTTGGCTAGGCGTCGCTTGGTGCCGGCGCTCTACAACTTGCTGCTGGATGGTCTGCTCCCCGAACGCTATACCGTCTTGGGGCTTGGCCGCAAACCGCTGAGCGATCAGGAATTCCGAGCCATTGCGCGCGAGGGGGTCCAGACTTTTTCCCGCCAGGCGCTGACGGAGTCCAAGTGGGCCGATTTCGAGCAGCACCTGCATTACCAGGCCTCGATGATCGACGAACCTGCCTCCTATCACGACATCAGAACGGCTGCGGAGAAGCTCGAAGCCGATTTGAAGTTGCCGGGCAACCGGATCTTCTACCTGGCTATCCCTCCCACGTCGATCGCGCCGGCCTGTGAGGGGCTGCAGCAAGCCGGCCTGGTCCGTCCGATTCAAAACGGCGAGCCCTATTCCCGGGTGATCGTGGAAAAGCCGGTCGGCCGGGACCTGGAGTCGGCGCGAACGATCAACAACACGATCGGGAAGGTATTCGACGAATCACAGACCTTCCGCATCGACCATTATCTTGGCAAGGAGACGGTCCAGAACCTCATGGTCCTGCGTTTTGCGAACAGCATCTTCGAGCCTATCTGGAACCACAAGTACATCGACCATGTGCAGATCACGGTCAGTGAGGCGGAAGGCGTCGGCACCAGGGCCACCTATTACGAGGAGTCGGGTGCGCTGCGCGACATGGTGCAAAACCATCTGCTTCAGTTGCTCTGCCTAGTTGCCATGGAGCCGCCCCATTCGCTCGACCCAGACGTAGTCCGTGACTCCAAAATCGAGGTCTTGCACTGTCTGCGGCCTATCCTGGGCAAGGATGTGGAGCGTGTTACCGTGCGCGCCCAATACAGCCAGGGCAAGGCCCACGGCAAAGACGTTCCCGGCTACCGCCGGGAAGCCGGCGTCTCTCCGGAATCCCTGATCGAGACCTATGTGGCGATCAAGTGCTTCGTGGAGAATTGGCGTTGGGCTGGCGTGCCATTCTATCTAAGAACCGGCAAGGCCTTGCCCAAGCGGGCCAGCGAGATCGCGGTGCAGTTCAAGGAAATTCCAAGGGTTCTCTTCAATGCCGACCCTGGCACGCCACAAGCACCGAACCTCTTGACCCTCCGGATTCAGCCGGAAGAGGGGCTCTCCCTGAGTCTCATGTCGCGTGTACCTGGAACCAGATCCGAGACCCATCCGGTGGACATGAGCTTCAAGTATAGCGAAGTGTTCGGAACGCCGTCACCGGAAGCCTACGAACGGCTGCTGCTGGACGTCATGACCGGCGATGCGTCACGCTTCATGCGCCGGGACGCGGTGGAGGTCTCTTGGGCCTGGGTGACCGGAATTTTGGAAGGCTGGAAGACCCAAGGGGTCCGGTGGTTGCCTGAATATCCGGCTGGAAGCTGGGGGCCGGTCGAAGCCGATCGCTTGATCCAGAGCGACGGGCGGACTTGGAGAATTTTGTAGAAATGCAGAAGGATGAATGCTAAACGATGAATTTCTGAGCTGATCGTTTTCGTTTAGCATTCATCATTCAACACTTCTTGTAACTGCTTCAGGATGGCGTCCTTTTTCCCCAGTCCCCCGATGAACCGCTCGAACTGCCCGTGCCGGTACAGGGCCAGAGCGGGCAACGACGAAATCTCCAGTTCGGCCGGGATCTGATAGTTTTCCTGCACGTTCATCTTCAGGATGACAAGGCGATGCCCCGCCTCGACGTGAACTTGTTCCAGCTCGCCCAGCAAGGCCAGACAGCCCGCGCAGCCTGGTTGCCAAAATTCAACCAGGACCGGCCGGCCGGCCCCTTCCACGACCCGGTCGAATTCGTCGTCACGAACGTCGCGAATCATCAGCCCCTCATCGGCAGGCGGCGGCAAAAACTTGTTCGTACAAAAGTACCGCCAGGCGTTCGTATCCCTCGGTCGTCAGGTGCAGCCCGTCGTTGGAATAGCGAGCGGCGAGCTGCCCGGTGTCCGGCTCCGCCGTGTCGGTGAACAGATCGACGCAGGCCAGTCCCTTTTCGGCACAATAGCCCATGATGAGCCGGTTCAAGATCCGACGGCGCTCGATGTGATCCGCCAGCCATCGTCGTTCTTCCCCGAGAAGGCCTGAGTCGGTAGCCCCGGGAAGGGCCTCTTCGGGGCCCCCTCCCACGCGAATGGAGGGAACGGTGATCGCAACCGGCTGGATGCCCCGGTTCAGCGCTTGGTCGTATATCTGAACCAGATTGGCCATGATCTCGGACGGCGCGGCATTCCACCCCAGGTCGTTGGTCCCGCCCAAGATAACAACCCAGGCCGGCCGGTGAGATGCCACGTCCCGCCGGAAACGTATGACCATGTCGCCCGTCGTTTCCCCGCATAGGCCGGTCACGGCAACCTTGGCCTTTCCGCACAATCGATCTTGAAGGAAGCGGCCGTAGGGTGCCTCCACTAGCTGCGGGCAGGCCATGGTCGGCGACTGGTAGCCAGCCGTCAGGCTGTCGCCGAAACAGATAATGAGCGGAACGGAATCCTGCTCCATTGTTACGTACTCATGCGCAAGTGTCTCATGAGACACTTGTTCGTATTCCTGCGGTCGTGCCTGGCGTCAAACACGTTGACAAAGCTTTCGCGCCCGGTACACAATGCCTGCCAATCTTTGGGAGGCGACGGACAATGGCCGAAGCCCTCGAGAAATTCGTCAAGCCGATTCCCATCATGCAGTGGCTAGTGGTGGTGGTCCTGTCGGCGCACGTCGTCACCGCCGAATCCGCCCTCGAAGCCAGTGATGGCATCCTTCTGATTCTGGCGTTGCTCGCCGGCAACGCCCTTCTGCTCTACGGTCTGCCGAAGCTCATTTCCCCCGGTCCGATTCCGGCCATTCTGGTGATTGTCGACACCCTTCTCGTGCCGGCCATGTTGTATGTCACGGGAACGAGCGGCACCGACATTTTTGTCGTGTATTTCGGGATCATTATGATCGCGGGCGCCGCAGGGAACCTGAGGCGGGCCTTGATCCTGGCCTCCATCACCTGCGCCGCCTATTTCGGCTACAGCGTCTTTTTGTACATGACCCAACACAGGCCCATGCCGGTCGGCACGCTCCTGATTCGACTTCCTTTCTTGCTGGTCATGACGCTCTTCTACGGCGCGTTGGCCGAGTTCGCCCAGCATGAGCGGGCGCATCGAGAAAAGCTGGCCCACGATGCGATGCACGACGAATTGACGGGGATGCCCAACCGTCGCCATTTGCTGGGCACCTTGTCCCGGGCGTTGGAAGAAGCGAAGCGGTTCGACTCCCCTCTGTCCTGCGCGGTCATCGACGTGGACCATTTCAAATATGTGAACGACACCTATGGCCATGATATGGGCGACCGGGTCTTGAAGGACTACGCCTCCATCCTCGCGGTGCAAAGCCGCGGTTATGACCTGGCTGGTCGGATGGGCGGCGACGAGTTCATCTGGATCCTGCCCCGCGTGGAAAAGGAGGGGGCGCTTGCCGCCGCGGAACGGCTGCGCGAGGCGGTGGAAGAGTTCCAATTCGGCAATGAGGCCCGCACGCTCAAGCTGACGACGAGCATCGGCCTCACAACCTACCTCCCCGACAAAACCGAGAACCCGACTCCCGCGCAAATCTTAAAAGTGGCGGATTTGGCCCTCTATATGGCCAAGCGAGAGGGGCGGAACCGCGTCGCCCATTTGCCGTTGCTCGACTCCAAATCTCCCGCTCCCGAATCGGTTCCGGCCCAACAGACCTGACCGCGCTTCCTTTCCAGCCTTCGTGCTACCGCCTGGACTCAGCCGGAGGCCAAGCCATTTCAGCTTGCCGGCCGCAATAAAAACAGGACAGCCGATACCGGGCCCGCCGTCTGGGATTCGGCAATGATGTGAACACCACCGGGGTATCGTCGAACGGGCAGATCGGTTGCTGGTGCATCAGATGCTCGTCCGCCATGAGCAGGAGCGAGGCGTCGTCCCACGGAGGCGTCAGAGTCTCGTGCCCTCTGAGTTGCCCCTCCCATCCACAGTGCGGGCATCGGAGGTTGAACGTCTTGATCCGGTCCTTCACCTGGGACAGGTCGGTCACGTCGAGCGGCCCGGCGCAGCCGGAGGTGTGGCAGGAGATAGTTTCGTGTTGCAGGGCTTTGACGAACTCGGCATGTCCGTAGGGGTGTGCTGCTGATGGGGTCTGGGTGCTCATAGCTGCCCTCACACTGAGACCAGCCTAGCAGCGCTTTTCTCAAGAATCAAATGCCCGGCGACCGATCCTGGTCTTGAGACCGTTTTCCGGCTCGTTGCCCCCTCGCTTTCATATGATCCGCCCGGGACTTTTACATCGTTTTAATACATTCCTGAGCCGTTTTGCCCCTGTTTTGATACGTCATCGCGTAACCTGCACCGACATGTATGCATGAGCATGGTTCTGCCGCCGCGGCCGCTTATGCATAGGAGGTGCGTCATGGCTTTGATCGTATGGGTGCTGATTCTGGGAGTGCTGTGCCTGTGGATGATGGACACAAGCGCCGAGGGGGGAGACCGGCGATAGCCTGCGTGCCGATTCGCCATCTTGGTTCGAGTTGTGCTATCAGAGCGGGGTTGCAGGAAGGAGGGGTGACTACTTTATGGCAGGGTTCACGGTCCGATTGAGCCGGACGACGTTGCTGCTCGCTTGCTTGCTGGCCGCGCCGGTCGCGGCCGAGGAGCCACTTGGCGGGGCCGCCGGTGGGCCGCCGCCCGCTTCAGAGAGTGCGCAGGCCGCCCCTCCCCTCTGGCACTATGGCGCCTATGTCGATTTGAGCTACGACGTCGACTTTAACTTCCCCAAAAACCACCTGTGGCGCAGCCGGAGCACGACCAATCGGGTGAACGAGTTGACCCCGAATATGGGATTGGTCTATGTGCGCAAGGATGCGACAACCGACTCTCGTTGGGGCATGGAGTTCGGGGGCCAGGGAGGCTACGACACCAAGGAGTTCGCCTTCCTGCAGGGGGAGCCGAAGGTCGCCGGGGCCGACACGCTGCGCCACTTTTCCCGCGCCAACGTCTCCTACCTGGCTCCGGTCGGCGGGAAAGACCTGACGATCACGGCGGGACTGTTCAACAGCCTGATCGGATTTGAGTCGCTCTACGCCAAGGACAACTTCAATTACACCAGGTCCTGGATCGCGGACAACACCCCCTACATGATGTTCGGCGTCAACGCCCGTTATCCGATCAACGAGAACCTGACCGCGACGGCCTTCGTCATCAACGGGTACTTTCATTTGGCCCATGCCAACGATCAGCCCAGTTACGGGGGGCAAATGTCATGGAAGGCGACGTCGCGGGTGACAGTGACGGAAACGATCTATTACGGCCCGGCTCAGGCCAATACGTCCATGGAGTTCTGGCGGTTGTACTCGAACTGGATCACCGAATGGAAGGGCGACGACGTCACCATCGCGCTGTCCTACGACTTTGGGACTGAGAACATCGCGGGACAACCGGGAAGTCCCCGCGCCTTCGTGACCGGAGGGGCGCTGTTTACGCGATGGCACGTGGCCGGGCCCTGGAGCCTGGCCGTGCGGCCGGAGTTTTACTGGGACCGGAACGGGCGATGGACCGGCAACCAGCAGCTGGTCAAGGCCATCACCAACACGGTGGAATACAAGATTCCTTACGCATGGACGAACACGACGCTCCGGGCGGAGTACCGGTATGACGAGTCCACCGGTCCCCAGGGCGGCTTCTTTAAGAACGGAAACTTTGCCAATGGCCAGCCGATGCTCACGCCGGGCCAGCACCTGCTGCTCTTCGGCGCCCTCTGGACCTTCGATTCACCCTAACAGTCAAGTTGAAAAGTCTGGAAAGTCTGTAAAGCCGGACCGTCTCAGACGGTGCACCCGCGGCTTGAAGACTTTCTGACTTGACGACTTTGGGACTACTCGGCACGAAGACGATAACCGACGCCGAGTTCCGTCAGCAACAGTTGCGGTCGGGCCGGATTGTCTTCCAGCTTGTTGCGAAGCTGCCGCATATAGACCCGCACATAATGGGCTTCGTCCACGTGCAGCGGCCCCCAGACCTCCTTCAATAGTTGCCGGTGTGTCAGGACCTTGCCCGCATGCCGGATCAGCGTCGTCAGGAGTTTGTACTCGATGAGCGTGAGATGGACCTCCTTGTCGTTGACAAACACCTGCCGGCGCAGGAGGTCCACGCGCAGATTCCCGGTTTCAAAGCTGGGCTCCCCCTCCTCTCCCGGCGGTTTGGCGGCATGGCGTAAGGCCACCCGCATGCGCGCCAGCAACTCCCCCGCGCTGAACGGCTTGGTGA
>SYGW01000125.1 GCA_005800255.1 Nitrospiraceae bacterium | reverse complement strand
CGGCTGGTTGAGCTGGAATACGACGGACTTCCTCCCGATTTCCTCCAGCAATTGCGGGCCAGGGTCGTGGCCTTGACGAAGGAAGAAATTCTGGCGGCGGCGAAGAAACATTTCAATCCGGAGCGATTGACCATCGTGGCCGTCGGGGCAGGAGAGGCCTTGCCGAAGTTGCTGGGGGGATTTGGCAATCTGCAGGAAATTAAGTTGGTTCCGGAGCGCTAGGAGAAGAGTGGGAGAGCAACAGGCCACCCTCCGTGGGAATGAAGGCTTCCGGAGTTGTGGGTGAGGGAGTGGAAAGAACGGATGGCCCAGTCGGAGCTGATGGCCGAGAGCTGACTGCTGATAGCAAATGATGGTGTCACATGCCCCTTGAAGACGATTTTTGCGACATCATCAAGAAGGCCCGCATCGGGCAGGCTTGGTCCGTGGAGGAGGTGGCTCGCTTCACCGGTCTGTCCGGGGCTTCTGTTACGGCGCTCGAACGAGGTGAGCCTCCTCGTGACCGTGCGGACGTGCGCGCTCTCGCTGCCACGCTCAAACTTCGCTCTGCTCCCTTGGAACAGATCGTCTTTGAGCAGTGGGTTCCCGGACCGATTCCCTCGATCCCGCAGATCGAGACCATCCTGGGTGACATCAACGGCTACGGAGTCAACGGCTATATCGTGCGGGACTCGGGTGAGGCGCTTCTCGTCGATACGGCCTGCAACGCTCCTGCCATGATCGCTTGGCTCGAGTCCCATCGAGTCCGGTTGATTGGCATCTGCCTGACCCATGGCCATGCGGACCATGCGGAAGGGATTCAGCAGCTTTTGGCGCGATGGCCCGTGCCAGTTTATTTGGGGGCGGCGGATGCCGGTCTCCTGCGTTGGAAGCCCTCGGAGGGCCTCGTGGCGCCGGAGGATGGCCGCGCCATTTCAGTCGGACGGCTCACGGTCCATTGTCTTGTGACGCCGGGCCATACACAGGGCGGCATCTGCTATCGGGTGGATTGCGGGGCGCAGCCAGTCTGTTTTGTCGGTGACACCCTCTTTGCCAGATCGATTGGAAAATCCGTCCCGCCCAATCTTTTCCCGACCCATCTGGATTCCGTGAGGCAGCGCCTGTTGAAACTGCCGCAGGATTGTCTCCTCTTGCCCGGCCATGGGCCTGCCACGACGGTGAGCGAAGAACTCGACCATAATCCATTTGCCTTAGATCACTGAGACAAGCGCGATGAGCTTTGATCAACGCCCTGACGAGTTGCCGACTATTACGGAGGAACCGTTCGAGGAGGAGTTCGAGGAGACGCCCTTTTCGAAATGGACTCTGCCCATCTGCCTTTTTGTGGGGACGGTTTTCACGACGTTGTGGGCCGGGGCCTATCAGGCCTACAACGGACCGATCGGCGGGCCGGTGGATTTTCTATTGGAGCATCCAGAGCTGCTCGGGCGCGGGATTCCTTTCGCCGCCACGCTGCTGCTGATTCTGATGACTCATGAGTGCGGGCATTATGTGCTTTCCCGCATCCATCATGTGCCGGCCTCTCTGCCCCTGTTCATTCCCGGCCCTCCCTATTTCATCGGCACGTTCGGCGCGATCATCCGGATGCGAGGCCCGATCTTGAACCGGCGCGCCCTGTTCGACATCGGCGTGGCCGGTCCATTGGCGGGCTTCGTCGTGGCGGTGGTCGCGCTGGTGATTGGGTTAAACCTCTCGAGGGTCGTCGATCGGACTGCGACCGCTGGATTACAGCTAGGCGAACCACTGTTGTTACAGTTTATCTCCTGGCTGGTTGTGGGGTCCCTTCCTCCTCAGGCTGACATTGTCTTGCATCCTATCGGGTTCGCCGCCTGGTTCGGCCTGTTCGTGACCTCCTTGAATCTCATTCCCATCGGCCAACTCGACGGAGGCCATGTGGCCTATGCCCTGTGGGGTTCGCGTCAACGCACGCTGGCCTTTGCCATGGTGCCGCTGTTGATCGTGCTGGGGCTCGCTGGCTGGCATGGCTGGCTCCTCTGGGCCTTCATGGCGGGACTCTGGGGCTTCGGACATCCGCCCGTGTGCGATCCCCATGTGCCGCTGGGCCGTGGGCGGGTGTTGGTCGGATGGATTGCGTTGGCGGTGTTTATTCTCACGTTTGCTCCTGTTCCCTTCTCCTTCCACTAGCAGGGGCAGGAAGGGCTCTGATGGGTCCCCTGTGCTCGCGCAACGCGCGGCCTCAGAAGACCCTCGTTGGCCGCGCGCAGTGGGGGACTCATCCGGGCCCTTCAGGAGGAATGTTAACGAGCAAGCTTGGAAGAGCTATTATTGTTTTTGCTGACGGCCTGTTTGAGCAGCCTGCCAATGAAGTTCGTTTAATCAGTTGGATCAATCCGGATAATTTCTTGTCCGATTGCGCGCATGGTCCTACCATGTGTCATGGCATCCACCACCACTCCCACGATCCATTGCCCCAAGTGTCAGACTGAGCGATCAGAGAGTGAGACTGAGTGTCTGAGGTGCGGGATCGTCTTTGCGAAGTATCGGCCTGTGGCTCCGTTGCAGCCGATGCGGCGGGATCGTTCCCGCTGGATGGCCCTTGCCAAAGAGTGGCTGGTTGACTCGGATCAGTCCACCGATGCGATGATCTTCGCAGGCCGGGCGATCTTGTTTGTGCTGTTGCTCTGGTGGGGCAAGACGTTCATCCTCACACCGCTTGCAACCAACTACACAGAGGAATCGTTTTTCCATTTGATCAACTTGCCGTTTCACGAAGAGGGCCATTTTCTGTTTATCCCTTTCGGACGGTTCATGATGATTCTGGGAGGGAGCCTTTGCCAGGTCCTCATGCCGCTTGTCTGTCTGGCTGGCGACCTTTTTCGTCAAGACACGCGATCCCTTCGGCGCGTCTGTAGCCTTGTGGTGGGTGGCGGAAAGTCTTAAGGATCTGGCCCCCTATATCAACGATGCGAGGACGCTAGATTTGCTGTTGCTTGGCGGAGTGACAGGAAAAGAAACGGACGGACATGACTGGAATAATATTCTGACCATGCTGGGCTGGCTGGAGTATGACCATCGCCTGGCCCATCTTGCCTACAACATCGGCATCGTCTTCATGCTGGCCTCGCTCGCCTGGGGCGGACTGCTGCTCCTGAGGCAATATCGCCGGCTCTCACCGTAACCTGCTTGCGCGATCCAAAAAACTCTCCTACGATAGGCTTTCGCTGGCCCAGGAGCTCCTCATGAGAAGCCCATTGGTAATTCGTGCGTGCCTCATCATGGTTGGCCTGGTGGCTGTGACTAGCCAGGCCCTTGCAGTCGACTCCAGCGCCTCCTCTCGATTTACCCTGTTGCTGAACGGAGCAGCAGTCAAAGACCACAGCACCGGTTTGATCTGGGAACAGGAGCCGGACCGAGAGCACGATGTGTGGGGTGCATCCGTGGCCCGTTGTGCGACAAAAGAGGTGGGAGGGAAGAAAGGCTGGCGCGCCCCCTCGGTGGATGAATTGAAGACCTTGATCGATGGATCGCAGCATGATCCGGCTTTGCCTGTCGGCCATCCCTTTTCCAATATCAAGTCGGAGATCTATTGGACTGCGACGCCCCATCCGACCGACGATATGGTGGCCTGGCAGATTAGTTTTTTTAGCGGCGAACCTGTGACGGACCAGAAATCGGGAACCAGGCGTCTCTGGTGCCTCCTGGGTCCGTCTGGTCAGTGACGAGACGATCAGCGTTCTCTGCCGATTCTTGCGACATCGTCGCGCAGTTTCTTCATCAGTCGGGTCAGCGCCTGTCGGCGCGCTTCGGTGACTTGGTCTTGATCTTCGATCCGCGCGCTGGGACCGACGACCTTCGCTGTTCCCTGCGCCTCTCCCTCCGCCAGTTTGGTTCCCGTTCGGACATCCCATACAGTACTTCGCACAAGACAGAGGGCATCACTGTGGGTGCCGTCTGCGTAGTAGGAACCGAGGATCGTCCAATAGAGCAATGTCCCCTTGTAGTTGTTGTAGCGATCGACGACGACGGCGCCGTTTATGATGAGCAGGAGGTCAGCCCCGTACCGGACGGCCGATTCCCGCAGCTGCGCCCATTGGTTTCCCTTGACGGAAGAAAGATGCAGGAAGGATACGCCGCTGATGAGGCCCTTTCGTTGCAATCCGTTGGTCCAGGCCTGGAGGGTTTCCCGATCGGCATCGGTCCATTCGAATTCATGGTGAAGGAATCCGGTCGGCATGACATAGAGCCCCAACTTCGGAGGGCCTTGTTTGGGCGAAGGGGCCGCCGTCTGTTCCGAGAGCGGAGTGCCGACCAGCCGAGCTTCTTCGTCCTTCAGTATCTGCTGGAGCGAATCAATGGGCTGCGTCTGATTGCTCGCGCAACCGGTCAGGAAGAGGAAAAGCGCGAGTGCGATATAGGGGGGAAGCTTCATGTCGATAACATCCTTCCGTGGATTTGCAGAGCACGTCGAACCGAGCCTCAGCGCCTGGCCTACTACGGTTTTACTTCATCGAGGAGTGGAGTGATTTTGTCTGCCACAGCCTGCACCACCCCCTCTCGCTCCCTTGCTACTTTGAGCCCCTGGAAACTCAAGTAATAGCCGCCATGGCTGGGCGTTTGGACGGTTGCCTGGAGTTCGATGCGTGTACCGTCTTCCACGTCAGGATCTCTGACCGTCGGGACGCCACAGCGGCCAAAGGAGGCGACATTAATCGAGGCGGTTTCATCTTCCAGGTAAAACAGGTAGGCGCCGTAACAGGTGGAGCCGGCCAGCAGGGTATAGGGATCGAGGGGCTGTACGTCCCGCACGGTGCCTTGCAACGTTACCTGCCGGAGGTGGAAGCGGCTTGGTTCGTCCAGGATCTCGGGCACAGGAATAGGATCGGCTGCCAAAGCAAGGAAAGGCGAAACGGCCCAGCCAAGGCAGAGGACGATGAAGAGGACAGCAAGTTTTCTGTATCGGGCGAATCCTTCGATGGTCATAGGCTGCTATTCTACCATTCTTGCTTTCGTGAGCAATGTGCAAAGCGGAAGCCGGTCTCTTTCGCCATGGCGGCACAGTCGGTATAATCCGCGGCTACTTTCAGAGAGTTGTAAGAAATCTATTGTACACAGCTGATTCAAGGGTCGGCAGATCTTGGACAACGGGAACTTATTGCGCAGGATGCTCAAAAAGTTCGTTCAGCAAGGCCGCAGCGAGTGAAGGCCCGAGTCGTACCCGTAGCGGCACGTTGAGGGTCTGAACGATGCGAGAACGAAGCTGACGGACTTTTTCAGCATCCTGCCAGGGAGACTAATCATGAGCGTGAGTGAACGGCAACTTGGCACCTATGTGACGGAGATTCGCCGACGGTATGAAGATCTGCTGGGTCAGATGGTGGAGATTCCTTCGATCAGCATGGATCCGGCGAAGGCTCCAGATATGAGGAGCATGGCGGATGTGGCGAGGCAGGTCCTCACGGATCTGGGGGCTGAGGCGCAAATCGTGGAGACTGGCGGGGCTCCGATCGTGTCCGGCGGCTGGATGACCGGAGCCCAGCATCCGACCGTTACCATCTATAACCACATGGACGTGCAGCCGGCGCAGGAGCCTGAATGGAAGCAGGCGCCCTTTGCCTTCAAGAACGAGAACGGGCTCTACCATGGCCGTGGCGCGACGGACGACAAGGGGCCGGCGCTGTCGGCTCTGTTCGGCGCCCGGTACGCGATTGAGCAGGGAATGCCGATCAATATCCGATTTCTCTGGGAGCTGGAAGAGGAAATCGGCAGCCCGAACTTTGCGGCTGGGCTGAAGAACCGGGCGGCGATTCCCCGGCCTGACTCAGTCGTGGTGTCGGACACGATCTGGCTCGCTAAAGGGAAGCCAGCCATGCCCTATGGATTACGGGGTCTGTTAGGCGCGAGGCTCACATTGCGCACTGGGACGAAAGACGCCCATTCCGGCGTGACCGGAGGGGCCGCAAGGAATCCGCTGGCCGAGCTGATGGAGGTAGCGCAGGCCTGTGTCGATGCCAAGAGCGGCAAGGTGAAGATTCCCGGCTTCTATCAGGACGTGGTCGAGCCGACCAAAGCGGAGATCAAGAGTTTCCTGTCGTCAGGCTTTCAGGTGAAGAGTTTCAAGCAGGCCTACGGATTTCAGACGTTGCGCACCAACGATCCAGCCGAGATCATGCGCAGGATCTGGGCTGCTCCGACGTTCGAGGTGCATGGGTTGACCGGCGGCTATCACGGGCCTGGCGTGAAAACGGTCGTGCCGGGCCATGGTGAACTGAAAGTGAGTATGCGATTGGTGCCGAATCAAACTCCTGAGAAGGCCTTTGCCTTGCTTAAGAAATATGTGGCCAAGATCAATCCGAATGTGAAGGTGGAGAAGGAGGGCATGTTGCATCCCTTCAAGGGCAGTTTCGACGGGCCCTATGTCGATTGCGTGAAGCGGGCGGCAAAGGCCGGCTTCGGGAAAGAGCCTGCCTTCATCCGCGAGGGAGGATCGATCGGCGCAGTGGTCACGATGCAGAAGGCATGGAAGGTGCCGATCCTGTTTATGGGGCTGAGTCTGCCGGAGCATGGGTACCATGCGCCGAACGAATACTTCGACTGGGACCAGGCCTCCAGCGGGATGAAGGCCTTCGCGCATTACTTTGCGGAACTCGCGAATATGAAAAAGGGGTAGGGATAGGGAGTCGCCGGACCATCTTTCTTGCTCGCAGAACGCGCACGATGAAACGGTGCTCGTCCGATGCGCGCAGTGAAAGACAGTCCGGCGATTCCCTTGAGTGAAAAGAGTCTCCGGAAGGATTTACGGGCTATCGAATTGCCATCTCCCGCGTCGATCCGGGATTGTCAGCGCCGCATTGAGGTGCTCGAGAAACTCCCGGCGGGAAATCTCTTCTGCTCCGAGCGCGATCACATGGGGCGAGGCTTGCTGGCAGTCGAAGATTTGGAAGTTCCAGGTGTGGAGCTGGCGCACAAGAGAGACGAGCGCTACTTTCGAGGCGTCGGTCGCTCTGGAGAACATCGACTCGCCGAAGAAGGCTCCTCCGATGGCGACTCCGTAGAGCCCGCCGACCAGGTTTCCTTCCTCCCAGGTTTCAATGGAATGGGCATGGCCGAGCTCGTGCAGCCTTGTGTAGGCCTCGATCATCGCTGGGGTGATCCAGGTCCCTCCTTCCGGGTACTGAGGTCTCGGTCCGGCACATTCCATCATTACAGCGCGAAAGCAGGTATCGAGGGTGACGGTGAAATGACCGCGGCGGATCGTCTTGTCTAGACTGCGCGGGACGTGGAGCTTGTCTGGAAAGAGTACGGCTCTCGGATCTGGCGACCACCAGAGGATAGGCTGGTCTTCTTCGTACCAGGGAAAGATGCCGTGGCGGTAGGCTTCGAGCAATCGCTCCGATCGCAGGTCGCCCCCGACGGCCAGCAGGCCTTCCGGCGAGGCTGAATCGACAGGAGGGAAACGCAGGTCGGTTGTATTTGTGCTGAGCCTGACCATGGCCGAGCAAGGTACGTGAAGCGACGGGAAAAGGCTACGGCCTTACGGGCTAGACCTTCAGCCTTTCTTTTCCTCAGCTTGAGCCAAGATCGGCTGGAAGATCGGATCCGCATCCAGGACTGCCTTCAACGATTCTGCTCCGATGAAGAAGTTCCAGATATCGTGATTCTGCCCGGGAATTTCGGCAAACCATTTCTTGGCTTCCGTCAGCCGCTCCAAGAGCTCCCGATTGTTCCGGTTCGGGGTGAAGAGCAAGCTGTAGGCTTTGGTGTATTCGGCCATGAATTTGTCGAGCGGCAGGTCGGCTACTGCGAGGGCCTCGTCTGCATCCTGATAGGCGATTCGAATGTCTGCATCGTCGAAGATCCGGTTCCAAGCGACTTTGTTGACGCGGGACCAGGCCAGTTGGAGTAGGGCTTCGGCTCTGCCGGCTTTGCGGTCAGGCGGGATGGCCTTGACCAGGGCCTGGCCTGTTTCGATCGAAGCTTCTTGATCGTTGTTCCAGCGCAAGGCCACCCCTAACCGGAACTGGTTATCCAGCTGTTCCGGATGGATCGCAGCCAAGGCCTGCATGGCCGAGATCATGCGGTAGAGGTGATCAGCGGTCGTTGGTTTGTCGAATCCGCCCATCTCCATCCCCAGCGACAGCTCGATGCGCGTCGATTGGGCATAGATGTTCCAGAAATGTTCGTTCACCACCAGAGCCAGAGCCGGGTCTTTCACCATGAGTTTGTGGAAGGGGATGGCTTCGCGCAGGACGACGGCATAGAGGTGCCGACTTAGCACCATGAGGGCTTCGGTCTGGTTGGGGTCGATGATGAGCACACGATTCAACATGGCCACACGGTCGCGCAGTTCCGGAAAGGTGGCGGCGCGGGCAGCGGCGGCGGTCAGGAGGCCTGGGACATCCGTCGGTCCCCACCAGACGAGCGAGTCCGGGAGGACGCGGCTGGTTTCCGTGACGAAGGGAATCTTCTCCCTGATGCTGCTCTCTGCGATGGCGCCGCTGGTGACGGGAAGGTTCACGACCGCTGTATCATTGGCGAAGCCCTGTTTCTTCAGCCCAGAGAGGACGACCCATTGGAGGGTGACTTCTTTGAGCGCGCGTCTGGTCCGCTTAATCGTAGTGGTCCATTTGACGGAGCCGGCCGCGTAGGTCAGGGGAGCGGTCAGGGGATCCTGGTAGCTGACGGTCAATTTGACTAGGGTGGTCGGCACCGCCACGAGCGGGCCGTTCGGTTTGAGGCGGAATGAAGCGGAGGGAAGCTGCCTGCTTCCGGCAATGTGAATATGGAAGCCGGTTCCCGGAGGAGTCTGGCCCAGCGAGTCGGCCACGAAGGCCGAGGCGGGATAACGGTTCAGTTCTTCACTGAAAAAGACCAGGGCACCGTTACTGGGCCACAAGACCTCCATCCCCACATCGCTTCTGACCAGGGTGGGGGCATGAGCCTCTTGCACACGCTGCCAGCAGGAGTCGTAGTGGCTGTCCAGATCTGCAACGTTGCTCTTGCTGCTGGCGGCCGCAAGGGGATATTGGCAGGCGAAGTCGAGCCGGCCAACGGCCGCTTTGTCTCCCGCTCCCATCGCTTCGGCATAACGTTGCGCCGTCGTTTCGGCGGAGGTGGCAACAGGTTTGGATTTTTTCTGAACGGCTGATGCCGGCGATGCGTCGATCAAGGCCATCACAGCGACCAGCGACAGGGTTCCGAAAAGAAACAGGGAGGTAAACCAGCTTCGGTGGAGAATCTGCAGGCGTCTCATATCGTACAGGCTCCTAATATGAAGGACGAGAAGAAGTCGGTACTGTACCACGCTGCTTTGAGGATCTGAAAGAGGCGGCAGGGGCGGGACGCGAAGGGCGGATCGAGTCAAGCGCCAATTTTCCGTTCATTCGACGACGATTACAGCCCTCATGTCATGGCCTGGCATGTCGCATCGGTAGGGGAATGTCCCGGCGCCGGCCGGCGTGAACTGAATTTCCGCCAGTCCGTCAGGCGGGAGGAGGACCCGGATGAGCCCGTCGGGACCGAACTCCGGGGCTCCGTTGCCGCCCACGTTGAGGTTGACGCCGAGGAAGAGTTCCTTGGCCACTACGGCATGGAGCTCCGTATCGTGGTTGCGGAATTGCAGCGTTGTCTTGCGTCCGGCATGGAGGACGACGCGGCCCGGGATGAACGTGCGCCCTTGGATCTCGATGGTGATCTGTTCTACGTCATGGTTGCCGGACAGCGCGGCGGAAGGACCAGTCACCAGCCAGGCCAGGCCTATGAGCCAGAGGGTCCCTTTCACTTGGCGGTGGCCTTTTTGAGGATGGCGCGGCGCATGGCGGCTCGGTCGGCCGGTTTCAAGGGGGGAACCGGCCGGTGCCGGCAGAGGATGACGGTTTGTTGGAGGGAGAGGATGAAGACATCGCAATTTGGACAGTCGCCGAGGTGGCGACGTATTTCTTGGCACATGTCGGAGGGGAGCTCTCCGTCGATATAGGCAGAGAGTTGCCGGAGAAGCTTCAGGCAATGGGCCTGTCCTGGCCTATGGCGTGAGGGTGGTTTGGCCTGTTTCTTTTTTGGCGTGGCGGCTTTTTTCTTGGTCATGAGCGCAAGCCTCCCGACTTGTGGTCATTTTCATCGATGGTGCCGCGGGCGCTGAGTTCCCGCCGGACAAAGAGGCGCGCGCGATGCAACCGTGATTTCACCGCGCGTTCGTTGAGGCCCATGATCGTGCCGACTTCCTTGGCGCTCACTCCCTCCATGTCGCGGAGGATCAGGACCATGCGATATTTTTTCGACAGTTTGTCGATCGCCTGGTCGAGAGCCTGCTGGAGCTCCTTGTTCTGCAGCTTCTCTTCGGGACTGAGCCCCTCCGCCGGGATCTGGAGGCGAAACTCCCCTTCCGAGGTGGGCACAAACTCATCAAGTGAGAGCTCGTGCTCCGGCTCCCCTTTTCGCTTTCGCCGCAGCCGCATGCAGGTGCGTGACGCAATGGTGTAGAGCCAGGTTGAGATCCGCGCGTCCCCGCGAAAATTCTTGAACCCCCGGTAGGCATTGAGAAAGGTCTCCTGGACGAGATCCTTCGCTGCTTCCGTTTCCCCGCAGAGGCGATGAGCATAACGGTAAATCAGATCGACGTGGTCGCGATAGAGCGTATCAAATTCGTCAGGCCCTTGTGCGGGGAGGGGTTGGGAGCGGTTTTTGAGGGTCGTGGCCATGGCTCAGTGGATAGCTGAGGCGCCGGGTCGTGCAATCGGCGCCTTCGTTGAGGGGGTTGTGATCGTGACCTGCTCGTGGTCGATGCGCACGGCTAACGGTTGCCCGATCTTTACCGGCGGAATGCCAATTTTTGTATTGAGCATGACTAGGCCGATGGAGGTGCGGAGCAGGACGAAATTGGATTTGAGCTTGGAGACGGTTCCCGACAGAAAGAGGTGTACGTTGGCCCCGGCTTGCGGGATCTGGCTGACCTGCAGGTCGAGTTGCAGATCGCGCACCCCGCGGATGGTATTCGTGTCGTCGACTTCGACGGTCAGTGGATCTCCCTCCTCGTAGTCCGTGAGGCGCTCTTCCGCTGTGCCGATGTGGACGGTCTGGGTTCCATCTGGCCCCCACCACAGTAATGTATTGGGTTCATCGGTTCCGGACGTCAGGGGGCCGCTGAGGTAGCGGTGGACCAGCGATCCGTCGGTTCTTTTGCGGATCTCGACGATCGTATGACGTCCATGCACCCACAGGCGCACCTCATGCGAGGCTTTGATATCTTTCAAAGTCGTTTTGGAGCTGAGGGATAAGAGTCCGATCGGGGTCCTGAGAAAGACGATCCCGGTCTTGGTTCGCCAGACCGATCCCCGTAACCGGATGGAGGGGTCAGCCTGATCCTGGTCGAGGATTGCAGGGCTCTCGATGACCGGGGGGATTGGCGCTTTGGCCGCGGCCGGCAACTCCGCCGCCGAAACGGGGTTCACGAGGAGGAACGCAAGGACTGTCGCGCGAATAATCATCTTGTGCGGATAACATGATGTCTCGGGGGAGTCAAGGTGAAAGCTCTGACCGTGGATGCCGAATCGGTGCGGCGTTTCTGAATTGGCTTGTGTGTCGTCGGTGGGCGGTTGATCCGGCGATTCTGACGGCGCGGGGGCGCAGGGGGGGCCAGGGGCAGGATGATTCGAAACTCCTAGTTGGTGGAGTTCGTGACACCGAATCCTCTGAGCAGAAGAGGTGGCGTCACCATATTGCAGATCCGGCGCATCTCGAATTCGTCCCAGCTTTGGGTTTCGATGCGAGGTTGAAGCTGTGCCAGGACCTCGTGACAAAATTCTGTGAGGATGGGCGGGATCGGTTCGGAGGCGCGCCCATGGTACTCACCGAACAGCGCGATCAATTTCCGCGCCGGTCTATTCATATGCAACATGCGAACGGAGAGGAGAATACGATCATCCCCGAGTCGGGCAATGGCGGGGCCGGTTGGAGCGCAGGGCTTCCGTAGAGAGCAGTCTCTTCCGGTCCTGAGTGGCCAGCTTGCGGGGAATTGTCCTGGCTCTGCGAAGATGATCGTCGCACGCGCATCCTTTCGGGAAATGTCTTTATACGATGCAAGAGTTATACCCCTGGCAGGGGGCAGGAAACGCGACCACCCTGCGAGGACCGATCACAACGTGCCGTCTCAGCCAGGATGGCGCACCAAGAGGGGTGCGAGGGTGGCGGAAATTGGCCAGTTATTTCTTGCGAACGAGCAAGCGAATCGGGGTACCCTCGAACCCATATTCCTCGCGGATCTGGTTTTCGAGAAAGCGGAGGTAGCTGGGGGTGATATTGTCCGGGTGACCGACAAATAACGCAAAGACCGGCGGCTGGATCGCGACCTGGGTCATGAAGGCCGACTTGGTAATCTTCGTCGGTTTGCCTTTCCGCACCGGCAGGGGATGGGAGGTCAGAATTTCCTGAAGGAATTTGTTCAACGCGCCAGTCGGGATTCGTTTGGAAAACGCCGCGTAGACCCGATCGATAGTCGGAAAGAGCTGGCCCAGCGAATCGGGGTGCGATGCGGAGGCGAAGAGGACCGGCGCCCAGGTCAGGAAGGGAAAGCGCCGCTTGAGCTCCAGTTCGACTTCCTGGCGCGCCTCGTGTTCGCCTTCTCGGAGGTCCCATTTATTGACAATGAGGAAGCAGGCCCGGCCTTGCTTGATGATGACGCCGGCGATTTTGGTGTCCTGCTCGGTCACGCCCTCCGTGGCGTCGAGCAGCAAGATTCCGAGATCGGACCGGCCGATAGCCAGGTGCGATCGAACGACGCTATAGCCTTCAATGCCCCGGTCGATCTTGCCGCGCCGCCTGATGCCGGCTGTATCCGTGAAGAGGTAGGGCCGTCCCTTATGGGTGGCGAGCGAATCGATGGAATCTCTGGTGGTGCCAGGTACATCGCTGACCACCACCCGGTCTTCTCCGAGCACGGCATTGACCAGCGTGGACTTGCCGACAGTCGGCCGTCCCACGACGGCGATGCGGGGGATCGTTGATTTTTCAGGGTTCTCATCCGGGACCGGGAGAAGCGGATAGATCGCATCCAGGAGGTCGGAGACGCCGATCCCATGTTCTGCAGAGATCGGATAGAGCGTCTCCGTGCCCAATTGATAGAAATCCGCCACGAGTGGTTCGACCTTGGGTGTGTCGATTTTATTGATCGCTACGAACAAGGGTTTCGTCGTGCCGCGCAAGAGCTGGACGACGGCATGGTCAGGGGTCGTGAGCCCGGTCCGTCCGTCCATCAGCAGGATCAAAATGTCCGCTTCTGCAATGGCGAGCTCCGATTGCCGCTTGATGAGGATCAACATGCTTTCCGAGGCGGTCGGGTCCAGGCCCCCTGTATCGACCAGGCGGTAGGGACGGTTTCGATAGGTGGCGTCGGCGTAGTTGCGATCCCGCGTGACGCCGGGGACGTCGTCCACGATGGCCGTGCGTTTGCCGAGCATGCGATTGAAGAGCGTCGACTTGCCGACGTTGGGGCGGCCGATAATGGCCACAATAGGCGGGTGAGCCGCCGTTGTGTGCAGCAATGTCGGCGCCGGTACCGTTTCTTCCGGTACGGCCTCTTCCATAGGGATGTTTTTGGATTTTTTCGTGCGTGGCATAGAAAGGTATAGTCCGACCGTAACATAAGATTTTTGGCAAACACAACCACCGTCAGGTACACTCACCTGACATGACGCCATTTCACTTGAATTGGGACGATATCGACGATGTCCTGCTCGATATGGACGGCACCTTGCTGGACCGCCATTTCGACAACTTCTTTTTCGAAGAGGAGCTGCCGCGCCGTTATGCTCTGTTGCATGGGCTGACCCACGAGGGGTCCCGCGATCGATTGATGGCCATGTACCGGTCGGTCGAGGGGGAGCTGGCTTGGACCGATTTGGACTATTGGACCGAGCAGGTGGGGATCGATGTGGTGGCCTTGCACAAGGAGCTGGACTATCTGGTGGGGTTCTTGCCGAGTACGGAAACGTTCCTCCGTGATCTCAAGATTCTGGGGCGGAGGGTCACGATCCTCACGAACGCCCATCAAGCCGGTGTGGACGTGAAGATTGCCAAGACCGGCCTCGACCGGCATGTGGACCGTATCGTGACGGCTTTTGAGATCGGTTACTTAAAAATGCGGCCGGCCTATTGGCCCGCCTGCCAGCGGTTGGTGGGATTCAATCCCGAGCGAGCGTTGTTTATCGACGACGATGAAGGTTGTCTGGCTGCCGCCAAGCAGTTCGGCATTGCGCATCTGGTTCACAGCGCGAAATCCAGCTCCCAGTTGCCACCGGCTCTCTCCGCCTCCTTTCGGTCGGTCGAGAATCTATCGACCCTCATGAAGAGGCCGTTGCCGCAAGGCTGATGCAGGAGTCGGCACAGCCGTTCCCCGGTACATTTCTCCGCCCAATCGCGGGACGCTTCGCATCTTGAACCGCTCTAGCTGCTGCATCGTGAGCCCCGCCTGTTCGATCAGTTGATCGATCTTCCGGTTCAGGTTGCAGCCACAACCGATCATTCGCTGGAGCGGGTTCAATCGATCCTGCCAGGCCGCAATGGTTGCCTCGTCGCTTCTGCCATGTTCCAGAAAGAGAAATCGTCCATCAGCCCTCAGGACCCGGCGGACTTCCCGGAGGGCCGTTACCGGATCGGGGATCGTACAGAGGGTCCAGGTGCTCACGACGCAGTCGAAGGTCCGGTCGTCATAGGGAAGACGTTCGGCGCTGATGTGAGAAATTTCGATGGGGAAGGGTACGGCTTCGCTTCGCGCTGCGAGACGATCTGGTAGCAGGGGGAAGGGATCCACTGCGCACAACCGCGAAACAGTGTTGGGATAATGCGGCAGATTCAGTCCGGTTCCCAGGCCGATTTCCAGCACCTGGTCCCCCGCTGACTCCAATAGCTCCATCCGGAGTTGCTGAAACTCTGCCCCGCTCATGACGTGGTCCATGAGCCGGGGAAATATGTGGCGGCTGTAGAGTCCCATCAGACGCCGTAGTATAGCAAACTGAGCGCTCCGAGGGGCGCGGCGAATCTT
>SYGW01000124.1 GCA_005800255.1 Nitrospiraceae bacterium | reverse complement strand
TGGGCCCGGAGGCCACGCCGCTCGATGAGACGACCAGGTCGTTGTGCGGGCGTACGCGGCTAAAGGAGAATTCTGTGCCGCCGCCTGATTGGTGGATAAGGGCTTGATGTTTGAGGCTGTCATAAATGGAGAGGAGGGAGTCTTCGACCGGGAGGACGAAACAGGCGGAGAGTTGTTGGAGTCGGCGTCCCGCGTTCATCAGCGTGGGGGAATTGTGCAGGAAGTCGCGCCGGGCTGCCTGGGGCAGCCGGCTGGCTTTGGGGTAAAGCCGTTCCGCCTGTGCTATGTCGGTGGCGACATGTCAGAAGAGCTGCGCCGGGGTCTCGATGATCCTGCCTACATTATTTTTGGCCAGGTAGGGTCCTCGAAGGACGGTTGTGGCATGGTCGGACAGGTGCAATCTCGGAGTGCGTGGCGGGCGCGAGGGTATCGTCTTTTTGACGGCCATGCCGCCGTTATATACAAGTATCGGCCTGATTGATCGAGGGGCCCCGTGGTTTTGTCCTGCTTGCATCTTGCTTGTCTGGTTCGGCAGAATGAGGGCCCACTGGCCGACGATGATGAAATCCTATCGCGAAGAGCTCTGGTTCGAAACAAAGACGCGGCGCGCCTATCTCAAAATCACGCAGCAGGTTGAGGCGGCGGTGAGGAAGCGCGGCGTCCAGGAGGGGCTCGTGCTGGTCAATGCCATGCATATCACCGCCAGCGTCTATATCAATGACGACGAGCCGGGCTTGCTCAAGGACTATGACCGTTTCTTGGAGGAGTTGGTTCCTCAGGGCGCGACCTACCGGCACAATGAAACGGGCGAAGATAACGGCGATGCCCATATCAAGCGTCAGGTGATGGGGCGGGAAGTCGTCGTCGCGATTACGGGAGGCCGTTTGGACTTCGGTCCCTGGGAGCAGATTTTCTACGGGGAGTTCGATGGGATGAGGCGGAAACGCGTGCTGGTGAAGGTGATCGGCGCGTGAGCACTCGGTTGTATGATCGCTGGGCTGGACCCTGCGGGAAGAAACAAGTGAAGTGCTTGCTACCATAGGGGAAAGTTTGGCAACATGAGAGCAGTGCTGCACGGGTATATGTTTAGGAGTGTGTTTATATGTTGAGTTGGTCTCGTCCTGACCCCCTCACGCGCGATCTCGTCCATTTGATCAATGCTCGGCGCCATGACCATGGCGATACCGATGCGGCGATCGATACGCTGCAGGCCTTTTTGGAGCAGGGACGGGAGTACGATCTCCTTACAGTGTTGGCGGCGCTGGATGAGGATATGGCGGAATGGCTTTTCGATCTCCTCGCGGAGGCCTCCTGTTCCGTAATCCTCGATGGGCCGACCGATGAGAAATTATCCTATGCCATCATGGCTGCCTTGGAACTGCCTCTTCAGGCCAACCTGTCCCATCCGCTCAAACTGAAGATCGATCCGGTTGCGACGGCGGACCTCCTGCATCGCCATCTGCGTCTCTCCGCTGGGACCGTGGTGCGGGTGGAGTCCCGGCTACTCACCGACTCAACGTTGGAGCCGCTCAGCCTTCAGGGCTTGAACGATCATTTGAGCTCAGTGGCGGATTCGCAGCGGACTATGTCCATTGCCGCCCGGCTCTATCCGCCGGTCGAGAGCACGGCGTTTCTCTTCTTTGAGTTGATCGGTGTGCCTGATTCCGGATTGCCGGATGCGCTGGAGGACCGGCATCGCCGCGCCCTCCTCGAAGGCCTCGTGGCGCAATGTCCCGAGTTGGCGCTGGCGCCCGATATGATTGAAGCGCCGGTCTATGCTGCCTATGCGATGTTTGATGCGCAAAACGCCGTCCGCCTCCATCGGCTGGCGGATGAAACTGCCGCAGTCTGGCGCGACCTGGATCCCCTCGTCCGTGCCCGTACGATTGTCCATCTCCATACCCAATGTGGAAACGGCGTCTATATGCCGGTCTGGACCGATCTGTTCGATCCCGAGTTGCCCGAGGACCATGGTCCCGTCTGGACCTCGCCCGACGTATGGGTCTTCACGGCGGATTTGCCGATCGAATGGCCTGGAGAAATGCTGACCAACCGGCTTCTCGCCGAGGGTTGCACCAGGTTCGAGAACCACATCGTCGAAGCCCCGGAAAACTAATTATCTTATCGCTCAGGCAGGAAGACCGACTTGGTTGGACTGCTGGCAGTTAAGCTTGGCTTGCGGCTTTCTTGAGCGGGCCTAAGAGTTTGTCGGACACCTTCAAGCCTCCTCGCCCAATTCCCACTTCGATATCCGGTTTGGTGATGCCGTGGAAATCGCTTCCACCGGTGATCAATAAATCCAGCTTCTTGGCCAGGCCGAGGTATTTCGTCGTCTGCCGCTTTGTGTGGGTGCTGTAATGGACTTCGATCCCGCCGAGTCCCTCGGCTTTCAAGGTCGTTAAGAGCGGCTCCAGCTCTTCTCCTGCCGATGTGGCCCAGGTGGGATGGGCCAGCACCGCTACGCCTCCTGCGGCTCTGATCCAGGCGATGGCATCAGCCGGCGGGGGCAGTTCTCGCGCGACATAGGCCGGGCGCCCGTTTGCCAGATACCGGTCGAAGGCATCCTTGGCGGATATGACATAGTGTTTCTCCATCAAGAGCCGCGCAATATGAGGCCGGCCGACCGCGTCAGTCCAGGCCAGAGCCCTCACTTCTTCATAGGTCACATCCAGGCCCAATGAGCGCAGCCGTTCGATGATCTGGGGATTGCGGCTATGCCGGCTCTCGCGCAAGGTGGCCAGCCGTTGGCTCAGCTCCTGGTCCTGCCAGTTCAAAAAGTAGCCAAGGATATGGAGCTCGTTGTCGCCCACGCGGGAGCTGATCTCCACGCCGGGAATGATATCGATGCCCAATTCCGCTCCGGTTGCGATGGCTTCGGGAATGCCGGACACGGTGTCATGGTCTGTAATGGCTAGAGTGGTGACCTTCGCTTGGTGGGCGAGCCGGACCACTTCCGCTGCCGAGAAGCTTCCATCCGAGTGGGTCGTATGGAGGTGGAGGTCGATTCGGCTCATGTCGATGCCTCTGGCAGGCCGCCGGGGCCTGTTCTCTGAGCGACGAGTTGCGTCGTGAAGACCGAGCCTGGCCCCTGGCTGCCGTCATGTTCGCCTTCGTCGTAGGACAGGACGCGGAGGCCGGAGGTGAGCCGGAGCAATTCGTTGTGCGCGAGACAAAATTCAGATCGGC
>SYGW01000123.1 GCA_005800255.1 Nitrospiraceae bacterium | reverse complement strand
CGAATGTTCGCCATCACCGGCTGGTACCACCGCTACTTCTCGCACAGGACCTTCAAGACATCCCGCGCCTGTCAATTTGCCTTTGCCGTTCTGGGAGGCTCCTGCGCCCAACGAGGTCCCCTCTGGTGGGCCGGGCACCATCGGCACCATCACATCGCTTCGGATACGCCGGATGACGTCCATTCTCCGCTGCATGGAGGGTTTCTCTGGTCCCATATGGGCTGGTTCACGTCACAAACGCACTTCGCCCCTCGCTTGAAGAACATTGCAGACTTCGCAAAGTTCCCCGAACTCCGCTTCCTGGACCGTTTCGATATCCTCGTCCCCACCATCGCCGGGTTCGGCATGTTCGGACTGGGCATGTTGCTGGAAGCCTATGCACCAGGCCTCGGCACCAACGGCCCCCAGATGTTGATTTGGGGCTTCTTCGTGTCGACGGTGGCGCTGATTCATGGCACCTGCACCATTAATTCGCTGTCGCACGTTTATGGCTCACAGCGCTACGAAACGGGCGATACCAGCCGCAATAACTTCATACTGGCGCTGATCACGATGGGCGAAGGGTGGCACAACAACCACCACTACTATCCCGCCTCCACCAGACAGGGGTTCTACTGGTGGGAAATCGACATGACCTACTATTGCCTGAGACTGATGGAAATGGTGGGGCTGGTCTGGGATATCAAGGATGTGCCGATCTACGTTCGCGAAGGAAAGAGCAAGCAGGACGCCATCGCAGTATAACGTGTGAATCGGCGTTCGTGGCCCACCACGAACGCCGATTCCGCTACACCCATTCCGTCGGCTCTCGAGTCGGCGGCTCATTACTCCGCCCGGCGAGCGCCTCGCGAATCGTTCGACTCACCCGATCGATAGCCCCCATCTCCGAGGCCGGTACGATCCAGGCATCTGCCGGTTCGAGCTCGATTCGATAATGATTTTTTCTCGCCGAAAACCATTCGATATAGGGATGGGGCACGAGGTTCGGATGGGGGTCGAACGAAATCAGATTCACCGCCCCGATCTGCGGGTTTTCCATATCCCCGATCATCTGGCCCGCAAGATCTTCGTCCTCAAACCGGGGGTTCCGGAACTGAATGACCTGCCCGACAATATCGGCCTTGAAGTTGCCCTGTAAATACACATCGACCGGACCGGTCACCGCGAAGACAATTCGCCCGACGATCGTCCCCTCGACGCGATTATCCAGAAACCCTTCTTGCACCCAGCGACCATGAGCGAATTTTTGCGCCATCTGACTCCTTGCCCCGCGCTATGCCGGCTGAACCGCCCTGACGTGCGACTCGGACGACGTGGAACCGCTACCCCATGAACCCACCAGTACTGCGACGAGAATCAGGGCACTGCCAACCCAGCCCTGCAGATCTAACGTTTCCCCCAAAAAGTACCAGGACAGCCAGGCGGCATAGGCCGGTTCCGAGGCAAAGATCAAGGCGACTTGCTGCGCGGGCAAAATACGCTGCACCCACATCTGGACGGCAAAGGCTCCGGTTGCAAGGCCCCCGGTGATCCCGAGCCCGATGAGCAGCATCGACGTCGGGGCAAAGGCCTCAACCGGCGCCCGTTCAACCAGCAGGATAGGCAACAGCAGGACGACCATCGCCATCATCTGCCAGGCGAACAGGGACGGCGCATCGACTTCGCGGGTAAACCGTTCGAGACAGGCAATATGCGCGGCAAAGGCCAGGGCACAACCGAGCGTCAACAGATCGCCGAGATTTCCTGATGCGCTGGGTTTCACTAGCAGCCAGAGCCCCACCGTCGCAATCCCGGTGGCTACCCAGACGCGCCGGTCGAATCGGCACAGGACCAAGGGCACGATAACGACATAGAGCGCCGTAATGAACGCGGAATTCGATGCCGTCGTGTAGTGCAGTCCGACCGTTTGGAGAACATAGCCGAGAAAGAGCCAGCAGGTGGCGATCGCGCCAGCCCGCAAGACAACCGGCTCTCGGTGCAAGCGCCTCCGCCACAGCACAAACACAGCCCCAACCAGAATGGTGCCCAGGAGAAAGCGAAGAAAAAGAAACGAAAGCGGGGGGATCTGCTCTAGCGCTGCCTTGGTGGCGGGAAACGTCGCGCCCCAAATGAAGGTTGTCAGGAGGAGCGCAAATCGTGGCATGGGATTAACGAAATGCTGAGAGTTGAGGGCTGAGTGCTACGCTTGAATCCAGGGGATTACGCACTGAGTACTCAACACTGACCATCTAGGCCTTGCACAGAGCGCAGCGGCGCTGATCGGTCGTCCCTGCCTGCTCCATCGCGGCGAGAGCGCGCTCCTTGTCCGGATAGTCGAACCAGCCCCCCTCCCAGAAGTCGCTGGAAGATCCGATCGTCGACGACGGCACCTCCGCGCAACGATCCTTATGGAGCGTGACCCGATCGATCGACCGCGCGATGTGAATCCAATAGGTCATAACAACCATGCCTTTCAGACGAAATGCGGCCCAGCCCTCATCTCACCATTTAGGGCTTGACCGCATTCACGGCCACGATCAGATTCCGATGTAATCTACGAGGATGTCTCGTCAACGCTTGAGACAGCTTACGGCAAGAATTGCCACTCGTCCTTCTCAATAAAGACCTTCACACCGGTCTCGAGCTTCTTGATGTCGTCCTTATCGAAGAGCCGCATATAGCGTTCGATCCGATCTTCGTCGTCGATCCGCTCTTCCTGCATCATTCCACCGGCACTCTTGTATTTCCGAATCAACAGGGGCATCGAAATCCTCCTCTTCAGCCACTAGAAGTCATGTCCGCAAGATGTGTACAATAAGGCAAAGCTCAACGGCTGGTCAAGAGCACTTTCTCTCTTTGTCCGGCTTTTATCCCGTGTGAAGGATAGGAACCATGCCGATCTACGAATATCGTTGTGGGAAATGCGAGAAGCAGTTCGACGCCACCCAATCAATCCATGCCAGAGCAGAAGACACGGTCTGCCCTCACTGCAGCGCCCAGGACGCCACGCGGCTTATGTCCACCAGCACGACCGTAGTCAAAGGCACCCACAAGACCGGCTTTGCCGAACAAAAAGCCTACAACATGTTGGATGAGCGAATGGATAAATTCGCCAAGCTGCCGCCAT
Source organism: Nitrospiraceae bacterium (assembly GCA_005800255.1). Next base: position 28,719 of record SYGW01000123.1, on the reverse strand, counting down.
TGATGGGGAAACGCGCCGCCCCCGAGTCTGCCGCCCCCCCAGACGCTTCCACCGGCGGCGTCACGGAGCACTGAGCCAGACCGTGGAATGGCAGGCCCTCGCACAGCCGCCCCTTCCCCAATATCCACCCCAACCATGTGGAGCACCCATGATCGCGAGACTCGCCCTCTCGCTAGGCCTCAGCCTTCTCCTGAGCTGGAGCATAGCCCCTTTCGCCCTGGCGGAAGTCGCCGGGAACCTCATCATCGCCGGTAACGGACCGGAAATGACGACCATCGAATCCCTTGCCCGCGCCTTTGAAAAAGCCAACCCGCGCGCCTATCTCGATGTCGCCTGGGACAGCCATTCGAAACCGGTTGAAATGGTCAAGTCCGGCCAGGCCCAGATCGCCGTCACGGGAACGGCAGCCCAGGATCTTGCGGCAACGCCCATCGCGTGGGATGGCATCGGCGTCCTCGTCCACCTCTCCAACCTCACGAAAGAACTGACGACGCAACAGGTTGCCGACATTTTCTCCGGCAAAATCACGATGTGGTCGGAACTCGGCGGGCTGGATACAAAAATATTGGTCATCGACCGGCCTCGCAACCAAAATGTCCGCGAAGCCTTTGAATCCCAGCTCGGCATTACCGGCAAGATCACCGGCAGCGCAAAGGTCATCGGCCCAGATGAACAGGTCATCAAGACCGTCGTGGGAACCTTGCCGCCCCTGTCTGCAGTCGCCTACCTGTCCCTCAGCCAAGGTTTGTCCGTCGTTTCAGGTGGCGTCGCGGTCAAACTCCTGCCTATCGACAAAATCGAACCGGAGGGCCCCACCGTCAAGGACGGCCGCTATCCACTCCGGCGCCCGGTCCTGCTTCTGGCCAAGAAGGAGCCCCATCCCCTGGCTGAGGCCTTCATCCAATTCACCCTGTCCCAGGCAGGACAACAACTCATTGCCGAAACATATATTCCCATCAACGAGAAATAATCAGACGTCGTTGTTCTTCAAGGAGGTACCTATGCGGATATGGCGATCATCGTGGCTCATGCTCCTAGGACTCATCGGCTCTCTCTCGGTAGCCATGCCCCTCTCCTATGCGGAGGAGCCAGGCGCGATCGTGGACGGCGCAGGCTTCACCCTCTACGGGACTGAATCCATCAAGGGGTCCGATGCGGCGAAAGTCGAGCGGGACCCGGTCTGCGACCGGAGCAAACGGCCCAAGATCTTCAAAGTCGAGCCGGACGAAGCCAAGCCGGGCCAGAAAGTGACCATCAAAGGCGAAAATTTCGGAGCGAAGGAATGTTTCCACGGGGTTGCTTTTAGCGCGGCTGGGCCAGCCAAAGTCGACTACACCTTTGTCAACGACAGCACCATCGAAGCCACGGTTCCTGACGTCCGGGCCGGCATGTCGTTCATCGATGTGGTCGCCGGCGGCGGCAATGCCAGGTCAAAGGGCTTCCTCGTCCAAGCCAAGTAACGGAACCCGACAATCCTCGCCGGAGGCGCGGCACCCTACCGCGCCTCCGGCCTCCTCAATCAGCCCCATTTCCCCCCTCGCTCCCTCGACAAGACTCTTGATCCTATGCTAACTTACGCGCTCATTTTCACCTGAGAACGCTCGCAAAAATCAGCAGAGATCCGAGGAAACAGGACCGGCATGTTCAAGAAAATTCTAGTGGCCAATCGCGGCGAAATCGCCATGCGGATTATCCGCGCTTGCCGTGAATTGAATATCGCCACTGCCGCCATCTACTCCGAAGCCGATTCGACCGGCATCTACGTCAAAAAGGCGGACGAGGCCTACATGGTCGGGCCGGGACCGGTCAAAGGTTTCCTGGACAGCCAACAGATCGTCGACCTGGCCCAACGGATCGGCGCCGATGCCATCCATCCAGGTTATGGATTTCTCTCGGAAAATGCCCAATTCGCGCAACTCTGCCAAACTTCCGGCGTAACCTTCATCGGTCCCTCGCCCCATGCAATCGATTTGATGGGGAGCAAAGTCAAAGCGCGCGAGCTAGCCAAACGGGTCGGCGTCCCGATCGTCCCCGGCACCGAAGGCGGCGTCACGGACATCAACGAAGCCCTGTCCTTTGCAAAAGAAACCGGCTACCCAGTCATGATTAAAGCCAGCGCCGGCGGGGGAGGCCGAGGCCTCCGGGTGGTGCGGTCGGATGCGGAACTCATCGAAAACATGACGGTTGCGTCCCGGGAGGCCCAGGCGTCGTTCGGCGATGGCAGCGTCTTCCTTGAGAAATATATCGAGCGGCCGCACCACATCGAGTTTCAGATATTGGCCGACCGGCATGGCAATATCATCCACCTGGGCGAGCGGGATTGCTCGATCCAACGCCGCCATCAGAAACTCATCGAAATCGCCCCCTCGCTGATTTTGACGCCGCCGCTGCGCGCCGAAATGGGCGACGCGGCCATCACCATCGCCAAGGCGGTCGATTACGACAATGCCGGCACCGTCGAGTTCCTCCTCGATCAGGACGGACGCTACTACTTCATCGAAATGAACCCGCGCCTCCAGGTCGAACACACCGTCACGGAACAGATCACGGCCATCGACATCGTGCGCAATCAGATCGCCATTGCCGCCGGCAAACCGCTCGACATTACGCAGCAGCAAGTCACGCTCCAAGGCCATTCCATCCAATGCCGCATCAACGCCGAGGACCCCAAGAATAACTTCCGTCCCTGCGCCGGCACGGTTACCGCGTACCTCTCACCAGGCGGAATCGGGGTGCGCATCGACGGCGCGGTCTACAAAGACTATACGGTGCCGCCCTACTACGACGCCCTCTTGGCCAAACTCACCGTGCGCGGCCGCACCTGGGAAGAAACCGTCAGCCGCATGAGACGCTCACTGGAAGAATATGTTTTGCGCGGAGTCAAGACGACGATCCCCTTCATGAAGGAGATCATGCAGGACAAGGACTTCATGGCAGGACGGTTCGACACCTCCTACCTGGAAACGCATCCGGCTCTCTTCAACTATCATGAATTCGAGCAACCAGAGGATCTGGTGCTGGCGCTCTCCGCCGCCATCGCCGCCTACGAAGGGCTGTAGCCCTACAGCCGTCTATCAACCCCGATGACAGGATAACGAGAAGACCAGGACATCATGGCGACACGACGACCCTCAAAAAAACAGGCTCCCAAGAAGCGGACAGCCGGACCAGCCGTCCGGACGTCGAAGCCCCGCGCCAAGGTCAGCCCTGAGCTGACCATCCAACCGGCGCCCGGCAAGCCCCTCCTGCTTACCGAGGTTGCCTTGCGCGACGGCCACCAGTCGCTCCTGGCCACGCGCATGCGGACGGAAGACATGCTGCCGATCGCCATGAAACTCGACGCCGTAGGCTATTGGTCGCTGGAAGTCTGGGGCGGCGCCACCTTCGATACCTGTCTGCGGTTCCTCAAAGAAGATCCATGGGAACGGCTCCGCGCATTACGCGCCGCCATGCCCAACACCAAGCTCCAAATGCTACTCCGCGGGCAAAACCTGGTCGGCTACCGGCACTATGCCGACGATGTGCTGGAGCGGTTCATCGAACGGTCCTCCGCCAATGGCATCGACGTCTTCCGCATCTTCGACGCGCTCAACGATATCCGCAACCTTGAACGGGCCATGCGGGAAGTGAAGACCTGCGGGAAACATCTCGAAGCCGCCATCAGCTATACCGTGAGCCCCGTCCACAATATCGACCGGTTCGTCGATATGGCGAAAAAGCTGGAGGACCTGGGGACCGACACACTTTGCATCAAGGACATGGCAGGGCTCTTGGCGCCGCTCGACGCCTATCACCTGGTCCGCCGCATCAAAGCCGCCGTGAAGGTGCCGGTCCATTTGCACTCGCACTACACCTCGGGCATGGCCTCGATGACCTCCCTGATGGCGATCCTGGGCGGCCTGGACATGCTGGATACCTCCATCTCGCCCTTGGCCGGAGGCACCTCGCATCCCGCGACGGAAACCGTGGTGGCCTCGCTGCGCAACACACCCTACGATACAGGGCTGGACCTCGCCTCGTTCCTTCCGATCACCGAGCACTTCCGCACCGTACGGCGCAAATATCGACAGTTCGAAAGCGAGTTCACCGGGGTCGATGCCGAGATCCTCACCTCGCAAATTCCCGGCGGGATGCTCTCGAATCTCGCCGCACAACTGACCGAACAGAATGCGCTCGACCGGATGAAAGAAGTCCTGGATGAAGTGCCGCGCGTCCGCAAGGACATGGGCTACCCGCCGCTCGTCACCCCAAGCAGCCAGATCGTGGGCACCCAAGCCACGCTCAACGTCCTGACGGGCGAACGATACAAGGTCATTACCACGGAAACGAAGAACTACTTCCTCGGCCTCTACGGGCGGGCGCCGGGACCGGTCGATCTCGATATCATGGCCCGCGCGATCGGGAACGAACAACCGATCAAGACCAGACCGGCCGATCGGCTGGAGCCTGAGCTCGAAGCCATCAAAAAAGATCTGCCAGCCTCGGCGACCTCGGTGGAAGACCAATTGTCCTTTACCCTGTTCCCCGCCATTGCGCGAGACTTCTTTGAAGCGCGCGAAAAGGGGGACCTGGCGCTGGCGCCGCTCGAAAGCTTCTTGCCCAGCGGGCCTGCCACGGCCACAGAACTCCATTTGGCCCCCGCAGAATTCAACGTCACGGTCCACGGGGAAACCTACCATGTGAAGGTCTCAGGGTCCGGGCGGAAAGTCGACGGACGCAAACCCTACTACATCCGGGTCAACGACAAACTCGAAGAGGTCTCGCTGGAGCCGATCCAGGAAATCCTGGCCGGTGTGCCGGAGGCCCCCAGCGCCGAAACCAACGCCAAACCCAAACGGCCCAGACCATCCAAACCAGGCGACGTGGCCCCCCCGATGCCGGGGCGAGTTGTCAAGGTGCTGGTCGCGGTCGGCGCCACAGTGAAGACCGGAGCGCCCCTCCTGATCATCGAAGCCATGAAGATGGAAAGCCAGGTCCCGGCGCCGATCGACGGGAGAGTCACCGCCATCCTGGTCGCCGAAGGGGACAACGTAAAGACGGATGAAACAGTCATCCAACTGGACTAGCTCTCGCTCCGACAGCCAGGCGCTGCCACCTCGTTGCTCTCGCGCCTGGCTCCTCATCTCGCTCATAGGCCTGTCGCTCATGCTGACTGCTTGCACGTCGACTCCTCCCCTGCCTCCATGGTTCGACGCCCTCGGACGACTCCCGATCAAGACCGTCACGGTCCTCGATCAACGCATCGCCTACCTCGACCAGGGACAGGGACCGCCCGTCATCCTCCTCCATGGATTCGGAGGCTCGATGTGGCAATGGGAACATCAACAAGCGGCTCTCTCCGCCCATTTCCGCGTCATCACCCCCGATTTGGTGGGAGCAGGACTCTCCGACAAACCGGACATCGAATATAGTCCCGATCAACTGCTGGAGTTTCTCATCGGATTCATGGACGCACTCCAGATTCCCCAGGCCAGCATCGTGGGCAACAGCATGGGAGGAGGACTCGCCATCGGGCTCGCCCTCGACCACCCGACCAGAGTCTCACGGCTCATCCTCATCGACGGACTCCCGGCTCACGTGATGGAGCACCTGGCTAGTCCCTCCATTCGCCGCGCCTTGACGACCAGCGCCCCCTCCTGGCTGGTCTCCTTCGGCAATTGGCTCTTCGGAGGCCTGATGCTTGAATCCACCATGCGTGAATTCGTCTACGATCCGGCCCTCCTGACGCCGGCGGTATTGGACCGGTCCAACCACAACCGCCAACAGCCGGGACTCTTCCGGGCTCTGCTGACCATCGGCACCAACCTCCCCCTCTGGGAAGAACGATTCGCACCGCGCATTGGAGCGATCACGCACCGTACGATGATTATCTGGGGTGAAGAAGACCGAGTATTCCCCCTCCCGGCCGGGGACCAACTCCATCGAACCATCGCCGGCTCGACCTTCGTCATCATCCCCAGGGCAGGACATATCCCGCAATGGGAACAACCGGAGTTGGTCAATCAAACACTCATTCATTTTCTGCGACCCTAGCAGCGCAAGCACCGGCTCCCCTATTCTTGCTAAAATGGGTACCGCCGCCTCACCAAGGAACAGAGCATGAGAACAGCACATCACACCCTCTTCGGCGCTACTGTCTGGCTAACGCTCGGACTCACCGGTTGCGGGAGCACCGGAGGCTTCAGCGAAACCAGTTTCCTCTACAAGAATTTTACGATCGCCGACGGCAGCACCATGGCGGGCGAAGGCCATACGGTTCTCTTCAAAGGAGCCCCCCTGCCCCTCTCAGGAACCGGCATCAAAGTCGGCGAGCCCCTCCGGGAAATAAAACTGACCCAGCCGGACCTCACACTCGTCAGCATCCTCGACACGAAGGGCAAGGGCAAGGTCCGGATCATCAGTATCGTGCCGTCGCTCGACACCAAAGTCTGCGAACAGCAGACCCATTATTTGAGCGAACGGAACAAAGGCCTCGACAAGATGGTCGAGCTGATCACCGTCAGCATCGATACACCCTTCGCCCAAAAGCGATTCGCGGAAGAAGCCCACATCGCCAACGTGACCTTCCTCTCGGACTATCGAGGCGCCGAGTTCGGCAAGGCCTATGGACTCTTTCTCAAGGCCCCCCACATCCTGGCTCGCACGGTCATGGTCATTGATGCCCACAACATCGTGCGGCATCTGCAAATCACGCCGGAGCTGGCCCAACTGCCGGACCTGGATGAGGCCTTCGCCTTAGCCAAATCCTTGATCCTGGCGAACTGACAGGCACGGGATCGAACAAAGGAGGAATCGCCGCATGTCGTTCTCTGAGCATCTCCGCAAGCTGGCGCGATCCACCTGGGACGAGCAACTCACCCATCCCTTCGTCGTTGCGCTCGGCAAAGGCACGCTGCCGGAGCGGAAATTCAAATATTACATACTTCAAGATGCGAGGTTTCTCGGCGACCTCTCCCGTGTCTTCGCGGCCGGAGCTCTCAAAGCGCCAGACTCCGATAGCGCGCTGCGCTTTGCCAGGCTCGCAGAAGAAACCATTACCGTGGAGCGGAGCCTGCACGAAAATTATGGAAAGCGCTGGAAGATGACGGCGAAGGAAATGTCCTCCGTGCCCATGGCGCCGACGAACTATGCCTACACCAGACACATGCTCACCGTCGCCCATACTGGCTCGGCGGCAGAAATCACGGTCGTCGCCCTCCCCTGCGCCTGGATCTATTACGTCGTCGGGCGGCATTTACTCAAAAACGGACCGCCATCCCAGAAACATCCCTACCGCGACTGGCTCATGCTCTATGCCTCGCCGGAATTCGCCGAGGTGCAGGAATGGATGAGAAAGAAAGTGGATCAGTGGGCCAAGACCGCGGGCCAAGAAGAGAAACGGCGGATGGGAGAATCATTCGTGTTCAGCTCGCGGTATGAGTGGATGTTCTGGGAGATGGCCTGGAAGGAAGAAGAGTGGCCGGTGTGACGAGAGGAAGGGGCAGCGCCGGAAGGCTCTGCCCCTAAATAAACATCGGCAGAGAGAAAGAGAACGTGAAGAAAAGAAAACAGTCACAAACAGGTAGCAAGGCCATAGTTACTATGGCTCGTCCCGCTGGACAGGCTGCGCCCGCTGAGTATAATGTGCGCTAATGATAAATCGATTGTCTACCTCAAAGGATACCGCCACCGGAATGAATCGTTTTCTGACCACGATCCTGCTGGCCGTCGAACCGGCTGAAGCCCATCCAGCCGCGCCAGACGCCACACCATCACCGTCAAATTGATAGGCCCATGAACACACCATCGATCAAACAAGTCTTGACCATTGCCGGCTCCGATTCCGGTGGAGGCGCGGGTATCCAAGCCGATATCAAATCCATATCAGCCAACGGCGTCTTCGCCATGTCGGTGGTTACCGCCGTCACCGCGCAAAATACGGAAGAAGTCACCGACGTCTTCGAGTTGCCGACCTCGATCATCGCGGCGCAAATCGATGTGGTCTTCGACGATTTCGACGTCGCCGCGGTGAAGACCGGCATGCTCTCCTCGACCGCGATTGTCGAGACCGTCGCAAAACTCCTGAGGCCCCAGAATGTTACAAATCTTGTCGTAGACCCGGTGATGGTCTCGAAAACCGGCCGGGCCTTGCTCAAGCCGGAAGCGATCGACGCCATGAAGAAGCAGCTCTTCCCCTTGGCACTGCTCGTCACACCGAATATCCATGAGGCACAGCAATTGTCCAGCATCGAGATCAAGACCCTCGCGGACGCGCGCCGCGCCGCCAAAATCATTCACGGGTTCGGCTGCAAATATGTGTTGATCAAGGGCGGCCATTTACTGGCGGAACGGGCCACCGACCTACTCTATGACGGCCGGTTCTTCAATGTGTTCAAAGGAGAGTTCATCGATACCCCACACACGCACGGCACCGGCTGCACACTGGCCTCGGCCATCGCCGCCCATCTCGCGCGCGGCAAATCCGTGAACGATGCGGTCCAGGCCGCCAAAACCTATCTCACCGAGGCTATTCGCCATAGTTTGGCGATCGGTCACGGAACGGGGCCGACAAATCATTTTTATTTCCTCAAAAGCTAGCAGGATGCTGGGGAAACCAGGCAACAGTCACTGGATAATCTGCACCTCTTGACCAATATGAATACTATTTGCCGGAGGACTCCATGAGCCGTTTCAGTTGTCGCCCACTAGGCCTTCTGGTCACAGGGTTTAGCTGGCTTCTGCTCGCCGCTCTGGTGGGGTTGGCCATCCTGATTGGATTGGTCCATGGCACGCCACTGCCCTCCTGGCTAAAACTGGTCCATGTGCATGCCTCCCTTATCGGCGGCATCCTTCAGCTGATGGTCGGCGGATTGCTCGCCTCCCAGTCCCATAGCGCCCAAGGCGACCGAACTCCGTCCGACTCGCATCTCCTGCTCTTCGTCACCCTGAACGCCGCGACGGCGACATTGCTCGTGGGATTCGGACTGGGGGATATGAGGATCGTCGGCATGGCAGGAATCGTAGTGATTGGGGCAGTCCTCTCTCTCGCCTCGACCGCCTGGCAATATGCCCGGCAACGCCGCGCTGAGCCAGCCAGTCCCTCCTGGCTCTATCGATTCTCACTCCTCTCCTTGCTCGCAGGATTGGCGCTGGGCGTCGCGATGGCCTTCCGTTTCATGCCGGAGTTCTATGCCCATGCGCGGCTTCTGCACCTGCATCTCATTCTGCTGGGATTCGTCACACTGGCCATCATCGGCCTTACGCATCGCCTCCTGCCGATCATCCTGCAGACCGAGCTCTACAGCCCACGACTGGCCACGCTCGTCATGAGACTCCTACCAATCGGCTTCGCCGTCTTGATCGGTGGGTTCATCACCTCGTCGCTCCAGCTTGAACTCGCGGTCGGAGGGCTGCTCGTCATCAGCATCGGCCTCTATGCCTACAACCTCCTGCGCACCTGGATCGGCTCAGGCCAATCGGGAAATGCCGCCTCCGATCACTTTCTGGTCGCGACATTTTTCCTGGTCCTCGCCATGATCATGGGGGGCCTCGTCGGGGCCAATTCATTCCCCCAGTTACCGGTACTGCCGTTCGGGTCCTTGCACCTCGTGGCCTATACCCACATGGCCTTGATTGGATTCATCCTACAGACCGTCGTGGGGGCCCTATCCTATGGCATCCCTGACATGCTGGCGACCAGCCGAATCTTCAGCAAGAAAAAGCAGGGGCCCTATCGGGATCACCTCACCGCCATCATGAACCGGTGGCGAACCGTTCAACTGACAGGATTGAGTTTGGGCACGATGGGCTTCGGCCTGCTGGCTGCGATGACCTGGAACTTCTCGCTCACGTCACTCTCCATTCAAATCGCGACGTGGGTCACGGTTGGCCTGCTCCTGGGCAGCTTGACCCTCTTTGCGGCCAAACTCACCTGGGCGTTTGGAGCCAGGCCTTCCGACTAATCGCCCCCCATGGAAGAAGCCCTAACCTTTCGCGACCAGCACGGCCACAGCATTGCCGGGATCTTGAGCAGACCTGAGAACCAGACGACCAGTCTCGCCCTCCTATGCCATGGCTTTCTCTCCGGCAAACACAGCACGACGAACAAGACCTTGACCCGCCTCCTGAACGAACAGGGCCTGGCAACCTTTCGATTCGATTTTTTCGGCCAAGGAGAGAGCGAGGGACCGTTCGAGGCCATCACGACAACACTGGCGATACAGCAAACCCTGGCGGCCCTGGATCTGATGACAGCCAAGGGCCATGACAAGATCGGACTCGTCGGCTCAAGCTTTGGAGGACTCGTCGCCATCCTCACGGCAGCCCAGTGCCGCGACATCGCCTGCCTGGCCCTCAAATGCCCTGTGGTGGATTTCGCAGAGGAACTGCTCCTCACATTCGGCCCTGAAGAGTTGGCGCGCTGGCAAGAGACGGACACGATCCCGAATATCATGGGAGGCACTGAGCGAATCAGACTGCGGTACGGTTTCTACGAAGACTGCCTCACCCACATTGCCTATGGGCCGGCCGAACGGATCACCATCCCGACATTGATCGTGCAGGGTGAGCAGGACGAATGTGTCCCCCTCCATCAAAGCAGGCGATTGTACAACGTGCTGAGGGGCACGAAGCGTCTGGATCTCCTACCATTCGCCGATCACCAGTTCACTCGGGGAGAGGATTTCCGCCAGATGACCACAGCGATCGGCGAATGGCTCGTGAGCCATCTCGCAGTGAAACGTCACTCCTGACGCGTATCCCGCTGGAGGGAGAGGAGGCGCCTGCCCCTTGCTGCATCACTATGATCGTGCGCAGCGAAAGCCCGTATAACTATTGCGCGTCTCTGGCGGAAGTTTGAATCGTCCGTACGCCAGAAGATATTTCGGCAAGTCAGACCAGGACCCGCCTCGCAGCACTTTGAATGATCCCTGCTCCGGGCCTTGAGGATTTCGTTCCGGCGAGATTCCGTAATAATCCGCAGCATACCAATCCTGCGTCCACTCCCAGACATTCCCGGCCATTTGGTAAAGCCCGTAGGCGCTCTTGCCCGACTCGTAGGACAACGCTGGCATCAAGACCTGGCTATAGCTGAACCGTGCGCCCAATGCGAAATTCGCCCGCTCCTTAGCTGGGAGCTGATTGCCCCAGGGATACAGACGTCCATCCGTTCCTCTGGCTGACTTCTCCCATTCCGCTTCGGTAGGCAGCCGCTTCCCCTTCCACCGGCAATAGGCCTCAGCGTCGGCCCAGTCCACGCCGATCACCGGCCGATCGCCATGCTGCGACAGATCGACCAGATTCCATTGCCAGGGCGCAACACGGTGTGTCGCGGAAAGAAACAAGGCATACTGTTCCGTCGTCACCTCGTGGAGATCCATGAAGAACGTGGAGAGCCAGACCTGATGCTTGGGCCGCTCATCCTCTAACGCCTGCCCTCCGTCCGATCCCATGGCGAACGTCCCTTCAGGAATCTCGACCATGGGAGTCTCCCTAACAACTGGGCTCTCTAAACCTTGCGACTTCCTGAGCCGATCCAGTTGAGCAGAAGCAGGAAACGGAAGCGAAGCAAGAAGCAGCGTACCCACACACAATAGCCGGAGAACTCGAGCATTCAACAGACAAGTCCTCCGACCACCCAATGCCGGTCATCCGGCACATCAATAATTAACCGGCTCAAATTCATTTCCGCCAGCTGCGCCGCCACCTCATCTTCCGTAAAGGCTGCGAGCAGCGAATTATAAAAATCCCTTTTGAGAATATCAGGAGCCCCGGAGGCATACCGGTCGACGATGGCCTGAGCCTCTTCCGGCGACTCAGGCCTCAAGAGATCCATCACCAGCACCGGCGAACCGGGCTTCACCACTTGCCGCAGCCGATGCCAGAACTGCAACGGATTCGGCACATGATGCAACAGGCTATTGGAGATCGCGGCATCGGCCGGCTCACCCAGCGCAACGGCCTGGAAACGCTCACAGAGGAAGGTGATACGATCGGACAGGCCTGCCTGCCGCACAGTCTCTTCCGCCAACCGCACCATCGGGGCCGACGCATCGACACCGGTCACACGAGAGCCAGGCATTGCGCGCACAAACCGAACAGGAATATCGCCGGGGCCACAACCAATATCAAGCACATGGCCCTCGAAGAAATCAGGGAAGTAGGTACGGAAGCAACCGACGAAGCCCTGGTTCTCTCGCGAAAAATCCGCCGACGCATAAGCCCGGGCCTGCGCTTCGTCCTCCATCAGTTCCGGCTCGAGTACTCGATTCACAGATCCCCCTTCAATCTTCTCTCCTCTATTCCGCTATCAGCTCTGCCCGCTGCAGCACCGTCCGCCCCCACGAATCCGGCCATCAACACTAGGTCAAAGTGATGGTTCCGTTGCTTGACCAAGTGAGAACGGCTTGCTATAAGAGCACGCACAGGGCTTCCCTGTCACCGTCCTCCCATTACCGAAAGGGAAATTACATGAATAAATCCGAACTCATTGACGCGATCGCCAAACATGCCGACCTCTCAAAGGCCTCGGCAGGCAAAGCATTGGACGGGGCATTGTCAGCAATCAAAGCCACGCTCAAGAAAAAGCAGACGGTTGCCCTGGTCGGGTTCGGCACGTTCAGAGTGAGCCACCGGGCCGCTCGCGTCGGTCGCAACCCCCGTACGGGCAAGGCCCTCAAAATCAAAGCAGCCAAAGTTCCAAAATTCAAGCCGGGCAAGGCACTGAAGGATGCGTTGAACTAAGCCCTTCCTGAATTCCGCCTCAGGAAAATGTGCGTGTGGCCCCCTCCCTGAACCACCGGGCTTTCAGATACAGGGGGCCAAACCACTCATCCAGCCAACCCTACCATCCGAAACCTGCGCTCCACTCTCAGTTCCTTACCTCTACGGCATCGCCAGGCCGCACGAGCCCTGCACGCAACACCTTCGCATAGACTCGGCTCCAACCGGGATTCTTCTTCTGAGAGATCCTGTGATAGTCCCCGTCCTGAAACCACTGGGCGTTATGACTGCACGGAACCGTGTAGCTCGTCACTTCCAGCTGCACGTCAGGCCCGATCGATAACGTCACGCCGGGTTTGATAAGGCCCCACTCCACCCCGGCCAACGTCAGATTCTCCCCCGATGACCCAGCCTGGATTGGATGACCTTCTTCTTGCAGCCGCTCAAGCAATTCACGCGAAAAGAGGCAGACGGCCCGATCAGGCCCTCCATGCACTTTGAGATTTCGTTGCCGATCGCCCTCGACGCCGGCTTTGGCGATCATCGCTTCCTGGACCGGACGTTTCGGCACACCCCCATCTGACACATTAACCTGGTACAGGCAGGGATGAGACGGTCGTTCCATGTCAGTCACGCGCTGCCCCTTCGCAGGATTCAGCCCTCAGCAACTCCAGCGCCACCCACCCATCCTGTTCCCGCCGTCGAAAGAAGCAGGCGCCAACCTTGGAGAATGCCGCAAGCACTTCTGCTTCTTGATCGAGCAGCACGCCGGACAGCAACAGCCGCGCGCCATGATTCACATAGGGCGCGAGTTCATCGCACAACAAGAGCAGCGTCTGCCGATCGAGATTCGCCAACACCAGATCCGGCTTGATCCGCCCCCCCACATCGCTCAGCGTCCCGCAGACTAATTCCAACTCCTGACCGAAGCCATTCTCGCGTGCATAATCCCTCGCGCAGTCCACCGCGACAGGGTCGCATTCCACCCCCAGGGCCGAGGCAGCTCCCAGCCGCAAGGCCACCATCGCCAGGATGCCGCTCCCAGACCCCACATCCAGCACGGCCTCGCCGCCATGAATCAGTTCTTCCAGCCATTCGAGCAACATCCTGGTCGTCGCATGGTGCCCGGTCCCGAAGGCCTGTTTCGGATCGAGCACAATTTCAATGTCCCCCGCCTGCAATGTCGTCGTCTCCCAGCTCGGCCTGATCACAATCCTCCGTCCGATCCTGATCGGCCGGACCGACTGAGCCCATTGCCTATTCCAATCCCGATCCGGCACCGGCCGGACTGACAGTTCAGCCGTTGCATCACCGAATTGTTGCAGCACGGCACGAAGCGCCGCCACATGATCGGCGCTCCACCGGTCGCCCGGCCAATAGAGATGAACCGTCCCACCATCCTGCCAGGCCCCCTGCGCGAAGGGGTCCGACAAAGCGCCTAACAGTTCGCCCGCATCGATATCGGTATGAATCGTGACCTCAATCCAGTCCTGTGCCATGACACCCTGTCCTCTTCATTATTGACGGAGTCAGGCCCATCCAGTAAGGTCGAAGCGACCATGCAGGACAACCGACGCTCCCCAGAAACTTCTTCGCGCGAACAGACGCTGCAGCGGCTGCTGAGCCGAACTTCGCGATTGCTCGTGCAGGGTCATCGGGCCAGCGCCACGCTCACGCGCTGGCGCTTGATCCTCTTCGTGACCGCGCTGTTCTGCACGATCACCCTCTACAGGCTCGGCTGGTACCAGGCCGGCAATCTGTCGCTCGGCAGCTTCCTCGCCCTCTTCCTGCTCGTGGCCCGCTATCATACCAGGCTGGAACAGCGGATTCATCGGCTCCGCCAATGGCAACATATCAAACAGACCCATCTGGCCCGCCTCCGCCTCGACTGGGACCGGCTCCCCGAACGGGCCTCTGCCGCGCCGGACAACCATCTCTACGCCAAGGATCTGGATCTCGTCGGCCCCCATTCATTATTCCACCTGCTCGATACCACGGTCTCTTCACAGGGTCGCGAACGCTTGGCCTCCTGGCTGCTCACGCAACCTCCGGCCCAAGACGAATGGGCCGCGCGCCAGACATTGGTTCGCGAACTGACGGCACGTCCACTCTTTCGAGATCGTCTCACGCTGGAAGCCCGGTTGCTCGGAGAGCAGGAAATCGACGGCCATCGCTTAGCTGCGGTGCTGCAACATCGTCTGGAGATCCCCCGGCTGCATATCATCCTGCCCCTGCAAGCCCTCCTCGCAGCGACCACCGCAGGACTCGGGCTCGCCGCACTGCTGAATTGGCTGCCGGGCTACTGGATGTTTTCCTTCGGCCTCTACGCCCTGCTCTATTTCTTCACGGACCAGGGAGAAGAACTGCTCGAACAGGCGGTGGGCCTGCACCATGAAGTAGAAAAACTCGGCAAGGTCCTCGGATACATCGACCGCCACGCGAAACGGTCTCCCTCGGCCCTCGCCAGCACCTGGGCTCCCCTCGCCAACAGCGACCAGACGCCGCTCCGCCTGATCCGGCAGGCCACGAAGATACTCCATGCCGTCAGCATCAAAGCCCATCCGCTCGTGCACCTGGCCGCGAATGCCCTCTGTCCCTGGGACCTCTGGTACGTCAGGAAGCTGGGCCAGATTCAGGATCAGATCCGTGATCGCCTGCCCCTCTGGCTGGATCGGCTCGCAGAGGTCGAAGCGGCGGCAGCCTTGGGCACCTTCGCCCATCTGCACCCAGCCTATATCTGGCCGTCATCCCTTCAATCCGACAACCAACAAAATGGAACCGCCGTGCGCTGCACCGCTCGTAACCTCGTCCATCCTCTGATCCCGGCTGCATCGCGCGTGGCCAACGACTTCTCACTCCGGGGTCTCGGTCAGATTCTGCTCGTGACCGGCTCCAACATGTCCGGCAAGAGCACCTTCCTCCGCACCATCGGCATGAACCTGTGCCTCGCGCAAGCCGGCGCCCCGGTCTGCGCCAGTCAATTCGAATGGACCTGGCTGCGAATGGCCTGCTGCATCCGCGTGGACGACTCGCTCGACGCAGGCCTCTCGTTTTTCTATGCGGAAGTGAAACGGCTGAAATCATTGCTCGACGAAGCGACGGACCGGAGCCAACCGCCGGTGCTCTTCTTGATCGACGAAATTTTCAAGGGGACCAACAATCGTGAACGGTTGATCGGGAGCCACTCCTTCATCACCGCCCTAGCCACAAGCCACGGCTTCGGCCTTGTCACCACCCACGATTTGGAATTGACGGAATTGGAGCGCAGCGTCCCGAGCGTGACCAATGCCCATTTCCAGGAAACGGTGGCAGCAGGCGAACTGCTCTTCGACTACCAGCTCAGGCCGGGCCCCTGCCCCACAACCAACGCGCTGCGGATCATGCAGCTGGAAGGGTTGCCGGTCCCAGGAACCTCGCAGGACACACAGTCTAAGGCATAGTGTGACGACACCCATCAGCACAAGCCCCTCGCCCCCCCAGCCTCTCCGCGGCTTGCTCATCGCCCAGTTCATCGGCGCCTTCAACGACAATGCCTGGAAGCTGATGGTGGCCCTGCTGGCCATCCGGCAACTCGCCGGCACCATCGCACCGGGACCGGAATTTGAAACCGCCGCGCAAACCCAGACGGCCCTGGCCTTTATCGTCTTCACCCTCCCGCTGGCTCTGATCTCCATCGTCGCCGGTGTCCTGGCCGATCGAGTCAGCAAACGCACCATCATCATCATGATGAAGTCGGTGGAGGTGCTCTTGATGGGTTCGGCCACCGCAGCCCTCTGGAGCAATCCAGCCGGAGGCATCCTGCCGTTGACCGTGCTGGGCTGTATGGGCATCCACAGCGCGTTATTCAGCCCGGCCAAATACGGCATTCTGGCCGAACTCCTGCCGCACGAGAAACTGGCGGCAGGCAACGGGCAGCTTGAAATGTGGACGTTCCTGGCCATCCTCACTGGAACCGCCGCGCCAGGCATCCTATTGTTCCTCTCCGGCCCCTCCCTCTGGCTGGCTCCGCTGGGCCTCGCGCTCCTCGCGCTCGCCGGATTGGCTGCTGCCTGGACCATTCCCCCGGTTCCCGCGGCGCGATCAACAGGCGGTCTCCGCAATACCCTTCAGGGAGCCTGGTCGGCGCTGGCGTCAGACCGGATGCTTCGCCTCGCGGTGATTGGTGCAGTCTTCTTCTGGACCATCGCCAGCCTCTTCGCCCAAAACATTCTGATCTATGTCAAGGCAGTCCTGGGCCTGTCGGACTGGCAATCGGGCCTGCCGCTCATGACTCTCTCCATTGGAATCGGTCTTGGCGCCAAACTGGTGGGACGATGGTCACAGGCCCGCGTGGAATATGGGTTGATTCCGCTAGGCGCGGCCGGAGTCGCTATCCTATTGTCCGCCGTGGGTTTTCTCGCACCAGACTTGCCGGCAACGCTCGTACTCATGGGCCTGCTGGGCCTGGCCAGTGCGCTGATCTTTGTGCCGCTCAATGCCCTCATCCAATGGCGCGCGCCGAACGAACGCCGGGGCTCGGTCATCGCCTTCGAAAACACCTGCGTCTTCACCGGCATTCTGCTCGGATCGCTGGGAGCAGGAGCCCTGGCCCAGAGTGGGGTCTCCACGACCGGAATCTTTCTCGCCACTGCCTCGTTCACCGTCATCGGCACTGGCTGGGCGCTCTGGCTCCTGCCGGATGCGTTGCTCCGAGCGGTCTTGGCCGTCCTCACCAATAGTCTCTACCGCCTGAGGATTGTCGGACATGAGCATGTCCCCCTCCAAGGTGGCGCATTGCTGGTTCCCAACCATGTATCCTTCATCGACGGGTTCCTGCTGATCGCCAGCCTCGACCGGCCGATCCGGTTCGTCGTCGATGAACAGTATGCGGAATTGCCGATTCTCAAACCCTTCATGAAGCTGCTCGGCATGATTCCGATTTCGTCGCAGGGAGGACTTCGCGTCATCCTGCATGCGCTGCGCGAAGCAGGAGCGGCGCTCGACAGGGGCGAAATCGTCTGCATTTTTCCGGAAGGTCAGATCACGAGAACCGGCACCCTGCTCCCCTTTCGCCGGGGATTCGAACGGATCATGAAAGGCCGAAGCGCCCCCATCGTTCCGGTTCATCTGGATCGCATCTGGGGCAGTCTCTTCAGCTTTAATCGAGGAAGATTTCTCTCAAAAATGCCGGAACGGATTCCCTATCCTGTGACCGTCTCATTCGGGGCTCCGCTTCCGCCAGAGACCTCGGCCCATGACATTCGCAGCGCCATTCGCTCTCTCGGCGAAGCAGCTTGGAGCCTCCGCAAACAGGACCGCTGCCCGCTGCACCGGACCTTCATCCGTGCCATGAGGCGGCATCCCTTCCGCTTCGCCATGGCGGACCAAACCCGCCAGTCCGTCTCGTCGCTCCAGGCCCTGATCGGCTCCATCCTGCTCGCCAGAGCATTGCGGCCTCTCTGGATGGACCAGCGCCATGTCGGCCTCCTCCTCCCTCCGACCGTCGCGGCCGCACTCGTCAATGTGGCTGCACCTCTCTGTGGGAAGACCAGCGTGAACCTGAGCTACACGGTCGGCAAAGCAGGCCTTGAAGCAGCCGTGCGGCTCGCGGACCTCCGCACGATCGTCACCAGCCGGACCTTTGTCGAGAAAGCCAAGTTGGATCTGCCGGACGGACCGTCAATTATATGGTTGGAAGACGTGGCGCGCAGGATCGGTCCAAGGCAGAAACTCGCCGCGAGTCTCCTCGCCCTCTGCGCCCCGGCGCGGCTCATCGAACTGGCCTGCGGGCAAAAGACCCAGCTGACGATGGACGATCTCGCGACCATCATCTTCAGCAGCGGCAGCACCGGCGAGCCCAAAGGCGTGATGCTGTCTCACTTCAACATTGACGCCAATGTGCAGGGGGCCAGCCAGATGCTTCACCTCTATCAACGGGAACGAGTGCTGGGGATCCTGCCCTTCTTCCACTCCTTCGGCTATCTCATCTTCTGGCTAATCATGCACAACAACGCGGGCATGGTCTTTCACCCCTCCCCGCTCGACGTCACCGTCATCGGCGAGCTCGTGCGCCGCTACCGCCTCACGTTCCTCGTCACCACGCCGACCTTTCTCCAACTCTATCAACGCCGCTGCACCCCAGAGCAATTCAGTTCGCTGCGCGTGGTCCTGACCGGCGCGGAGAAACTGCCGGCCCGCCTCGCGCGGGCCTTTGAAGATCGGTTTGGCATCGCCCCCATCGAAGGCTACGGCGTGACGGAATGCGCCCCCGTCATCTCCGTCAATTGTCCGGACTTCCGGGCCGCCGGGTACTATCAACCGGCCTCCAGGCGGGGAACCGTGGGCCAACCGCTACCGGGCGTCTCCGTGCAGATCGTCGATCCGGACAGCTTCACGCCCTTGCCGCCGGGTCTGCCCGGCATGTTGCTGGTCAAAGGTCCTAACGTCATGCAGGGCTACTTGGAGCGTGAGGACCTGACCGCCCAGGCCCTGCGCGATGGCTGGTACATCACCGGCGATATCGTCACGCTGGATGACGACGGATTTCTGACTATCACGGATCGGCTCTCGCGCTTCTCCAAGATCGGCGGGGAAATGGTTCAACATGGGCAGGTCGAAGAGGCGCTACATCAGGCGCTCGGCCTGGAGACACAGACTTTTGCCGTCACCGGCATTCCCGATGAACAAAAGGGGGAGCAGCTCGCGGTCCTTCACACCTTGAAGGAGGCGCAGATTCCCGGTCTCGTCGCCAAGCTCGCGGCAAACGGCCTGCCGAACCTCTTTATTCCTTCACGCACGAACTTCATCAAAGTCGAAGCGTTGCCGGTACTGGGCACAGGGAAAATGGACCTGCGAGGCCTGAAGCGAATCGCGATGGAACGGCTGGGAGTGCGTGAGACATAAGACGTCAAATGTAAAAGTTTTGCGGGCAAAACAATCCGCGGCCCTACGTCTCACCTTTCACGTCTTACTTTTTACGGTTAGGTACGTCCAGCATACCGCCCGAGCGTCGCGACAAAAGGGAACCGCAGCATCATGAACAGGTTCAAACAGACCGGAGGGCCGAGATGTTCAAGGCCGATCTTCATCCCCAATTGCCCTAAGGCCGGTTCCGCGCAATACGTCCCGAAGAGCCGGTCCCACCAGGGCACATTGAATCCATAGTTGCTATTGGTCTCGCGCGGGTCCACAGAATGGTGGATGCGATGCATGTCCGGAGTCACAATGAACCACCGGAGCACCGGCTCGATGCTCAAGGGAATCCTCACATTACTGTGATTGAACAGGGCCGTGCCATTCAGCACGATCTCAAAGGCAACCACCGCCAAGGGAGCAACCCCCAAGGCCAGCACCGCCGCACTCTTCACCAGCAGCGAGATGACCATCTCCACCGGATGAAACCGCACCCCGCTGGACACATCCAAATCCAGATCTGAGTGATGCATCATGTGAAACCGCCAGAGAAACGGGACCCCATGAAACACCTGATGCTGCAAGTAGATCACCAGATCGAGCAACACCACCGCCAAACCCATTTCAAGCCAGGCCGGCCAATCGACCCAGTTCAACAGACCCCAGCCATGCTCCTGCGCCATCACCGCCGTCGCCGCGACACCTCCTGCAAACAATAGTCTGGCAATGATCGTATTCAACACCACGATCGTGAGATTCCCGCCCCACCGGCAGAGTTTCGACGCAGTCAACTTCCGGCGCGGCGCCAGCAGTTCCCACGTTGCCATGATGCCCAGCACGGACAGATAGGACCCTACTCGAGCCAAATCTCCAGACACCATAACGTTCCTCCTCGCCCGTAACGATCACCTTGTAGAACGTAAGAGGCAGAACCGATGAAATGGATTCATGTCATGAAAGGCAAACAAATCAATGGCTCCTGAAACCATTGTCAGTTTCATGGGCCATTGTCCACTGTTGAAAGAGTTCACGCAGATAGCGCTGGACCGGATCGATTCCACGTTGTCGCATCCCACGGTGCTATGGGAAGATACCAGCAATGGACCAACAGAACAACAAACAAGCACAGACCAGCCAGACGGATCGGCCCCTGATCATCCTTGGCTGCGGCTATACGGGCCGGTTCATCTTGCCGCTGACCGTCCAGCGAGGCACCACCACCTGGGGCACCAGCCGGAACCCGGCGCAGCAACTTCCGACGGTGCCTCTCTCGCAGCGTCTGGAGTTCGATCTGGCCCGCCCTGCGACCTGGGATCATCTGCCAGCCTGGGCAGACCTCATCTGGTGCTTTCCCGCCAGCCCCTTAGCAGCAGTTCAGGCCTGGGCCAAGACGCAACGTTCACGATTCAACCGACTCGTCGTACTCGGCAGCACCTCCGCCTACGAGGTATCAGACGATTCCACCGACTATCCCCCACTCTGGATCGACGAAGCGGCCCCGATCGACCGGACCAAACCACGGGTACAGGGAGAAGAATATTTACGCAACGAACTCGGCGCCATCCTGCTGCGCGTAGCAGGCATCTATGGACCAGGAAGAAACCCGTTGGATTGGATCACACAAGGCCGCGTCGGCCCATCGAGAAAATACGTAAACCTGATTCATGGAGAGGACCTGGCTGCAATCTGCCTGGCCGCAATCGAAAAAGGAACGCCAGGCGAAGCCTATAACGTCAGCGACGGCATCCCTTATACCTGGCACGAGATCTGCGCAACAGCCCAGCAACGCTGGGGCGTAATCCCGGCAGCAACACAAGAAGACCTCTCACCGGGTAAACGAATCAGCAATACCAAGCTTCGAGCAGAACTTGGCTATGAACTGAAGTACCAGGACCTCTACCAAGCTCTTTCGTTGATCGAATCAGTAGGCGAGAACTAAGCACAGGATGGTCAAAATGGCTTCCAGCAAGGCCGCAGGCGAGTCGCAACCGGAAGCGTACCCGTAGGGTACGTTGAGGATTGCGATGAGCCAAGAACGAAACTGGAAGGCATTTTCACCATCCTGCCACAAGCCTGCTAGAGGCGGAGGAGGGCCATGACGGAGAGACAGACCAGCAAATTATTGATGGCATGAGCCAAGATCCCTGGCAAGAGACTCCCGGTTTTCTCATAGAGCCAAGCCCAGAGCAACCCGCTCCAGAGCACACTGGCGAAACCGATCAATCCATAGCCATGGGCGACCGCGAAGATGCCGGCGCTAATCAGCGCAGCCGGCAGGAAGGAAAACTTTCTGCGCAAGATTGCGAACAGAATGCCGCGA
The DNA here is from genome assembly GCA_005800255.1 of Nitrospiraceae bacterium. The sequence continues at coordinate 6,809 of SYGW01000123.1, read as the reverse complement.
AAGGCCAGTTCCTCGAACAGCGGCGCGAACACCACATATTCGATGCCGCTAATGGCCGTCAGGGACGGAGAGCCCCAAGCCAGATCGGCGTCGAACCATTCGGTCCAATGGCTCGTCAGGTGAAACGGCTCCGACAGCCGATCCATCACCCACTCGCCCCAGAGCCCTGCTGCCACCACCGCCACGACCACCGTCAGCAGACGTCCGACATTCGCCCATCCGATTTCCAAGCCGAACCCTTCTTCGAGCGTCATACCGGACGGACGGAAGAGGTGCCGGTAGGCCAAGAAGAGCAAGGGCACATTGGTCAAGGGAATGACCAAGGCCCGGAGCGGGGCATTATCCGGCGACGCATAGATCAAAAACAGCGCCGTGCCTATCGCCCCCAGCGCGCCCCCGCGAAGCAACACGGCCGCCCCGATCGCGCCAGGCCACGGCGGCGGCACGCCAGGCTCATGGAGCCGGACGAAACGAGCCGCCTCGCTCCGGTTAAGCCACAGCAGCAAACAAACCACCGTGCCAACGACCATCGCGCCAAGCTCAACAAGCGTAATGCGATGCGACCAGACAAATTGGCGATCGACGCGCACCGCCGCCTGTTCCTGAATCCTGGATAACAGCGCCACATCGTTGGCGCGGCGCGCCAGCCGTTCGGCCAGACGATCGTAAAACCAGCCGGCAGGCAACAGCTCGGCCAGCTCAGCTTGCCACACCATATACCGATCCGCGTCAGGAGCCGCGCCTTCGCCATACGCGGCCCGCACCAGATCGGCAAACTGCGGAAGCGGGTCCTCGGCATCGGCCCACTCATGCGCGGAAAGGAGCGCCTGGGACACATGGCCTGCCTCGGCTTGGAGAATCGCCAGCTGCAGCGGCACGAGCGGATCGGTCGAGACCCCCGCAAGCTCTCGATACCATTCGATGGCATGGGCCTGTTCCGTCTCGTTCCCGCCAGAGGTCCAGACAAAAAGCTGCTGCTCCCATTGGGGCGCTCGCTTCAGTCCTTCCTGCGCATCCATAGTCCGACTGACCATCAGACTGAGGGCTTGCTCCGGCGCCTCGATCCGCTCCAGTTTAGAGGAGGAAGCCGATAGCAGAACCACCGACAGCAACGCCGCCACAAGCACGAAGGCCGCCAACCACGTCACCATGGGCGAAAATCGCCCAGGCCGCCCCCCGGTCAACGGCGGCACGTAGGTGGCACGCCACCACGAGCGATACTCTTTCGGTTCTTTGGGAGCAGAGACTGGTTCCATCATCCTGGTGACTATAACACGCGGTTTTTCGGGCTCGAAACCCCTTTCGCGCGAACGAACGAACGGACCGGCGCAGAATACCCGTGGCCGAAAGCGACTGAACTCCGCTATACTGGCTTCCTCATATCGGAGCGCTATGCCAGTTCAGAACTTTACACCCCCTCGCCGGCTGCTCCTTGGCCCAGGGCCAAGCATGGTGCATCCGCGAGTCCTCCGCGCGCTCTCGATGCCGCTCATCGGCCACCTGGACCCAGCCTTCCTGGGCGTCATGAACGATATCCAGACCCTGCTGCGGCTCGTGTTTCAAACCGACAACCGCTTCACCATCGCCGTCTCTGGCACAGGCTCGGCCGGGATGGAAGCCTCGATCGTCAATACCGTTGAGCCTGGGGATGCGGTCATCGTCGGGGTCAATGGCGTATTTGGCACGAGATGGGCCACCACCGTCGAACGCTGCGGCGGCAAAGCCATTCGCGTCGAAGCTCCCTGGGGCCAGATCATCGATCCAGCTGCCATCGAACAGGCCCTGAGCCGATCCGGCCCGGTGAAAGCCGTGGCGATCGTGCAGGCCGAAACCTCGACCGGCGTCTGGCAACCGCTTGAACCGATCGCCCACCTCTGTCGCACCCATGACGCGCTCTTCCTCGTGGATGCCGTCACCTCGCTGGGCGGCATACCGGTCGAGATCGACCGGTGGGGCATTGATGTCTGCTATAGCGGCACCCAGAAATGCCTGAGCTGCCAGCCAGGCCTCGCGCCCTTCACCCTCAGCGACCGGGCCTTGGCCTCCATCAAGGCCAGACGCAGCCCCTGCCAGAGTTGGTATTTCGATATGGCCTTGATTGCGGACTACTGGGCCGAAGGTGCCAGGGCCTACCACCATACGGCGCCAATCTCCATGCTCTATGCCCTGCGGGAGGCCTTGCGCCTCGTCGAAGAAGAAGGGCTGCCGTCGCGCTTCGCCCGCCATCAACTCAATAGCGAAGCCCTGCTCGCCGGCTTGGCCCAACTCGGGCTCTTGCCCCTCCCCCCGGCTGGCCATCGACTCCCGATGTTAACCTGTGTCACAGTCCCCTCTCACATTCCTGAAGCCGAGATACGGATGAACCTTCTCTCGACCTATGGGATTGAAATCGGCGGAGGGCTCGGCCCGCTCAAGGGGAAAGTCTGGCGCATCGGCTTGATGGGTGAATCGTCGACTGAAGCGCATGTCTTGACCCTGCTCAACGCCCTGGAAGAACTGTTTATCCGGCGAGGCTGGCTCTCCACTCCCGGAGTCGCGCTCCAGGCTGCGGCACGGATCTATAGCCGCATGGCATCTTGACGACAAAGGACATAAATCGCATGAACAACAAACCATTACTCTGGGTGCTCGGCGGCGGAGCCTTTGCCTTTGTCGCGGTGGTCTCGTACTGGATCTTGGCCCTGACGCTGGCCGATCGCATGAAATCGGACCTCGTTCCGCCGGACAAGGCCGCGTCCTATATTCATGCGCTCATCGAGTCCAACCGGACCAACTACACGGAAAACGTCGTCGGCAAACTCCATCAGGCCGGTCTGGCCGAAGCCGTCGAACATTGGCGCGACGAAAAAGGCGTCCCCCTTCCCGCGCAGTTCCTCCTGGAGTCCGGACGGCTGGTTGCGCAAAAAAATCTCAAGTTCACGTTCCGCCTGGCCAGCATAACGCCGATCTATGTCTGGAATGGTGCCACGACCGATTTCGAGCGAAAGGGGCTCGAGACCGTCGCCAAGGACCCCTCGAAGCCGATCGGCGGATTCGTCAGGATCGACGGAGGCCGCTACTACCAAACCATCTACCCGGACCGGGCGGTGGTCCAGTCCTGCGTCACCTGCCACAACGCACATCCCAACAGCCCGCGCCGCGACTACAAAATCGGCGATGTCATGGGCGGCATCATCATCACCATTCCCATCGATTTACCATGACCACCCTCGCCATTCGCTCCGTGCGCGTCATCGACGGAACCGGTCGAACCATCGAACGGGCCACTGTGATCATTCGCGGGGCCACGATTGCCGCAGTCGGATCGGACCGGGACCTCTCGATTCCACGCGGCGCGGCCAAAATCGATGGCCGGGGACTGACCCTGTTGCCTGGCTTGATCGACTGTCACGTGCACTTCTGCCTCGGAGCCGAACCGGACGTCGTCGCCGCGATCGCCAAAGAAGCACCAGCCCTGAACCTGCTCAAAGCCAGCCGGGCTGCGCGCGAGACCCTGGAAGCAGGCTTCACCACCGTGCGCGACGTGGGATCGCGGGACCATTCCATCTTCACGCTGCAACAGGCCATCGAGACAGGCCTCGTGAAAGGGCCTCGCATTGTCGGGGCAGGCCTGGCCATTTGCATGATCGGCGGCCATGCCAGATTTATCGGGCAGGAGGTGAAGGGAGTCAAGCAGGTCCGTTCCGTCGTGCGCGAACAAATCGCCGCCGGAGCCGGCGTCATTAAAGTCATTGCCTCGGGCGGGGTCCTCACGCCGGGCACCTCACCGGACCAGGCGCAAATGACGATTGAAGAGATCCAGGCCGCCGTCGAGGAAGCGCAGCTGGCCGGGCGGAAGGTCGCCGCCCATGCCCATGGATCGTCGGGGATGAAGAATGCGATCCGCGCCGGAGTCCATTCGATCGAACATGCCACGCTCATGGACAAAGAAGCGGCCACCCTCATGAAGGAGCACGCCGTCTTCATGGTGCCGACCCTCTCCGCGCTCGCCACCACCGCCTCCTGCCGGCTCGGGTGCGGCGTGCCGGACAGCGCGCGCGACAAGGCCAAAGCCATGACGAAGCGTCATGCCGTGAGCTTCAAGAACGCTTTGCGGGACGGAGTCCAGATTGCGATGGGGACGGACGCGGGGACGCCCTTTAATTTCCATGGCGAAAACGCCCAGGAGCTCGAACGGATGGTCGCCTTCGGAATGAGCCCGATGCAAGCGATCCTCGCCTCGACTGCCTTCGCTGCACGCTTAATCGGAATTCAGGACCAGGCAGGAACCATCGAGAAGGGAAAACTGGCTGACCTTCTCCTCTTCGAGGGAAATCCGCTTCGCCACATCGAGCAACTCCGCGACCGGGACAGAATTATCGGGGTCATGCAGGCGGGACGGTTCGTGGCGGGACATCTGTCGGGGACGTGAGACGTGAAAGGTGAGCCGTAAAACGAGAAGAACTTCCGTCATTTCACCTTTTACGTTTCACGTCTACCGTCTTTCGTAAAAGAGCTCCAGCGCTGCGGCATAGCCCTTCTTCCGCCCCTTGCGAAACACCTCCTCCAGCTGCCCGCGTAACGCCCTGACTCCTCCCGCATCACCTCGCTTGGCCACCCCCTGAGACAGCAGCATCTCCAACGCCACTTCGATGAGCCGCTGTTTGCGCCCCTCCATCTCCGGAGTCACCAGTTCATCCATGACCTCTGATGCCCGAGCCTGCAGCATGGCGTCTTTGAACGTGTCATACCCTTGATCCGCCACGGTCCGCTCACGAATCACGGCGAGCTCAAACCTGATCCGCATCACGTCTTTCATCAAAACCGCAAACACTTCCTTGCGCCCCTCATCGAAGAGCTTCTGTTCCATCTCATCGAGAATGACAGTCGGATCTGCGGCTTCATCTCTGGTTGCCTCATCGCCCCAGTTAAGCCGGTCATAGTTGCGACGCTTCTCGGAATCGCCAATGATTTCATAGGCGGCATTGATTTCACGAATCTTGGATTCAGCCTGCGCGCTGTCGGGATGGCGATCGGGATGGTGCTGAAAAACCAGCTTCCGGTAGGCTTTCTTAATCGCGTCGTCAGACGCGTCGCGAGAGACCCCCAACACCTGATAAAAGTCGATTCGTGCCATGGCCGCGACTATACCATGCACCCTCCGGCGACGCACCTAGACCGCCAACAGTAGGCCGCGACCGGAATAATCGCTGCCGAATCAACATCAAACAGACCGGCCCTTGACATCCCGCCAAAGCGGCTTACACTTACATCATGACTAATACACCACCACCCAAAGCCCTGACCTACGACGAAAAGAAAGCCGCTAACGCCGCCTTCGCGGGCCGTCCCTTCAATGATGCCTGATCTGCATCGGCGCGCGTGGTGTATGACGGAATCGTAAAGGCTTTGCCCCAGGCAGAAACCGAAGCGCCAGCCCCGGCCCAAACCGAAACATTCGCCGAGTCTCTTACGGCAGAGACCGACGCGCTCCAACTTCAAGAGCCTCTCGAACAAGAGCCAGCCGGCGGGCATGAATTGGTAGAAGGCACTGTCGCACCGTTCAACCTGCGTGACCGGGACGCGGCGATTCAGGCAGGAACCTTGATCGACGTGACGCCGACCGCCTTGCAACTCGGTATTTCATTTCCCGTCACGATCACCAGACCTCTCTGGGAATCGGGGATTGTCACGAGCCAATCCCTTTCAGAAGAAGATCAAGCCGGGCGGCTGCACGACATCCTGATGGCCTTCCACCTGCGCCTGGCCAGCCTGACGACGGTTTCTCCGTTGCTCGACTTTCCCCTGCTGCTGGCCTTGCCTCCGAGCAGGGTGCCTCAGCCTGTGCCGCTGTTTGCCCTCATTCAGCCGGACCCGGCACATCAAGCGAACGTGACGATCTTGCTCCCGAATGAAGTGTCGCTCTCCATTACCTCGCTGAACTAGCAGACTGCTGGCAGGATGCTGAAAAAGTTCACCGGCTTTATTCTCACCTCGAAAGCATCCTCAACGTAGCCCGAGGCTACGCCTCCGGTGCTTTCATCGGCTGCGGCCGCGCTGGACAAACTTTTTGGACATCCTGCTGCCTTATCAACAATCCCCGCGAACGCCGAGCTGTTTCTGAACGAAGGCCCGTTCGTCCCTCTCGCTGGTGATCGTGCCATCGATCCTCGCATCCAACAACTTCCCCAAAATGACCCCGTACTGAGGTCCAGGCTTCAGCCCCATGGCCTGAAGATCCCTCCCCTTTAAGACCGTCGTAACCGCCCTACTTTTCTCATAGACCTTCAGATATCGCCTCAATAAACTTAATCGCGCCGCCTGTTGACGACTCATCTGCTTCGACAGGAGCAACACGAGCGCCTCGTCCGGAAGATCGACCAACAGGCGATAGACCTGCGATGGCCGTAAGGCTCCTCTCTCGGTGAGTCTCTTCAATCTGCGATCGAGTTGCTTCCCCCCGGCGCTCAGCTTCGTCGCCTGCTCGCGTGAACAGGCCAACCGCCTGATGATCACAGCGAGCACGACCGGACTGGACTCGCTCGACAAGGCCATGAGATAGACGATCGACCGATCGATCACCGCATCAGGCGATCGACTGCTCCACCAGGCGAGCGCCTTGGGAACAGCTCTAACCACTCGCGTCACCGCCGCCTTGGCACAGAGACGGCGGTGGAGGAATCGAAGCAATTTCAGCTTCGCCAAGCGCGCAATCGCGCGCGCCGGATCCCGTTCGGCGAACAACACCAAAATTTCGTTCTGCAATCGGGGGCCGGAGAGTTGCTGGATCAGATTCGTGGAGGCTGCGTCTGTAAGCAGCCGTAATGTCT
>SYGW01000019.1 GCA_005800255.1 Nitrospiraceae bacterium | reverse complement strand
TCCTGCAACCGACGCAACGAATAGAGTCTCGCGCTGGAGGTCGGCGTGCTGTCGAACAGCAACAGCGACACGGCCCCGGTCGTGGGGTCCACGACTCCTCTGCCCGTAATCGAGACATAGACCACCGTGGTCGGGTCCAGATGCATCGGCAGCCACTCGTCCAAGACCTCGACCAAGTCGCTCTTGAGGGCATGGGCATCCAGGAGGGTGCGTACTCGCTCGTGAGGAATGCCTCCGACCGATTTGAGATAGCTGGCCATGACCTCCGCATCCCGCGTGGCATACTTGACCCTGGCTAGGCTGCTCTCCCGGAACTGCCCCACGCCGATGACGATGCCGACGGCCTTCGGCTGTTTGAGCAGGCCAGTCCACTTCGGCAGTTGATCGACATCCACCGGCTGCGCCTGGGCTTCCTTCGCGGACTCAGGCTTCATGGCCACCAGAAACTTCTTCGCGTTGGGCAGCTGGACGGACGAGGACCCGGCCCGCAAGACCAGCGTCAACTCCGCCTGCACCGCCTCCTTGACCAGGCCGACCTTGCCGTCCACAGTCACACGCTTGACCTCGCCTGGCTGGAAATCGCCGATGGAAACCAGGCCGGGGATCTGCTCGATCAAGGGAGGCATGGCGGTCACAGACAATTCGACCGCCTTGGCAATGCCCGGCCCTTCATTTTTAACTTCCAGTTCGATCGCGAGGGCTTCTCCGCTATGAACCACCTGATTACGGTTCTCGTCACGGACGATCGCCCGGAAGATCACCTTGGCGGATTCGTCCACTGAAGCCGGCGCAGAGACTGATACGGCCGATGGCGGCGCGGCCGGCTTGGGCGCCAGAGCGGAAACTCCGCTGCCTGCCACAGGAGAGGGAGGAGGAACGGATGCCGCAGCAGCCTGGGCGCGTCCGGCCTTCCTGGCGTCTGCCGCATTGAGGATCTTGCTCGATGTCCCCAGTTGCTTGGCCATGCCGTCCGTCACGAGACCGAAGGCCTCCTGAGCAATCTTGTCCAGTCCCTTCACTTCGCAGGAAACGGCTGTGACCTCGACCTCGCCGCGGCCGATGCTTTGGATTTTTTTGCTGTGCAGGACCGTGCCATCGGCAGCCGTGTAGGCGAAATCCAATCCCACCGTGACGGTGGCGGGATAACTTCTATTGGCCTGCCGCACGACCGCCAGATCGAGATGGATGATGCCCAGCGCGACATCGACATAGCCGTCCGGCACAGACGAGGGGCCCGCCTCGCCGGTCAGGACCTTTTCGAAGACGCGGCCGGTTTTATGTTTGAGCGCGTCCTGTAATGGAACGGAGAGCGGCAGAGGTTGCTGCTGGCCGCAGGCATCCTGATAGGAGATCTGCGCCCCTGCGATGCTGGCATCCGCGCGAAGCTGGACGGTGAGAGGGAGATAATAACCAATGGTCGCGCCATTGCGGCCGGAAAAGAGCGAGCAGCCAGTCAATGCCACGATACAGAGCCCCGCGCTCACCCATGAGGTTGCGCGAAGGAGAACGGACGGTCTTGCTGAATCAATCACATGCACCACATTCTTATACAGAAAATCAGTCAGCCAGCACAACCAGCGGAATTATTTCCCCAAGGCCGCAACGAGCCGCGACGAAATAGCCTCCACGTCCCTCAACATTCAGGGACGGGAACTGATCGATCTTCCACTGCGCGCGTCCAACGAGGGCCTTCTGAGGCCGCGCGCAGTGGAAGATCATCAGCTTCCATCCCATCCTCTGTTCTGCGAGCAAGAAGGGCACCTGGCAGCGCCCTCCACAATTGACAGCCCCTCACCCCTCGGCTAAGTTCAGGCCATGACTAAACCTTCTTTCCAGCTACAGGGGCCGAAACTATCCTGGTCTGCCATCAGCCGGCTCATTCGCCTGCAGAGCCAGACCGGAACATGGCTCCTCCTGCTCCCGACCCTCTGGTCCCTGGTCTTGGCGGCTCGCGGCCTGCCGCCCCTCCACTTGCTGGCCATCTTCATCACCGGGTCTTTCGTGATGCGTAGCGCGGGAGTCGTGCTGAACGATTTAGCGGATCGCTCGTTCGACCGCCATGTGACCCGCACGCTGGCGAGGCCCCTCGCCTCAGGCGAACTCAGCGTGGCCCATGCCCTGCTGATCCTCGGAGTCTTTCTCGCTGTGGCCTGCCTGCTCGTGTTGCAGTTAAACGCGCAGACGATCCTCCTGAGTCCAATCGCCATCCTCCTGGCGGCCCTCTATCCTTTTGCGAAACGGGTCATCCATATCCCGCAAGCCATGCTGGGGATCGCCTTTGGCTGGGGCACCATCATGACCTGGACCGCCTCGCGAGGCACCATTGGCGCGCCTGCCTGGTGCCTCTTTGCTGCGACGGTCTGCTGGGCGATTGGCTACGATACGATCTATGCCCTGCAAGACAGGGAGGACGACCGCCGGATCGGCGTGAAATCTTCGGCTCTGCTGTTCGGCCCATCCACCTGGATCGCCGTCGGCACGGCCCTCTGCGCGATGTTACTGCTGCTGGGACTGGCTGGCTGGCTGAGCCAAATCGGCTGGGTCTACTATGCAGTGCTTGCTGCCGTGGGAGGCTGGGGTCTGAAACAGGCCGGACAGATCAGGGGAGTTGTCTCGGCCCCTACCGCCTTCCACATGTTTCAACAACATGTGTGGGTAGGAGCCGTCATTCTGCTGGGAATGGTCGCGGGATTTCTCTTCTAGCAAGAATGCTGAGACAGTCCGCTCACGTCGTTCTCGCTTCGCTCAGCCCATCAACGTACCATCCGGGTACGCCTCAGGGCTTCACTCGCTGCGGCCTTGCTAGACGGCCTTTTTGAGCATCTTGCGGTTGGCGGCGATCAGCCGGCTGGCTTTTCGATCGGGGCATCAGGCTTCGGCGCGCGCAACGTACCCAAGTACATCGTAACGGCCTTCGCATCGGCATCGCTGAGCCCGAGCGCCGGCATTCTGGTCTCCGGCTTCATCGCCTGAGGGTTCTTCACCCAGCGATAGATCCAGGTCCCGTTCAAGCGGAATCCTGCCCGGTCGAGCGCCGGTCCGACCTTTCCGCCATCTGCGCCGATGCTGTGGCAGCCGTTGCAGCCGTACTTGTTCGAGTAGAGCCGCTTACCGAGTTCCACCATCTCCGCCACCTGCTCCGGCTTCACAGTCAGATCTGGGCGGGCAACGTTCACGCCTTTGCCTGGCCTGGTTGAAAAATGGGTCACAGCAGCCTGGGCGACGTCGAGATCTTTTTTCGCCTGGATCATGGCCGCCAGTTCCTTAGCGTAGGTGGACTCGTCGACCTCGACGTCCTTTTTCAACTCTTCGCTCTTCTTCTCCGCTTCGTCGCTCGCCTTCTTTTCGGCCGCCTCGTAGGCCTGCTTAGCCTGGTCCGACTTGCTCTGCGCCGCTTGGAGCGCCGCCGCCAGTTCTTTCTTCCGTTCCTCGACCTTAAACTCCAGCTTCATGCCGTGAAGGCCGCGAACATAGCCGACGATCGCCCAGATTTCATCCTCCGACAAGGTGTACTTGAAGGTCGGCATGGTGGGCACGGCGAAATCGTCGTCGCCGATCTTGTCGCCGCCGGGACTCGTGTCCTTCATGTCGCGGGAAATCGTACTGAAAATGTCTTCGTCCTTGAAGGTGCCCATCTCCGACTTATTCGAGAGATCTTTGGGCTTCGGATCCGGCATCGACGACCAATTGAAGCCTTCGTTCTGGCGTCCGTTCTCACCGTGACAATGCATGCAGTAGTGGCTGTAGAGTTCGTGCCCCTTCTGCTGCTGCTCGTTGGCGCAGCCGCCGGCCACCATGGCCCAGAGGCCGATCAGTCCACCTACCGTTCCTAGTGCAAAGAGCCGAGCCGCCTTCATGCTGATTGCCCTTTCTTTAGCTTGCGGATCAGAATGAACTGAAATCCGAGAGCCAGGCCCACGGCGAGAGCCGCGTAATAATAGCCGGAGTAGTCCGGTGGCGCTTCTGCGCGGAAATACCACCAGGAGGAGACCGCTTTTTGCGACCCCTTCTCTTTCAGCTCGCCGCTTGCGTCCTTCTTCCCGTCCCAGACGGCGAAGGCGATGTTCATGAAACTACCGGTCGTGATCTGGGTATCTTCCTCCGGATGTCCGGTGGCGAGCGGCCTGGTAAAGACCACTTTCCAGGCACCGTTGGCGTAGGCGCCCTTGGCTTTGACGTCCTGGTGCGGCTGCACGCTGAGGGTGCCGAAGCCCTTGGCATTCATGTCCACGCCTTTGGCATCTTTGTTCTTCCAATACCAGATGTTGACTGGTCCGCCTTCCACCTGCGCCATTGGCTGACCATGTGCAAAGTGGGCCTTCTTGTCGCCCACCATGAATTCAATGGCGGCGGCATCGTCCTGATCTTCCGAGGGATCGGCATATTCCAAAAGGATGGCGACATTCGTCCCGTCATGCAAGGCGCGCACGTTCAGGTCACGAACCGTCGCTTCCAGAATGCGGTTCGGCCAATGGACTTGCGGCGACATCGGAAAGGTGGCCGGGATCACGCTACTCCAGACTGCCGCATTCGGGTCATCGGCCGGCAAGGATTCTTTCACCATCGAGGCGCGAACCGCGATGCCCTCTTGAGCCGCAACAGGCTCTGTAACAAGGAATCCCATGGCCAGCAATACACCGGCAACGACGCCCGTAGCGATTTTACTCAGTCTATGCTTCATAAATTTCGTCCTCTCTCTACTCACTTCTCAGAGGGTGGGGCCTTGCACCTTCCACTGCGCGCGTCCACCGAGCACCTTCCGAGCGTGCGCGGTGCGCGAGCACAGAAGGCATAGAGGCCTACCCTCGTCTACTCCCACGTTCTGGGAGATTGATGCGCGCCATCATACTCGCCCATGATGATTTTCCAGATCCACTCGTCAGGCAACTCAACTTCCCAGCGCGGCATCGCAGACTTCCACGGCATGCCCTCGATCGGGAGGCCGACGCCGCCCTTCTTGATGCGCCAGAAAAGATAACTTTCCTGAAGCATGGCGATCGTCGTGGGATCGGAGAAGTTGGCTGGAGGAGGATTGAATCCTCTGGCGGCTGGCCCCTTCCCGTCGAAATTTCCTCCATGGCAGGGGGAACAGAATGCAGCATAGAAGCCCTTCCCCTGCTGAATCGTATCGGGCGTCTTGGCAACAGGATTTGAGAGACCGGTATATTCACCTGGAGGAGCTGGATGGATCGTCCGGTTTTCGGCAGGCGGCGCATCGCTGGTCGCTGTGCTGTTATACGTCTGCCAGCCGACGATCAGGGGGAACAGCAAGAGCACTCCGTACCGAAGCACGTGCAACCCGCCGATGTTCTCTCCGGTCAGGAACTGCTGAATCGGTCCCCAGAACGCGTCTTTGGACTCTCCGCTCAAGGTGGCGAAGATCACAATGCCCGACGTCGTCAGCATCAGATACAGGAAAATCAGGCTGGCTGGCAGCGGCGCCGAGCCAGGGATATTTGGCACAACGAACTTCAAGATCATATAGACGATCCCGATCAAGATGACCGGCTTAAGCAACGAGCCCCCCATACGTTCCTCCTAGTGCGCTTGCGCCACGTCGACTGGGCCGGACTGAGCTACCTTCACCGGAGCGGCAGACGCCTGTCCCGGCACTTCAAGTTCAGCGACATTGACAGAAATCGGCTCCCCGCTCATTTGCTGCAGGAAGGCGATGACCGACAGAATCTCATTCTTGGACAGCCCGATCGGGTTCTTATTGATGTAGGGCATCCGAGCCGGATATTCCTTCGGCTGGCCTTCATGGCGGTAGTCGAGATAGATGTAGGCCTGAGGCTGCGTCAAACTTTCAAACAGAAATTCGCGGCTCAGCTTAGCGCCGATCCCTTTCAGGTCCGGGCAACGGGCTGACTCACTGGGGCCGATCGTATGGCAAAGGGCGCATTGGCCCTTGCTGAAGAAAATCTTCTGTCCGATGGTCGCCATGTCGGTCGGCGTTTTCACCGTGGCAATGTCAAACTTTTCCTCGACCGGCGGCAAGGATGCCATCTGCGGCACCGACAGCGCGACGAGCGTGAAAAGACCGAGGACCATGGCGACGAATCCGATGACCCGGGCAAACTGGGCTCGAATTAGAAGCAGGATCAGGGCTCCGCTTCCCACAATCATCAGACCGATCAACTGTAATTTAGCAACTTCGCTCATAGGACTCCTCTTGCCAAATCGATCGCCTCAGCTATGCGACGCCTTCGCCTTATCGCTCATCGTGGCCACCCAGAATATGAACGCGACAATCATGCAGAAAATAAATGTGTTCAAAGCCATGATCGCAGCCGCAAACCCGAGCGCTGGCGAAAATGCGTATTGCGACGAATCTCGAAGCACACCATAGACGTGCCAATGAACGCGCGAGGACGACCTGGCGTAACCCATCAGGGTCATAAGCAGGATAACCATGGTCGCATTGAGGACGAGGGCATAACCGGCACGAGGCGGCATCTTGCCCCAGACCATCTCCGTCGTCGTCTTAGCGCTCTTTAGCAGTAGAGCCGTCAGCGGCGTGATCGTCAGCATGACGAAGAGCACGATCAGCACCTGCGACGTCGAGAAGTAGTTGATACGGACGATGGCTGGCACGAAGTAGCCCCAGACGCCCAAGACAACGACGGCGATTCCAGCGAGGACTAGAAGCGAGCTCATAACCGCTTTTGCGGCCTTCGCCCATCCGGCGGTTTCCTCCTTGCCCGCGCGCCAATACATGATAAAGCTCATGAAGGTGACCAGAATCATCAAGTTTGATACGGTCATTTTCGCCGACATAACGCCAAAGACTCCCAACAGCGGATGGTGGGTGCCCCCCATCTTTCTCGCTTCCTCCAAGCTCGCCACGAGGGAGTGCGGCGTCATCCAGACACCGAGACACAGGAGCAGAATGATCAGCATCGACAACATCGGCTTGCGGTACTTCAACTCAGAACCGGGAATGCGATAAGTGATCCCCAGCCAGAAGTAATAATTCGAGCCGAGAAAGAGTACGCCGATGAGCATGGCCTGCAGAATGAAGAGCCAGGACAGGAAGCCGCCCATGAGCGTAATGCCCATCTGCTGATTGTACTGATAAATTTCACGCATGAGCCAGTAACCGGCAAAGGGGAGGGGCAAAAGACCGAATACCCCGATGAAGTTCCCGACGTACCCCATCCAATCGTAGTGGTCTCGCTCTTCCGCATTTCTGGCAGACAGGTAGCGAATCCCGGCGTAAGCGCCGCAGATGTAACCGCCCAGCACCACGTTCGCGATTAGACGGTGAATGTTCACCGGCCACCAGGTGGGATTCCAGGTCGCAGCCCAGGCCCGCGCGAGATCCGATCCCTCGGCCAGCACGACCGGGCTGGCCTGGAACGTGGCCCAGGAGTTCGGCACGATCATGATGAAGAAGGCGAAAAAGTTCAGCATGAAGCCGAGGAAAATATGGAACTTCTTCTTACCGCCATCCTGCATCGCGTCCCAGCCGTACCAATAGAGGTACAGCGTCGCCGTCTCAACCAGGAACAGAAGACAATAAACAATGAACGACGGAAAGAAGATATCGGTCAAATAGTTCATCAACTTGGGATAGAAAGAAATTAGCAGGAACAGCAGAATACCGCCAAAGAGCGCCGTCGTGGCATAGGCCGAGGTCAGGAGCTTGGTAAACTCTTTGGCGAGTTTGTCGTAGCGTTTTTCGCCGGTCTTCCAGGCGACGACTTCGCACAGCCAAGCGAAAATCGGCACGCCCAACACGAACCCCGCCAGCAGCAAGTGGAGCTGCGCGACCACCCAGACGAGGTTGCGGCTGCCGACGTAGGGAATATCGCGATATTCGGTCGCGGCGGCCGGTGCGGCATCGGCCCCGAAGGCCAGCGCGGGAAGACTGAGGAGGCCAACGGCCCACAACAGCCCTGAGAGCATCCCCCCCTGGCCTTTGACAGCCCGGAGAAATCTCTGAATCCATCCACCCTGTTGTTGCATGGCCCTCACCTCATCATCTCCCACGTTACGGTTTCTTGGCGGCAGACGGAACCGGCACGGTTGCCGCCGGCGTTTTCACTACAGCTGTGCCTGCCGCCGCACTGCCCTTACTCTTCTTCGTATTGGCCGCGTCGGCTTCCGCCTTCTGCTTTTCCAACGCCTCGACTTGCGCACTGAGCTGCGCCAACATCTTCTCGTCTTTATTCAGCGTCTCGACCGGTTTGAAAACCTGCGCCGCCTTCACTTCCGGCTTCTTACAACATTCATGCGGATGAGGCGTAAAGACCGGCAAGGACGACCAGAGCAGGAGCGACAAGACCACCGCCACGCCGGTCAATGCCGTCAGCATCAACCCCTGGTCCGCCGGCACCCGCATCAGATCCCAGCGGGTAATCAGCTTTTGATAATTCTCCGACGCAGGCGCGGCCGACTCCACTGTGCCGCGGATGATCCGCCCCACGAGCCACAGCCCGGCGGTCAACAAGCCCAGCAACATCCCCGTGGCCACCGTGCCCCAGAGGACCAGCTCAATACTGATTTTTTCCGCGACCGGCACGAACTTGAGAAAGTCCAGCTCGAACATCGAATGGGACGCCGCAATCGCGGTGTCCGTCGTGAAACTCACCACCACCCAGAGGACCGGGAGAAAGAGCCCTCCGACCAGCGCACATTTCCACCAGAGCGTCAGCCCCAACCCCTCTTGCGGCTCACGCTTCAGCTGCTCGAGGAAAAATGTGCGGCCCACGACCCCGAGCGCCCAGATATCGATGGGAATGGACAAGAGGAACAGCAACGGAATGCCAGCCCCTTCGCCGAGGTGCGACTCCAGCCCGACTGTAATCGTGGGAAGCGCGAACACGGTGACAGGGCTCGTCAGGAGCATCAAAAAGGCAAGACCGATTCTCGTCTCAAAATGCACCATTCCGAGCGAGAGAAACAGGAGCACGAATGCCAGCTTGATCGGCAAGCCGGTCCAAAAGGCGGGCCAGAGAATACCGAGCCCGAGCTGCGCGGGACACATTGAATCGCGTTCGTTGCTCATAGCAGGCCGAGTCCGTTCTGCGAGATCGCCACTAATCCAAAAACTCTCGGTTGATAATGGCGGAGATCGTGAAAATCAGGATCGCAGCCATGACCACCATCCATCCGATAAGCGCAACAGGCCGTTTGAAAATATTCCGCTCGGGATCCCGGTCGATGAAGGGCAACGCGGCCAGCAGGGCCATGAAGGCGCCGGGCAAGGCCATCGCCCCGACAAACTGCCCGAACTCGCCGGAGAACATCTTCAACCGCAGCAGTTGAAACAAGAAGAGGAAATACCACTCCGGCTCCGGATGATAATCGCCCGGGTCCGGCGTCGCCTCTTCCAGCAAGACCACCGGCTCCCAGAAGGCCAGAGCGCAGATGCAGGCAAACACGGTCGCCATCCCGACGATGTCTTTCCAGATCTGCCGCGGAAAGAAATAATCGGTCTTCGCCTTCAGCTCTGCCGGCGTGCCACGGAATGGACCGGCTGGTCCGGCCGTCCTGAAGAGGAAGAGATGCAACCCGGCCAACCCCATCAGGGCGGCGGGAAGCACCATCACGTGAATGACAAAGAACCGGCTCAGCGTCATTTGGCCTGGCGTCGCGCCTCCCTTGAGGAACCGCGCCATGAAGTCGCCCAGCAACGGCGTCTTGTCCATGATCTCGACGCCGACGGTCGTGGCCCAATAGGCCCGCTGGTCCCACGGAAGCAGATAGCCCGTGAAGCCGAATCCCATGACGATGCCGAAGAGCGCCAAGCCCACCAACCAGATCAATTCGCGGGGCTTCTTGTAGGCGCCCCAGAGAAAGACTTGGGACATGTGGGCAAAGACACAGACCACCATGGCCGTGGAGCCCCAGAAATGGTAGCTCAGCAGGAACCAGCCATAATCGACGTCATGCAGAATGTACTGTGTGCTGGCGTAGGCATGGTCGGCGGTGGGCACATAGTAGAACATCAGCAGCACGCCCGTGATGGCCTGCATGATGAAGATAAACAACAGCACCGACCCGAAGACATAGGCCCAGCGAGAGCCTCCGGGAACCGGCTCATTGAGCATCTTGGCGGCGAGCAGCTTCAGCCCGACTCGCTCATCGACAAAGTCGATGATTTTTTCGACGATCGTTGCCTGCGTGTTAGGAGAAGGGGTGTGGCTCATCTAGACGATCCGCGTTTGGGACTTAGTCCCGGCTTTGAATTCCATATCGATAATTTGCACTTCTCCGCTCGCGGACACCTGGATCGGCAGCGGGTCGAGAGGGCGCGGGGCGGGACCGTCCAAGACCTTGCCCGCCGCATCGTAGATGCTCAGGTGGCAGGGACAGAGAAATACTTGCCCAAGGACTTTATGCTGGCGCCATTTAAATCCGCAACCAAGATGGGGACATTTGCCGGAAAAAGCAACGTAGGGCACGTCCTTCTTATTGGTCCAGATGGTCTTCCCCATGGCATCACGGAATTCCATATCTTTGCCCTGGTACATCTTTTCGAGGACCGCAGGCGTCGCCTTTAACACCCACACGTTCTTTTCAATCTCGGCTTCCGGCAGATAGGCCTCCTTGACCTTGCGCTTATACTTGAACTGGGTGCCGGCGTCTTCTGCCTTGATCTTCCCGACGTTGCCGATCTTCAGCCAGCCGTTGTCGAACGGGGCATACATCGGCTTCATCAAATACTTCAACACGGGGAAAGCCAGCGGCAATCCGATAAAAAGCCCGATCACATGGGTCAAGTTTGCGAAAAACGTCCGCCGCTTGACGTTGCGCTCCAGCTCAGGGAACGGCACGAGCACTTCCCCCGGCGTGACCTGCAGATGGTCCTCCAGGTGAGGAATCTCCACTTCATGCGTCGTGACATAGTCGTCGCGCTTGAACGGCGCGAACTCCAGGAAGTCCGCCTTGGACATCCGCAACTGCACCAAGCCGTCCGTCACGGACGCCACCGCGCACATCGGCACCTGCCGATCCTCCGTGCCGCTCACCGACACAACAAGGTCGCTGATCTCGTGAGACAACGGGTCGACGATGACCTTGCTCACTTCTCCGATTTCTTGATCCGCGCCACGGACTTTTGATTTCAGTTTGGGCTGCATGCTACTTCTTCTTAATCGGCTTCGGCGTGGCCACCGATGTATTCTTGAATGTCCCCAGCCAGGAGGCGAGCGCCACGACGTCCTTCTCCTCCATGAGATCCTTGTACTTGTCCGGCATCTTGCCCTTCTCGTACTCTTTCTCGAAGCCCTCGGCCATGAAGCTCTTGGGGTCGAGAATCTTCTGCTTGATCTCGTCGACCGAGAGATAGCTGGCGATGTTGTCCAACTCAGGGCCGCGCTTCTTGCCGCCCTCGCCCTTCAGCTTGTGGCAGTTATAACATTCTTGCAGTTGCCACTGCTCTTCGCCCAACTTCATGAAGTCTCCGGACGCCGCGCCGGTCGTAGCCGGGGGCGCGCCTGGCCCGCCCGCCGCCTGATCCTTCGTCGCCTGGTCGCCGCCCAGATCCTTCAGCCGCGCCGACAACACCTTCACCTGCTCGTCCAACGCCTTGGCGCGCGCGATCAATTCATCCGCCTTGCCCTGCTCGGTCGCCGTCCGCTTGGGCTTCAAGATCTTCTCGATCTTGCCCTTTTCGTCCTCCGGATCATATTGCGGCCACATGGAAGCGCCGGAAATATAGACCGTGCAAAGCACAATATAGAACGCCACCAGGACCGCCACGGACTTGATCCCGCTCATCGGCTTGACCGCCGGCGCATCCAGAATCATGAAGACGACGGCCCCCAGCATCGCATAGGCAAAGAACATCATCTGGAAGATGACGGGGAATTCGAACGCCCTCGTAAAACCTACGAGCGCGCCTCCCACCACCAGGCCGATCACCAGCTTCTTAATCACATTCCCCATACAAATCCTCTTTCCTTCAGTAGGCGTTCCACACCCCGGTTACATGGCCACGGCAGGGACTGGACTACCCTCAGGCGTGCCCCTTCGAATCGGAAGGCCGCAGGGTCACGAGAATGGCGAAACTCACGACTGCGTAAAAGACGACCGTAATCCCGGTGATCCACCAAGCGGAGTACGACAGCGTTGGCGTGAAGGACTCCGCGGTAAAGTCGGGCAGCAAATTGTACGTGTGATAGTACTTCCGCAACAGCGAACGAACGGCGCCCATCAGGCCCATCGTCCAAATCGCGCTGAAGGCCAAGAAAATCAGGACGAACTGGGAGATGAAATCGATCTTCCCCCAGACGATCGTGCCCTGACTGATAGCCCGGTTATAAATCACGTAATTGACGACCGTAACGAACACCAGCGTAAAGGCCGCCGAGTTCTTGGCTGGCATCAAGGCCAGGAAGTTCCAATCGGACGGCAGCTCCAACTCCGCCACCAACTTGGCGCCGGTAGGCACGAATCCATGGGGCGTGAGCCAGATGGCATCGCCCACGACGACCATCAAGAAACCAACCTTGATGACCGTGCTCGCCGACACGGTGAACGGGATAAAGCGGCCGATGGTGAAGGGCGCCAGCAACATGGGGAGCAAGAACGCCAGCGACGTCGGGTCCGGAACCGGATAATCGGTCAGCACCTTGGTCATGACCAGGGGGAGCAGCACCATCACGACGGGAGCCAGGATCGTCATCCGAACCTTCTCGACTCCTTCGATGCGCTTCATACTGAGCCAGATATAGTAATTACTGGCCAGGAAGATGAGTCCGATCATCGCCCCCTGCATTTCGAAGAACATCGAAAGTTGGTCAGCCATCATATAGGGACAGATCGACGCATCGTAGTCGCAAAGCTCATAGGCCAGCAAGTAGCCCATGAAGGGCAGGAACAGCAATGCGCCCACACCGATCAGATTGCCGACAAAGCCCATCCAATCATAATAGGCCCGCTCTTCGTCCTTCTTCGCCCCCATGAACATGTAGGCCGCAATCAAGCCAGCCACGAACCCGCCGAACGTCACGTTGCCGACGAGGCGGTGGAGGTTCAGCGGCATCCAGCTGTAATTGAAGATCTTGTCCCAGAGGGACGCGGTGGCAAGGAATTCTTGCGGCGAAATGCCCTCGGCCTTCACTGGGGTATTCATAAACGAGGTTGGCCCGTCGATCACGAAGAGCGTGATCGTGCCGATCAGATTCAACAACACACCCAAGGCGATATGGCGGGCCTTCTTCTCGCCCTTCCAAGCGTCCCAGGTATAGAAATACATGTACAGCAAGATCGTTTCACTGATGAACAGCAGCGGGTAAACCACCGCGAACAGCAGATAGAAATGATTGATGAGCCAAGTCGTGAACTGCGGATAGGTCGCCAGCAACACGAAAATGAAGAGGCCTCCGGTAAGGGCGGTCATGCTGTAGAGGATGACCGTCACTTTCGTGACCTCTTTGGCCAAGCGATCGTACCGGGGATCCTGCTTCCGATACCCCAACCACTCCGAGATGACAACAAAGATTGGAGCGCCGAGAATGAACCCAGCGAATAGGATGTGAAGCTGGGCGACGATCCATACCGCGGTCCGGTTCCCCGTGTAAGGGAACTCCACGGGTGGCGCGCCGGGAGCTTGGGCATATGCCGCTCCTCCGAACAACGCCAGAAGCGCGAATGCCGCCACGAGACTGCGCTGCCACGTTTTCATGATGTTTCGCCGCCCCTCCTCACGTGATTGAAGTCCGCTTACTTGCCTGCCGGTGCCTCTGCTGGGGCCGCTGCCGGTGCCGGACCTGCTCCTGCCGCCGACACACTCGCCGCATCGACCCAGGCATTCTTCTCAGCATCCCAGCCCTTGCCGGCCAAACCGAAGTTCCGCTCAAACAACACGAGCTTCCAGCGATCTTCGTCTGACAACTTGCTCTTCCAGGCCTTCATCTTGGTGTTGGGCACCCCTTCGGAAATCCGCCAGAACCACACGGAATCGGAGTAGAGCTTCATCCGCTCGCCGTTCCGGAAATCACG
>SYGW01000122.1 GCA_005800255.1 Nitrospiraceae bacterium | reverse complement strand
TGTAACTGGAGGAGTCGCTGGGACAGGTAATCCTCAGGGTCACTCAAGAGGTTCTTCAGGCACTCAGCTTCTTCTTCTGGACTCAAGAGATAATGTGTTGTCATCAATGCCTCCTCATGTGATTGCCCCTTCGGGTCAATGCGACAAGGTCGCCGCCACTGGTTGTTTGTGACATCTAGAACCCAATGGTGACTCCATCAGGTCCCTTCTATATGCCTGACCGATTCAAGACGCAGTTTTGCTATCCGAACCAAACAGTGCCTTGGCTTCAAGACACGGGAAAAGACTCAACCTCTTTCGAGGGTCCTCTTGCGGAGGATGCGAGGGGCGATTCGGCGATGACCCCTTTACGAGTGTTTCTGTCCCTGACGGGAAACGAATGCGACAACACCGTTCGTTTTTCCCTACGAACGGTCTGCCTGAGGGTCGGAATCTGTGACCGGAGCCCTCTCGTGGTTGTTTCGGACAACCTTTGGCACTTGTCGGGGTTTCGCATCACACTGTGACACAGGGTCTTCGCAGGTCCCCTGACCGTTTGACCCTAACCCCTTATGTACGACACCGCACTATCACCATCTCTATTTATACATTCCAGGATGTCCAAACCGGTCTAAAACGGCGTTTTTCGTGGTTGGACGAAAATAAAGTTTGGTGGTTGGACGACGCAGGAGGATGTCACGGGAGAACTCGTTACTGACGGGTTCTGAGGTGGCACAGGAGTCCGTAGGACCGTCCTCCATGACTAGCAGAGCCAGCGGCAGGTCTGAGGCACGCAAGAACCCTGAGGACAGAGGGTGCCTTCACGGTGATTACGGAACGATTTCAGAACGGAAAATGGATGCGCTAGAGGGGGTCTTGTGAGGTGAAATCTCGTTCTAGGTGCGACCCTATCAGATTAGAAGGTGAGACACACTCGTGACACAGATACACGGCGTATCTGTAAGTAATTGATATATAACAGTAAATACGCGAAATAACTCAAAAATCAACATACCCGATGTTGGTTGCGGACTGCAACGTAGGATTGGCAGGATGCTGAAAAAGCCCGCCCGCTTCGTTCTCGCCTCGCTCCCAGGATCCGTGAAACGTGACGTGTAGGACGGCTGAGTGCTCTCTTCGAAATATTTTACGTTTGACGTTTTACGTCTCACGGATCGGAGGGGAGATGGTTTATCGAACGGCGGTGGTGCTGCAGATTTTTTCTCTTCGTCCACCTGGCGGTTCACGATTTTCACACCTTGAAGATATTCCTGGACGATTTCTTCCCTGGTGAGTTAGATGTCCTGTTCCGCTTCTCGGCCGGTTCGCTCGCGAATCCGGTCGACCATATGTTCCTTGACCATCACACGGATCTGCTTGGCGAGATCGGTTCTGGCTGAGAGTTCCGAGACCCGCTGGCAGACCATTCTGCCTTTATTCAGATCTCCCTGGCCTTTTCCGATGAGGTACTGGTCCGCGTCGTAGTGTCCAGCGCTTTCTGCGACGGTGGCCCTGGCGCCTGCTTGCTCCTGTGTTTTACCGCCCTGCTCAATCTGTTGTAGCTGTTGGAAGGACCGCTCGGCCTGTTGGCTGACCGGAGGCGCATGGCCCGGTTCAGCGGACGAGGCAGGTCCTGTCCAGGAACAGGCTAGGGCAACCAGGCCATAACAGACGGGTTTGAAGGCCACTCGATTGTTCATGCGCTATCGTTCCCTTCCTCTGTCATTTCTAGGACCATTCCCCCTGCCGCTGTTCGGTCCTCCGCCTTCCCTCGTACGAGGCGCCAGCTGATGCGGAACTCGCGGGACCTGGTGCAGCGCCGGGGGGATAGGCGTGGTTGCTCGTCAGAGGAGGCCTCCTGGTGATCGGAGGCGGTCCTGCTTGTGGCTGGCGCTGCATCAATTGCTGATGTGCCGGCGCAGTTTTATAGGTAATTTCGTTCAACCGTAAGAGGCCTCGCTGCGATCCAGCCTGCTGGGGCACGAGTTGGTAGCTGGGCATGGTCGAGGGTTTCATGCCCGGCGCCGGAGGGGCTGGCGGTTGTGGCGGCGCCGGTGGCTGTTTCGCGGTGATTATTTGTTGAGCTGCCTGGACATGTTGGCTTGCGGGATAGAGACTTCGGGCCAGGTTTAGAAGCGCCTGGGTCTGGGCCAATCCTATTCCGGGAGAGGCAGTCGGTGCAGCGAGGGCCCAATCGGTCCAGGCTTGCGAGACCATGGCGTTCGACTGGGTCTGATTCAAGATGTCCTGCCGCTGTTGGGCCGCTTGCTGTGTTTGCTCTGCGGTCGAGGCCTTGGCCAGGGCCTGATTTGCCGCGTCGAGGCTTTGCTGGAGTTGATCGTTTTCCTGTCGCAATGCGGCGAGCTGGTGTTTGGCGTCCTTGTTTTCCCGCAAGGCCTTGATGGTATGGCTCACTTCGTCCGTATCGATTTGGGCGACCAGATAGGTTTTGGCCACGATGGCGTCGCCATCGAGCTGGAGGTTGGTGTTTTGCTCCAGGACCAAGCCGGCTGTGTAGGTGCGAATTTCGTCTTTCGTCACATCCATGCTGTTCCCGACGGTGACGCTTTCGAGGTAGACGGCCACCTCTTCCAGGGCCTGTTGTTTGGCTGCTTCGGTGGCGAGGCAGATGGCGTCTTCCCTGGTGTCACGGTCTCCCATCCGGTGTTCACCCTGCGCAGTCACGACCCAGATTTCCGCCCTTGCCACGGGCGGCCAGAGGGACAGGATGAGCAAGAGGGCGGTGAGGCTCAGGGAGGGCTGAGCGATGTGAGGTCGCGACCAGCGAACCGGCGCTTGCAGAGCACAGATATCCGGCACTCCCCCACCTTCGCCAGATTAAGCCTGGGGCCTCAGGGGCCGGCTCTTTGCCAGCCACGAGGCCTTTGTAAGCATAGCACCGACATCGACTCTTGACCATTCTGAGGGGCGGCGGCCCCGACCGCATGAACCCTGGCGAATCATGCCGGCTGAGCCCTTACCTCCCTTGCCTTGGCGGAAAACGCCATGATAGCTTAAGAGTCCCCTTGGAATAGAAAGGACTGGTCTGTGGATATGTTACGTCGCCTCAATCGCGGATGGTCGTTTCGCCTACTTGCCACATCGTGTTTTTCTCTCGGTTTGTTGCTCCAGCATGGCGCGGCGGCGGCTGCTCCACCATCGGCGGCGGACGCTCCTGCTTCAACCGTTCAGACCGAGCATGTGATTCTTTTCGTCCTGGAAGGGTTTGGCCAGGACTCTCTGAAGGGCGGCACGATGCCGACCCTCAGCCGGTTGGTGAAGGAGGGGTCTGTCACCTGGTCTGCCACGGCGGTAAAGCCGGCCTTGCGGCTCCCGACGATGGCGTCGTTGATTACGGGGATGCCGGTTGAAAAACACGGTATTACCTGGAACGTTTTTGAATTCAGCCGCGGCTACCCACGCGCCCCGAGCGTATTCGACTATCTCGACTTGAGTGGCGGTCGCGACAGCGCGATTTTCCTCATGGACGAATCCCTCTACCAGCTGGCGAGACCGGAACCCTACACGGATTATCAGATGTGTGGGCCTTTGAAGCCTGAATGCAGCACGGACCGGATCGTGTCCTACATCCGTCAATATTTCAAGAAAGCGACTAGCGGTCATGGGTATGGCCATGCCATCCCGGCCTTGCCGCATTTTTTGGTCGTGCATCTTCCTGAGGCTGGCCGAGCCGGCATCGCTCAGGGTTGGACCTCGAAGGAGTACCGAGAGGCCCTGCGTTCGGTGGATAAGGCGATCAACTCCGTATTGGATCTCTATAAAGAAAAGGGACTGATCAAGGGGACGACCCTGTTCGTGACCTCGCTCAGCGCTGAGGGCAGGGATCTCGGCCAGGACCAGACTGACGCGGCCGTGCCGAGGGTGCCCTGGATTGCCTCGGGGGTGGGGATCAAACATGGTTATGCGATCCACCGGCCGGTCTCTATTTTAGATACGGGCGCGACCGTGATGCGGACGCTGGGATTGCAGACCCATACAGAATGGGAAAGCCGTGCCGTGGAAGAAATCTTTCAGGCTGACTTTGTCGCATCCCCAAAAATCTCTCTGGAATAGGTCACAGAATGCAGAATGTGAAACGGTACATGATGGGTTGTCTGGCGGGAGGGTTGCTGGGCTTCACGACGGTCCTTTCGGCCATCGCAGCCGGTCCTCCTGCTGCCTATACGCAGGAACATGTCATCACCGTCGACGCCACGAAGATTAATCCTCAGACTTGGTGGTATGTGCCAGGCGTCACTCCGCCCATCCAGGCTTCGGACCCCGAATCCATGGATGCCTACAGGACGACCGAGTCCCGCGCGCTTAAATTGAAGCCGGGCAAGTATAAGTTCATCAGCTTCACCTTCGATTTCCCCTTCACGGTGAATCTGGAGGGGAAGTTGGACATTGCCCAGTCGCTCGACCAATGTGTGGAGGGACGAGGGACCCAGACCTTAACCATCCGTTGCAGCCGGACCTACCCGCACGGCGGCCAGCGCGATAACTACTATCCGTAGAGGAGCGGCACCCATGGCCCAGGCGCTTGATGATCTTTTAGAAGCACTCGAGGATGCCGATGACGCCACCCGCGAAGAGGCGGCCAAGGCCCTCGCCGAATTGGCCGATCCCGCCACGGTGGATGCGCTGGTTGGCGCCTGCGGGGACGAGTATTGGGCGGTGCGGGCCCATGCGGGCCGTGGCGTGGCCAAGATCGGCGGGACGAAAGCGGTGGAAGCGCTCATCGTCCTGTTCAATGACTCCACCATGGATGTGCGGAACGATGCCGTCGAGGCCATGGCCTCGATGGGAGTCGCGACGGTCGATCGCCTGATTGCCGCATTGAAAGACGAGCGGTGGCGCGTCCGCGAACATGCCGCGAAAACCTGCGGCGAAATCAAAGATCCGAAAGCGGTCGAGGCCCTCATGCTCGTCTGTCGCGATCGCGACGGCGCCGTGAAGAGCGCGGCGGCAGAGGCGCTGGGCAAGATTCGCGATCCGAAGGCGATCCCGGCCCTGACCAAACTATTCCGTGATCCCTCGAAAACGGTGCGAGAAACAGCCGGGACCGCCCTCATCTCGATCGGCCAGCCGTCCGTCGATCCGCTGCTGGACTGTCTGGCGGAAAAAGATTTTATCGTCCGATGCCACGCAGCCCGCGCGCTCGGCGGCATGACCACGGACTATCAAATCGGCCGGACCTGGGTGCGGGACTCGAAAGTCGTCGACGCCTTGATTGCCACGCTGAAAGATCCGGATCGGGCCGTGCGCGAAGATGCCACGATCGCCTTGGGCCAGATCGGCGATCCGCGGGCCATCGATGCCTTGATTGAAGCGATGAAGGACGGAGTGGTGAAGCGGCATGCCATTGCGTCGCTCGGTATGATCGGCGATCCTCGCGCTCTGCCGCCGGTGCTGGACGCATTGAAGGGGAAGGGCATCCGCCAGGACGGGACTCCGACCCCCGGCTGTATCGTCAGCGAAGACGCCTTTATCAAGGAAGCGGCGGCGACGGCGCTGGGCCAATTCCGCGATCCGCGCGTCATCCCCGATTTGATCATGCTCTTGAAGGACGGGGTCTTGCGTGAAAAGGCCAGCGCCGCCTTGGCGACGATCGGCGATACGGCGATCGAGCCTCTGATTGCCTTTTTGTATGATCCGAAAGCCTCGGAAGTTATCGCAGAAGGAGAGCGGGTGCTGTCCTATGCGTCGGTCCGGCTCACGGCGAAAGACGCGTTGCGGCAGTTGGTGCTTGAAACGCTTGAGAAGCTGGGTTGGATGCCGGCGCCGGAAGATATCACCGTCAATTCGAGCGTGGTCGACAATGCTAGAGTGGACATGCCCCTTGGCGACACGGGCCGATTCGGCCCCTCTGGTGATTTTGCTCAACGAGGCTAGCAGGCTACGAGCAATATGGCAGACGCGGTAGCCGAACAGATCGCAGCGCTCAAGGACGAAGATTGGGCGATTCGCGAAGAGGCCGCCACGATCCTGGGCCGGTTGCGGGATCCACGGGCGGTGGCGCCGTTAGTATCCGTGCTGCGTGACGGCGACCGTGCCGTGCGCGATGCGGCGACGGGAGCTCTTTTGGCTATCGGAGAGCCGGCTGTGACGACGTTGGGGGTCTGCCTCTCCGATCCAGCGCTCACGGTTCAGGAGCTGGCCTCGTCGGTGCTGGCCGCCATTGCCGATGTCCGAGTACTCACGCCGCTCATTAAGGCGCTGAAGAGTCCAGACTGGATTGTGCGGATGCATGCGGCCAAGGCGTTGGGTCGGATTCAAGATCCCGGATCGGTGGCGCTGCTGGTGCCGCTGTTACAGGACAAGGTGAAGGCTGTGCGCGAGGAGACCTCGAGCGCCCTCGCCGCCATCGGAGAGGCGGCGCTTGCCTCGTTGATCGCCGCGCTGGCCCATACGGACTGGCTGGTGCGGTTACATGCGGTCGAGGCCTTGGGGAAAACCAGGTCGCCGGAGGCGGTGGACCCTCTGTTATCGGTGCTGTTCAACGATCGGGACCGGGCAGTTCGCGAGGATGCGGTCCGCGCGCTGGGTCAGATCGGGGATGCGCGGGCCGTCGAGTTCCTCGTGACGGCGATGAGCACAACCGGGCTGCGGCCGCTGGCGGTTGAGGCGTTGGGCCGGATCGGCGATCGCTCTGCGGTTTCGGTGTTGATCACGGTTCTTGAACGAGTGGACCAACCGGAGGCCGCGCGGCCGATCGACGGCTGCGGCGACCAGTGGGATGAAGAAATTCTGACGATGGGCGCGGCCGTCAGGGCGTTGGGCACGATCCGGGACGAAGCCGCCATTCCGTCGCTCATGAAGGCGCTCCGCTATACGGTGACGCGGGCGGAAGCAGCCGAGGCGCTGACTCGATTCGGGGATGCTGTGATTGCGCCCTTGCTGGCGGTGCTGACCCGCGAGTCGGATGACAATATTCTGTACCATGTCAAAGATACCCTGGCCAGAGTGGGCTGGCGGGCTGGGCGGGTGTAGCGGGCCGCGAACATACTTATGTCGAAAGAAACGATTGAAACTCTGGTATCCGAGCTCGTCCATGAAGAGGATTGGCGGAGGATGAGAGCGACGGCGGCTTGCCTGTCAGGCGGCCCACGAGCGGTGCAGGCGTTGGTCGAGGTGCTGCCGACCGGTGCGCCGGCGCTGAAAGCCGAGGCGGCTGCCATGTTGGCTCGCGTGAACGATCCGCAAGCCGGCGTGCCTCTGGTCGGGTTGCTTCAGGACGAGGATGCGGCGGTTCGCAAGGCCGGCGCATCGGCCTTGGAACATATGGCCGGTGTGCTGGACGAAACGACGGCCGCGGCGCTGACGTCGCTGCTCTATGAATCGAAGGACGAGGAGATTCGCCAGGTGGCCTCGCAGTTGCTGGGGGTCATTCCCAATGCCATCGGGCCATTGAGCGCGCTGCTGACCCATCAAGACCCGGAAGCGCAGATCCTGGCGGCGACGATGCTGGAGCGTCTGCTAGACCCCCGGTCGTCGGATGCCTTCATCGCGGCCATGGGGCAGCCGGCCATTCGCGATATTGCCGTGCGGACGCTCAAGAAGTTGACCGCCATTCGCGAGCGCATCAACGACGTGTTCGACGATCTTCGCGAGATTGAAGAACTGAGCGAACGGGAAGAGGCTCGCATGAGCACCGTGATCAATCTGCTGGCCATCGGACGTCCGAGCGTGGAGATCTTAATCGAGTATCTTGAGGACGACGATTGGGTTATCCGTGAAGCGGCGGCCGATCTGCTGGGCAAGATCGGCGATGTGCGCGCGGTGGAGCCCTTGATGGAGCGGCTGCGGATCGATAAGGACACGGGCGTGAAGGAATTGGCGATGAAGTCGCTGGGGTTGATCGGCGATGCCAGGCCGGCCCAACTCTATATCGAGGCCATTCCCATTCGCCCCCTGCGGGTCTTTGCCATGGAAGCCTTGGCCAAAGTGAAGGATGTGGAAGTGTTGCGTCCGTACAAAGAATTGTTCGACCGGTTGAGGACAGACCGGGACGGTCTTGTCGCGTACAATTCAGGCTTGATTGCCGATAAACTGGAAGCGCTCGACGGGCCGCCTGTCGGGAGTCAGGGAGGGCAGGACGACGATGAGTGATCATGTGCAGGCGGAACGGATCGAGCAACTGATCGGCGCGCTGCGGGACGACAACGAAGCGCTTCGCGACCATGCAATTGCCAGTTTGAGCCAGGTGGGCGAGGACGCGGTGGGGCCGCTGATCGCCCTCATGGCGGACGAAGATGTGCTGATTCGGGAAGCGGCGACCAGCGCCATTGTGCGGATCGGTCCCACCGTCGTCGAGCCTTTGATCGAGGCGTTGACGGACGATGAATGGGCGATTCGCGAACAGGCGGCGGCCGGGTTGGGGAAGCTCAAGGACCAGCGGGGCATCGATCCCCTCGTGAAGGCGCTGAAGGATAAAGATGGCGCGGTGCGGACCGCCGCCGTGTGGGCGTTGGAGCGCATCGGCGATCCGCGCGCGGTGCCAGGGTTGGTCGAGGCGTTGACCGACAACACGGTGCGCGAGGACGTGGCGCGGGTGCTGAAAAAGATCGGCGATGCGCGGGCCGTGGATGCCTTGATCGAGGGACTGTTGGGCAATAATTGGATGGTGCGGCGCCATGCGGCTGAAGCCCTGGGCAAGATCGGCGATGTGCGCGGAGTCGGCCCCTTGATCGAATCGCTCAAGGATGAAGATTGGCTCGTGCGGCGGAATGCGGCGGAGTCGCTTGCGCGGCTCGGGGCGAAGGAAGCGATCGATCCCTTGCTCCCGCTGCTCGAAGATGAGAACACGATGGTGCAGGAAACGGTTGAAGGCGTCCTGGCGAGTTTCGGGTGGAAAGCAAAGCCGTAATCTTTATTTCGAGGTAAAGGATATACATCATGGCGGATGAAGCTCCTCCAAAGTTGATTCAGATCGGTCCGAAGGGCGGCGCGAAGAAGGACGGGTTCAATCTCGTCACGGAACGGGTCGTCGCGGTGAACCCCGAGACGAAACAGATCGAAGTCGAACTGTTGGCCTATGACGGCAAGACGGTCGTGCTGGATGTGGACGATGAGGCGCTTGAAGAGCTGAAGAAGCTCAAGGTCGGAGACGGCGCCACGATTCGCGTCGTCGAAGAAGGCGGGAAGCGGGTCGCCAAGAGTTTCCGGATTCGCGCGAAGGACCCCAACGCGGCGCGCGCTGACGCGATGCTCCTGGACCTGAAAGACAGCCACTGGCTTAATCGGAAGTATGCGGCGGAGGTGCTGGGCGAGCTGAAAGAGGTGCGCGCCGTGCGGCCCTTGGTCGATGCCTTGGCGGATGAAGTCGGCGATGTCCGGCAGCGTGCCTACGATTCGTTGATCAAGATCGGCGGGCCGGCTGTGTCCTCGCTCGTGCCCCTCCTGGTGTCGGAGGAAGACGAGCTCCGGCAATCCGTGACGGAAATCATCCGGAAGATCGGCAAGCCCGCCGTCGAACCGCTGGCCACCGCGCTGGCCGACGCCGACGATCGTCTGAAGACGCGGGTGATGAAGGTCTTGGACCGGATGGGCTACAAGCCGAAAACGAAAGAAGAAGCCAAGGCGGCCGAAGCGCCGCGCCTGACGTAACGGATCGTTACGTGGCCTGCGAAGGCGACTTGCTGGGCCTCCCGACCGAAATATGCCGGAAGTCGAAGCCCGTGATTCGGTCGGGATCGTAGACATTGCGCAGGTCGAAGAAGAGGGGCTGCCGCAAGAGGGTTTTCAGTCTGTCGAAATCGAGGGTCCGGAACTGATTCCATTCGGTCATGAGGATTAAGGCATCCGCTCCCTCTGCTGTCTCGTACGCGTCTTTGCAGGGGGCGAGGCCTGGTACGATCTGACAGGCTTCCTCCAGCGCGGCAGGATCGTAGGCCCGAACCGTGGCGCCCTGCGTGATGAGGGCCTGTGCAATGGCCAGGGCTGGCGCATCCCGCAAATCGTTGGTGTTGGGTTTGAAGGAGAGGCCCAACATCGCGAAGGTCTTGCCCTTGAGTCCCCCCGCCTCCTTCGTAATCTTTTCAATCATCCGGGTCCGCTGTTGCTCGTTGACGAGGGCTGCGGCTCCCGCGATCTGCATGGGATAGCCGACTCGCTCGCCCGTCTGGACGAGCGCGGCGAGATCTTTTGGAAAACAGGATCCGCCGAACCCCGGTCCTGCATGGAGAAACTTCGATCCGATCCGGTTATCGAGCCCCATTCCCTTTGCCACCATCTGCACGTCTGCGCCGACCCGCTCGCAGACGGTCGCGATTTCGTTGATGAAGGAAATCTTGGTGGCAAGGAAGGCGTTGGAGGCGTACTTGATCATTTCGGCCGTCGGGATATCGGTCACGACGAAGGGCGTTTCGATGAGGTAGAGCGGACGGTAGAGATCTTTCATGATCGCAATCGCCTGTTCGCTATCCGCGCCGATGACGACCCGGTTCGGCCTCATGAAGTCTTCGATGGCGGACCCTTCACGGAGGAATTCCGGGTTGGAGACGATATCGAAGCGGAACTTGCCGGATTGGTTGGCGTTGATTACCTCGCGCAGTTTTTCCCCTGTTCCCACCGGGACGGTCGATTTGGTGACGATGACCTTGTACCCGGTCATGGTTCTGGCGATGCCGCGGCCGACCTCTTCGACATACGAAAGATCGGCCGACCCGTCCGCGCGCGGTGGGGTGCCGACGGCAATGAAGATGACGAGGGCCTTGTCGACGGCCTTGGCGACGTCGGTGGTAAAGCTGATCCGGTTTTCCTTGATGCCTTTGGCGACGAGCTCCGAGATCCCCGGTTCATAGAAAGGCACATCGCCTTTCTCCAGTCTGGCGATCCGTTTGGCGTCCGTGTCCATGCAGGTCACGGTGACGCCGAACTCCGAAAAACAAGCTCCTGTGACCAGCCCGACGTAGCCGGTTCCAATGACGCTGATATGCATAGGGTGCGATCCTCCTGTAACCAAGAACGGTCGGGCGAGTATAGCAATGGGATCGGGGGCGAGCAATGACGTTATGGCCAGTCCCGCCCACGGGAGGAACCGTTCGTTGACAGCTGTTCGGGGGCTGAGTAGTATTTGTCCCCTCAATCGGATGGACCAATCGTATGGCGAATCAGAACGGACCGTTGCAGCGACCCCTTGGCGTAATGATGTGCCGGACCTTGCGCACGATCGGTCCTGATGCGACCTTGCTGGAGGCGGCCAGGGCGATGCGCGAGGCGAATGTCGGCGCCTTGTTGGTGCGGGAGGCTGGCCGGTACAGTGGTCTGGTCAGCGAGTCCGACTTGGTGCGTAAGGGGATGGCCGAGGCGCAGCCGGCGGAGCAGACGCTAGTCCGTGCTGTGATGAGCAGCCCTTTGCTGTCGATCGATAGCGCCAGTTCGGCGCATGAGGCGAGTGAAATCATGGCGGAACAGGGGATTCGCCATCTGGCGGTTTCCGACGAGGGGCAGATCGTCGGGATCATCTCGATTCGCGATCTGCTGCGGTATTTTAAGAACTGGGGCGGTCTGTGACCGAGCCGGAGCATGTTTTCTTCTCACCTCTTCGTTCTATTTGAGGCCTATGAATCGATCCACGCACATTCCTCGCTGGTTTCTGTTGACGACGGCGTTGGTGACCGGCGCCGTGGTTATGGCGCTCGAAATTTTAGGCAGCCGGCTTTTGGCGCCGGTCTTCGGAAATTCGTTGTTCGTCTGGGGGGCTTTGATCGGCGTGATCCTTGCCGCCATGAGCGGCGGCTATGCCTTTGGCGGCTGGGTCTCCGACCGCTATCACGGAGCGCAGGTGCTGGCAGGTCTGTTGTTGTTTTCCGGAGCCTGGACCTTTCTGATCGCCTGGCTGGGTCAGCCGGTGCTCTTTGCTGTGGCGGCGGCGATTGAGGATCCCCGGTGGGGGCCCTGCGTGGCGGCGGCTCTGCTGCTGGGCCCGCCGGCTTTCGGATTAAGCGGTGTGCTGCCGGCCATGTTGCGATTGGCCGTGTCGGGCCTGGAGTATTTCGGCCGGCATACAGGCCGGATGATCGCGCTCTCGACGATGGGGAGTTTGCTGGGGACTTGGGGCACGGCGTTTTTCTTTTTGTCCTGGATCGGCAGTCAGGCGCTGGTCGCCTGGCTCGGCGCCATTCAAGTGGGGCTTGGTCTCTGGTGGTTGATCCGGGGGACGGCTGCCAGGCCCGTCGTGATCGGTCTGCTCATTCTCTGTGTTGGAGGCTTGGGAGCCGGGGCCCTGTCGCCGATTCAGAAGTTGAAGCAGCCGGTCTATCAGGAAGACAGTCCCTATCAGCAAGTCAGAATCCGCGATGACGATCTGTTCCGGTATCTCGTCCTGGATCGGACGTTCCATGCGGTCATGTGGAAGGCGGATCCGGTCACATTGTTTCTTCCCTATAGTCAATTAATGGTCGCGTCTCTGGCCTTGGTGCCGGAGCCGAAGCAGGGGCTAATCCTGGGCCATGGTGGCGGGTCGCTGGCCAAGTGGCTTGCCCAACGGTGGCCTGAGCTGGAGATGGATGTGGTCGAGTTCGATCCGGTGGTTGTCCGCATGGCGGAAGAGCATTTTTCCTATCAGCCTCCTCCGCAGCATCACGTACATGTCCGGGACGCCAGGGTTTTTTTGAACTCCACAAAGCGGACCTATGATTTTATTTGGGTCGATGCTTTCGCGCGCCACATGATTCCCTTTCATTTGACGACCGCGGAGTTCTTCGCCGAGTTGCGCGCGCATCTGGCGCCGAACGGAGTTCTGGCGGTGAACCTGGCCTCATCCGGCGAGGGAGGGGATCTCTTGCGGGCCAGTGCAGTCGTGCAGACGATGAAACGGTCGTTTCCCCATATCGAGTCTTTTGCCGTCAAGGGGCCCTGGAAGTCTGCTCAAACGAAATCGGAGAATCTGATTTTTTTTGCTGGTTCGGCACTCGAACAGCACAATCTCGCCACCATTGCGGATCAGGTGAACCGGTTGGTCAAGCAGCAGCGGCTGCCTTTCGAGGCCCTTGCTTTGCTAGCCGGTCATCGTGCGCAGCCCTGGGCGGCGGGCATCGTGCTTACTGACAACTATGCGCCGTACGATCTCTTGATAGGGTCCGCAGTTCAAGAAACGCCTCCAGAAGGCGTGACGGTGAATTAACCTATTGAAATGGCTCTGAATATTTACGTATTTGACCGTCTCGGCTAAGACGCAGCTATCCGGAAATAGCTAAATTAACCTTCTTGCTTCCGTTTTCGTCGCTGTGCTATAAAGTTGCCTCTCGATAAGTGTAGAAGCGGGTACGAGAATGATTCGTGTATTATAGAGTAAGTCGTTGTCAGCAAGGTCAAGGTTGCGCGGGCTTGGCGATCGGTATATGCCAAGCCTAATCACTCTCTTCTTCTTTTTAAGGAGGTAGGTCATGGGCAAGACGATGTGAGGGGCTTTCTTCGGCCTCGTGATGGTTGCGGCTGGTGCATCTACCGCGTTTGCGCTTCAGGCAGGCGGAGTCGAAGTTGGAGATTTGGCAACGGGCTCCGTTGTCGGTCAGGCGTTCAAGGAACTGGACGTCGATGCCCAGTTGTTTGCAATCGAGGTTGGAGATTTGAAGACCTGGTACCCGCCCGTCACGGTCATCGATTTCAAAGTGCGGCCTGGTCGTCCTGTCTTGCTCAAGGTAACGAACAACTCCACCGCTGACCATGGATTTCAGATGACCGATGCGACGAACGCTGGTTCGCCGTATGTCATGAAGGCGGAAGTGGTCTTGAAGCCTGGTGAAACGAAGTACATCGGCGTTCCAACCAGCGACATGTTCTATGCGACGCAGGGCAATACTTTGACGTATCGTTGTCATCTGCACGCAGGGCATCTTGGTGGTAAGATTTTGATGATCAAGTAAGAGATTTCGAGTACTGATTCATGCGCATCGCTCGCTTCGCGACAATGCGGAGCGGGCGATGCCTTTTTGTGGCACTTACACGTCTTCTTCGGCGTGGCAGCCGACGCCCGGTTCGAGCGGAAGATTCTGGATCCCCCTGATCTCTCCTGTCACGATTAATAACAAGAAATGGTTTACGGCGGGCTCTGCTTCGCGACGCTGGCTTACGATGATATGCACGTCCACGACCATTTCATCTCCCTCCCACTGGGTATCGTTGACTACCCAATAGTGGCCTCGTGCATCGGGAAATTGGCGCACGACAAACGCTTCAATGATGCTTCCTAGATCGCCGGTGCTGGCCCGCGCGAGCGAGGGGATGGTGAAGATGCCGCAGAGCAGAGTGATGATGACCCAGTGAAGCCGCATGGTGCACCTCCGCGCGAGGGGGCGGGAAAGTATGGGCGGCTCCATCGAGAAGAGGGAGCCGGATGGTCATATAACGATTACTCCCTGACGGTACTCTGAGACGGGATAGAAGTCTAGTAGGCTGCGGAACAACTCAGATGCAATATTTCGAACGGTGTTGCAGCCTGAATAACGATAGGATGCTTAGAGCGCTGCTGGTGGACTTTTTCGCCATCCTGCTAGATGCCCGGGCGGTTCAGGGGGACGTATAATAGAACGGCCCTGCTTCTCAGGGGAAAAGCAGGGCCGGTACTCGTGAACGCGGATTAGTTGCGCACGCCGCTCCAGACCTTCGCCGAATCGATGGTCTTGTCAGGATTCAGCACTTTGGCTTTTTCAAGAAGCACTTCCGTCGTTTCTGGATAGAGCGGATCGGCAATGCAGCAATTATCGACTGGGCACACGGCCGCGCATTGCGGTTCGTCGAAGTGTCCGACGCACTCGGTGCAGCGATCGTGCGTAATGATATAAATACTGTCGCCGACTCCCTGGCCGTCGCCGACATGATGGCCCTTTGCTTCCGCGTCGCTGCGAGTTTCGAAAATCGCCTCGTTCGGACATTCGGGCAGGCAAGCTCCACAAGAGATACATTCATCGGTAATCAGCAGCGCCATGACCCTCGCCTCCTTCTCACCACAATGAGACACAGATGGTTGACAAGCCCGTCTCGTCACGACATAGTGCGTGACGCGATGGGAAGTCTATTCTAGTCCGACGTTCTTTTCTAAGTCAACAGAACGGTCCTTGCTCAGAAGGCCTAGATGACCTGTATTAAGGGCCGTTTCATGGGCCTTTGGGCCCAGTGAACCATCACGAGTCGTGAGAGAGAATATCTATGGCCATTCCATCGGCAAGCGATCGGGAGCAGAAGAAGAAGCGCATTATCACGCTCGTTCTTATGGCGATTTTTCTGATGAGCGCCTCGTTTTTTCTGATCGATCGTAAAGACGAGACCATCATTGTCGTATCCTTTCCGAACGGCCGTACACTCGAGACGGAGGTGGCGGATACGCCGGAGAAACTGCTGTTCGGTCTCGCTTTTCGCGAGACGTTGCCGGCGAACAGTGGAATGCTTTATATCTTTGAGTCGACCGGGCAGAACCATGTCTGGACGAGGGGCTATCGGTTCCCGGTGGACATGATATGGATCGATGAAAGTCATCATATCGTGGGGCTCAAAGAGCATGTTGCGCCCTGCCCGGAAGATGTCTGCCCTCAATATAGTTCCGCTCCTGATGCGGTCCGTTATGCAATTCAAACGGAAGCTGGCTTCATCGAGCGGGAAGGGGTCACGGTCGGGCTGGAGTTGAAATATACGCTTCGGATGTAAGCGGGCGGGCGGTGGAACGTATGGAAAGAGGGATCGGTGCGGCATGGTAGAAGGATTTCAATCTGTGGCTCGCGTTGAGGAATTACAGCTCGGGCAGTCAAAAGTCGTGACGGCGCAGAATCGTGAGTTGGCTCTGTTTAATATCCAGGGGACATATTTTGCGATTCATAACCTCTGCCCCCACGAGGGCGGCCCTCTGAGTGAAGGGCGGGTGAAGGGGTTTGTCGTGGCCTGTCCCTGGCATGATCTGGCCTTCGATATTCGAAACGGGCAGGGGACGGATGGCGGCGGGTATTGCGTGGGCAGTTATGATGTGCGAGTGGAGGGCGCGGAGATTTTCGTCGGGCCCAGGAAGAAAACTTAGACGATCAGATGGAGAGGGAGCGGATTGCCGCGTAATTCACGATGAGTACGATGTCTAGCCACGATCATGAGGGCCTCAAGCTCTCAGATGGGGTCAAGGTCATTCAGGCGACCCTTGAGCAGCCCATTCAGATTCACCTCTGGGAAGATCGGACGAGAGGGGAGCTCTGGGTTCCGACCTATGATCCAGCAGGGCTGTCGATGCTGGCAGACGATTACCTGCGTATCGCCGGGAATAATGCCGTCGATAATGGGCGGCGAACCTTTGAGTTTCAGGCGATCAAGCCGGGAACCCATCGGGTGCTGTTTGAGAAACGTATGGGATGGAAATTCACCGCGGAAGATCGGCGCGTCTTCGAGGTGACGGTTTCCGATCCCTCGTCCTGCGGGAGTGCGTAGCCGTGCCGGATGTGGCCTTCGTCAATGGAGCCTTTGTGCCGCCGGCCGACGCCAAGGTCTCGATCGACGATCGAGGCTTTCAGTTCGGCGACGGTATCTATGAAGTGATCCGCACGTACGGGGGGCAGCCTTTCGAGCTCGAAGCCCACCTGGCTCGCCTCGACCGTAGCGCCACGGCGCTCGATCTGATTCAGCCCTATTCCCGCACTGAGTGGACCAATTATATACTGGAAGGGATCAGGCGGGCGGCCTATCCCGAGGCGAAAATTTACATGCAGCTGACCAGGGGGGTCGCGCCCCGCGACCATGCCTACTCGGCTGACCTGGCGCCCACGGTCGTCATGACGGTGCGCGAGCTTCATCCGCTCAGCCGATCGGTGCAGGCGGACGGCGTGGAGGCGATGACGATCGAGGATATCCGGTGGGGCCATTGCGACATTAAGAGCGTGAATTTATTGGGCAATGTACTCGCGCGTCAGCAGGCCAAGCGGGCTCAGGTCTTCGAAGCCATTTTGGTCAAAGAGGGGTCGATCACGGAAGGGGCCGTCAGTAATGTGATGGTCGTCCGTGGAGGCACGGTCATGACTGCTCCGGAGGGGCCGCGGATTTTGTCCGGGGTCACGAGGGCCGTCGTGTTAGGGCTGGCTCGGAAAGAAGGGCTGTCGGTTCAGGAATGTTGCATTACTCAGGCGGACCTCTATGGCGCGGACGAGGTGTTTCTCACCGGCACCACCGTCGAGGTGCTCGCCGTCGTTCGGGTGGACGGAAAGGTCATTAAAGATGGGCGTCCCGGACCGATTACCCAACGACTTGCCGCAGCCTTTACGGGCCTGGCCGGCTAGCCCTCCCCTTGCTTTGGCATAGGGGGTATGCTATGGTTCCGTTATTGAAAGTGGGCTCAGGCCCACTTTTTTGTTTGATCACTTGAATGTGTTATCCAAAGAAGCAGGGCTAGGGGTGCCGGTGAAGGAGTCCCGACCGGTCGTCGACCGCATTAGCGAGGTGGTATCGCCTATTCTGTGGGCTCTGGGCTTGGAATTGGTCGATATCGTCTGTGTGGGGCAGGGTCCGCGGTCAGTCGTGCGCGTGTATATCGATAAGCCGGCCGGCGTTACGGTAGAAGATTGCGGGCGGGTCCATCTCGCGATCAGTCCGGCCTTGGATGTGGCTGATCCCTTCCCTCATGCCTATACGCTGGAAGTCTCCTCGCCAGGTCTGGACCGGGCCTTCAGACGGATTCAGGATTATCGCCGGGCCGTGGGGAAGCAAGTGAGCGTGAAGCTCCGACAGCCGATTAACGGGCAGTGGCGTGTGGTCGGGCTGTTGACGGAAGTGAATGAGCAGGGAGTGACGGTCGTGGTAAGCGATCCGCGCCCTGAGCGGACGGTTATCCTGGGGTTCGACTCGATCGCCGAAGCGCGTCGCGTCGTCACGTTTTAGGCCGTACCGAAGTCGATCACCGCGGTAGCAGCCTACCGCCGCATTGGAGGGTGACTGCAGGGGCAGTCGCCGGAGAGTGAATTATGAATCGTGAATTAATTTCTGTTATCGACGAACTTGGCCGGTCGAAGGGCATCGAGAAGAGCCGCGTAATCGGCGCGATCGAATCCGCCTTGCTCATGGCCGCCAAGAAGCGTTTCGGGCAGGCTGAGAACATCCAGGTCGAGATCGACCCCAAGACCGGTGAGATTTCTGTCGTATCGAAAAAGACTATCGTTGATACGGTCACGAATCCCAAAACCGAGGTCTCCCTTCAGGAAGCGCGCCAGTTCGATAGCGAGGCGGAGGTTGGAGATGAAATCGGATCGTTGATCGAGATGAACGACTTGGGTCGGATTGCCGCCCAAACCGCCAAGCAGGTGATTTTTCAGAAGGTCCGTGAAGCCGAGTGGGAAGCGGTTCAAAAGGAATATTCGACGAGGCAGGGCGATCTGGTCAACGGCATCATCCTCGGTATGGAGCGCCGGAACTACTTGGTGGATCTGGGCAAGACCGAGGCGGTTCTGCCGGTCCAGGAGCAGATCCCGCGGGAGACATATCGTCGCGGCGATCGGGTCAAGGCCATGCTTCTGGAAGTGCGTCGAACCCCGAAGGATGTGCAGGTTATTTTGACGCGGAGCCATCCGCAATTCGTTGCGAAGCTGTTCGAGCTGGAAGTGCCGGAAGTGCTCGAAAAGATCGTCGAGATCAAGTCTATCGTACGGGAACCAGGCGATCGGACGAAGATTGCCGTGACGTCGCGCGAGAAAGCGGTCGATCCGGTCGGGGCCTGCGTGGGCATCAAGGGCTCACGGGTTCAGGCGGTCGTTCGCGAGCTGCGCGGCGAGAAGATCGACATCATTACCTGGACCTCCGATCCGCGCGTCTTCATCGCGGAAGCTTTGAACCCTGCGAGCATCGAAAAGGTCGGCGTCGACGAAGAGAAGAAGTCGGCGTTGGTCGTGGTGGCGGACTCCCAGTTGTCGCTCGCGATCGGAAAGAACGGCCAGAACGTGCGATTGGCGGCCCGTTTGACCGGCTGGAAGATCGACATCATCAGCGCGACGGAATACGAAAAAGAAAAAGCCGAGCGGGATAAAGATATCAAGGCGGCGCTTGCAGAGGAAGCTGAGGCGCTGCACCAGCAACAAGAAGCCCGGGAACAGGAATTACAAGCCCGGGCAGAGTCGGAGTCGGATGCCGGGTAAGGAAGAACAGGTGTCAAATCCTCATGCGCGTTTACGAATTGGCTAAGCAGCTCGGGATGGAAAATCGCGAACTCATTCCGGAATTGAAGCGGATGGGTGTCGCCGTTACATCGCACAGCAGTGCGTTGGACGACGACGTGGTGCAAAAGGCACTGGCAAAGCTCGGCTCGAAAGCGAAGGCTCCCGCGAAAGCGACGGGTAGGGCCGCGGCGGGAGGCAAGGGAGCGGCCCATGCAGCTCCGGTGGTTGAGGATGCCAGGGCCGATAAGCGCCGCATTCTGATCAAGCGCAAGCGCGACGATGAGGCTCCAGCCGAAGAACCGACCGCCCTGCCCGCATCGGACACGACCGAGACGAGTGGAGCGGTTGTCGATGCCCTTCACGTCAGGCCGCCTTCCGCGCATCCGGAAGTTGAGGCCCTGCGCGCGCCGCATCCTGAGCTGACGGTTATGTCGGAGCCGGAGCCGTTCGTCGGGCCTGCGACCGTTCCGCCTTCACCGGCTGCCGTTAAGCCCGCCATTGCGCCCAGCATCGATCTGACCGCCGGAAAAAAGAAAGCCCTTTCCCTTGAAGAGATTCAGGCCGAGGGTTTGAAGGAGAAGGCCAAGAAGGCGCGCAAGCCGGGCCGCACGCGGGAAGAGGAAGAGCTTCGTCTTCGCGAGGATGCCGCTCGTTGGCAGGACCTGCGCGCGATTCCGTTGCAGCAACGACGTGACGATCGCAGCAAGCATGTGCACCACGCCATGCCGGGGGAAGTCACGAAGCCGCGCCGGAAGGGCTTCAAGTTCGCGCCCGGCATGACGGTGAAGGAGTTTGCCGAGCTGATCGGCCAACGTCCGGCCGACATCATGCGCAAGTTGATGGATCTGGGCCAGATGCTCACGTTCAATCAGACGATGAACGTGGACGCGGCCGTGATGATTGCAGAAGAGAACGGGATCAAGCTCGACCTCTTGATGGAGAAGGTGGGAGAAGAGTTGTTGGAGTCCGTCGTGCAGACGGAGGACGCTGCCCAGCTGGAGTCGCGGCCGCCGGTCGTGACGATCATGGGCCACGTCGTCCACGGC
>SYGW01000121.1 GCA_005800255.1 Nitrospiraceae bacterium | reverse complement strand
GCGTCTGGTCAGGCGGGAACCGAGAAAGCCGCTGGCTCCCGTGACAAGAATCCGCCTGCCGGTCCAGTCCATGAACGGGTGATTCGCTAAGAGTGGCCGGGTTGATCAGCGATGCTTGAGGGCCCAGTCGTAGGGGATGGAGCTGGACACCGGGTCCAGCCGTTCAATTTCCGAGGGATCGTGAGGGATTGTCGCGCAGTTGGCCACGATGGCAGGCGCCGTGCCGAGGCCTTTACAGCCGTTCCAGACCATGGGTGGAATACGGACCAGGCAGTAATTGGCCTCGCCCATGAAGATCTCCTGAACCTGCGAGTGGCTCGGCGACTCCGGCCGGTCGTCATGCAGGACCAGCTTGATCATGCCGCTCACGACCGCGTAGTTCAGCGTCATGCGCGAATGCCGGTGCCACGCCTTTATCACTCCCGGATACACGACCGAAAAATAGATTTCTCCGAACCGTTCGAAATAGGGATCGGTCGCCTTGAGCATGTGCATGATCTTCCCCCGCTCGTCGGGAATCTGCCTCAAGGGATGGATCTGGACGCCGTCAATCATGTCGCTCTTCGCCTTGCAGGAAGTCCTGATACCAGGCGATCGTTTGAGCAAGCCCTTCGTCCAGACTGTAGCGGGGCTGCCACTTCAACCGCTCCCGGGCCTTGCCCGCATTCA
The DNA here is from genome assembly GCA_005800255.1 of Nitrospiraceae bacterium. The sequence continues at coordinate 7,298 of SYGW01000121.1, read as the reverse complement.
GATACTGGTGGGGGATCTCGTTCGAGGCCTGGTTCTGAACAATCGGCCGGAGGTGTTGTTGGCCCATCAGCTTGAGGATGCGCTGCACCACCTCTGAGACGCTCATCGGATGCTCGTTGCTGAAATTGAAGGCCTCCCCCATCAGCGCGCGGTCTGCCGCGAGGCACTCGGCGAGCTGGAGATAGGCCGCCGCCCCGTCTTCCACGAAGAAGTAATCGCGCGTGAGGGATCCGTCGCTGCGAATCACCGGCGGCTCCTGCCGAAGAACGGAGCGGATCACGCCGGGGATCAGCCGGTTCCAGTTCAGATCCCCGCCTCCATAGAGGTTGCCGCAGCGGGCGATCGCCACGGGCAGCCCGTAGGTTGCGGCGTAGGCCTGAGCCACTAGGTCCGCGCAGGACTTGCTGACGTCATATGGATGACGTCCGCGCAGGGGGAGGTCTTCCCGGTATGGCAGCGACGCATGCTCCCCGTAGGCCTTGTCCGAGGAAGCCAGCACTATCTGCTTCACGAGCGGAGACCGACGGCAGGCTTCGAAGAGCGACCAGGCTCCCTGGATGTTGCTCTCGAACGTTGAGACGGGATTGCGGTTCGCGATGGGAACGATCGTTTGGGCCGCCAGGTGAAAGACGGTGTCCACCTCGTACTCGCCCAGCACCCGTTCCAGCAATTTCTGGTTCCGAACATCCCCGCGGACAACCCGAACCTGGCGAATCAACCCCGACCGGCACAGTTCCGCCTGCGGGACCTGGTCCCGAATCAACACGATTGCCTCGGCACCGGACGCCTTCAAGGCCCAGGTGAGCCAGCCGCCCTGCAAGCCGGTGGCGCCGGTCACCAACACCGGACGGTCGCGCCAGAATTTCGTCCTTTTGAGCGTCTGTTGCGTCACCGCCACACCTTCCATGGAGCCTTGTCCTTGGCCCACAACTCGTTGAGGAGCTTGAATTCCCGATAGGTATCCATCGGCTGCCAGAAGCCGTGGTGCGGATAGACCATCAGTTCCTGAGCCTGCGCCAGCCGCTGCAAGGGCTCCTGCTCAAGGATCAGGTCATCCCGCTGGTCCAGAAACTGCTCGAGGAATCTCCGCTGGAACACGAAAAAGCCTCCATTGATGACGCCTTCCCCCACCTGCGGCTTCTCGTTGAACTGGGTCGCTCGTCCGGTCGCGTCCACCTCCAGCTCGCCGAACCGTCCGGGCGGTCGCACGCCGGTAACCGTCGCTATTTTTCCGTGCGAGTGGTGGAATTTCAGCAAGGCGGTCAAGTTGATGTCCCCGAGTCCATCCCCGTATGTGAGGCAAAACGTATCTCCCCTGACGTACTGCCCAGCTCGCGCCACACGGCCGCCCGTTTGCGTCGCCTGTCCGGTATCGACCAATGTGACCTGCCAATTGTCTTGCTCGGGATCGGTGTGATATTCCACCCGCTCCGAGCGACCCATGTGAATGGTGAAATCGGACTGCAGCGCGCGATGATTGAGAAAATATTCCTTGATCACGTGGCCTTTGTAGCCGAGACAGAGGATGAAATGTCTGAATCCGTGGGCCGAGTACAGCTTCATGATGTGCCACAAGATCGGACGATCCCCGATCTCCAGCATCGGTTTTGGACGGAATTCCGTCTCCTCGTGAAGCCGGCTCCCCAACCCACCGCACAGAACCATGACGGGCGGATAGTTCATCTACTGAGCGCCTCCTGTGTCTCACGCGCTAGGTCCGCCGCGCCGGACAGTCCTGCCACCTGCTGGACAAACGTCTTGACCATGGCCTGGTACCCGAAGGCTCCTGCGGTTCGGACGGCCTCACGACTCAGGCGTTCGCGCAGCGCAGCGTCGTGGATCAACCGCTCGAGCGCTCGGCCTAGCGCCACGGGATCACGCGTGGGCGCGAGCAGGCAGTTGACCCCGTCACAAGCATATTCCACGACTCCTCCGCACTGCGTCGACACGACCGCACAACCACAGGCCATGGCTTCCAGGGGAGGAAGCGGAAATCCTTCCATCCGGGAAGGAAGCACAAAGATATCGCACCGGTTGTAGAAAGCCGCCATGGCCGATTCGGTCGTCGCATGCACACCTTCCGCCGACACGTCGGGCGGCAGCGGCACTTCGCCAGACACAGGCGAGGCAACCAAGACGTGGAGGCCCATCCGCGTGGGCAGCGATTCCAGCGCCTTCAAGAAATCTTCATAGCCCTTAGTCGCTCCCCGGCGTCCGATCGTGCCGATCACCACCGGCCCTCCCCGTCGCTCCGTCTTCTTCGGAGCGAACTGCCCCAGATTCAGCGCAGGTGGGAAGACCACCTTCGCATCGGCCCGTCCGATCCGGTCCTTCACCCAGTTAGAGACGCACCAGATCGGGACCGGCAGCCGGTAGCTCAGGGAGGCCAGCGCATAGCGCAGGAGCCGGCCGATCACTCCGTCCTCTGCCATGAGCCCGTGGCTACCAGCTTCGTATCCCTGGATGTACCAGAGGACGGAAGTCTTACGGCCCGTTAACCAGGAAGACACCACCGCGCAGTACGCGGTCAAATAATAGTTTGCCAGACACAGGTCCACCGCGCCGCCAGCCAGCACCAAGAGCTTGCCGTAATAGATGATCTGCTTTAATCGGCGTGGAAGCCAGCAAGGACCGGTCGAGACCACGCGAACCTGCATCCGCGGGTCCAGTGCGAAAGGAGATGCCGACGCATAATCGGGGACCAGGAAAGTGATGCTCCACTCCCGTTCCGCCATCCCGTTGGCCAGCAGCACCAGCACCTTGACGCCTCCGGAGAGATGGAAAGACCCCAGGGGAATCGACACCCGGTACCCTTTGCTGGGAGCGGCTGTCGTCATCGCATTGCCGATTCGCGCCAGTTGAGGATGGCCCACTTTACCTGGCGCACCAGATGGCTGCCCCGACGCCCGATGAGCGCCGCCCCGGCCAGACTTAGGAATTGCGGATCGCCGATAATCGACGGCATCGCCTGAAACGCCCGCTTCAGCAGGACGCGAACTGACCGGAGATCGCCGCAGACGGACACACCGTAGGCCATGGAGAGATAGGCCTTGGCCCGTGCCAGAATTTTCAAGGGATCTGCATTCCTTGGGGCTCGTTCGTGAGCGAACGCCCGCTCCATCACCTGGAGCCGTTCGTTGATCCACCTTTCCGGATCGTCGGAGGTCTTGGACCCGGGCCAGATGCGAAAACTGGCCAGCGCAGGGCCCTCGATCCGGCTGAAACGGACTCCTGCAAGAGCCGCACGGAGCCAAAGCTCATAGTCCAGGCAGTAGTGCAATGAATCGTCCAGCAAGCCTACCTGATCCAGCACCGATCGTCTGATGAAAACGGCCGGCTGAGGAATGAAATTCTCAACCATGAGCCGTTCGAGGGAAAAATCGGTCGGCACATACTGGTAGCGGACCCCCGCGGGCAGCACCGAGTAACAGGAGCCGTAGACAACTCCGACCTCCGGATGCCGTTCGAAGAAGGCTACCGCGCGAGCCACGGTCCCCGGCAGGTACTGATCGTCGGCGTTCAGATAGGCCAGAATCTCCCCTTTCGCCACCCGCCACCCTCGATTGATGGCGTCGGCCTGGCCCTTGTCCGGTCCGCTGGTCCAATAGGCAAGACGGGGCGCGTACTGCTGGATGATCCCCGCGCTGCCGTCCGTGGACCCTCCGTCCAGCACCAGGTATTCAACATGCGGATAGTCCTGGTCCAATACGGACCGCATCGTGCCCTCGATGAAGCCCGCCTGGTTGAACGACGGCGTGACGATGGAGACGAGGGACCGCTCAGGATGCATAGACATGCTGGGCGCGCTCCTCAGCTTCCCGGGATAGACGACTCTGTCCGGTGACGTCGCGGTAGAGGCTCACAAAACGCTGGGCCTCCAACTCGGCGGGATATTCCTGTAGCGCCACCTCCCGACAGCGGCTGCCCAGGCGGCCGCGCAACTCGGGCGAATCCAACAGAACCCGCAGGCCCCTGGCTAGGTCCGCCGCTTCTACCTTGGCCGCCAGATACCCCGTTTCCATGTGCCGGACCGCTTCGGCAATGCCTCCCACATCGAAAGACAGAACCGGCGTACCGCAGGCCATGCTTTCCAGGACGCTGTTGGGAAGGTTTTCGGCCAGGGCGGGCAGCACAAACACGTCGGCGGCCGAATAGGCAGTCGCCAGCGCCTCGTCGCTTTCGACGTATCCCAAGTTCACGGTCTGGAAGGGGCTATCGGCCTGCCAGGCCGCGCCATGACGGCCCATCACTAATAAGGTGACTGGATCCCCTCCCTCGGTCGCCGCCCGGTTGATCGCCTCTCGAAGAATGGCTCCGCCCTTCCGATGATCGAGCAAGGAGGCGGCGCTGAAGAGAACCACGCGTTCCTGTGGGCCGAGGCCCAACCGCTCCCTCGCCAACGGCTTCGGGACCGGTCGAAAGGTTTCCGTATCAAGACCGTTGGGAATCACATAAACGGGAAATCGACTCAGTAACGGGCTCCGCCTGACCAGTGATGCCATCCAAGTCGACGGCGCCACGATGGTCAGCCGGGCTCGCTCATAGATCCAGTCTTTGACCCTCCACAACAATGCGGACGTATCCATCCGGAGACGCGGATACTCCTCCAGGTGAGGACAAGATCCGCATCCGGTCTCCCACCGTTCACACTCATAAGAATAGGCACAGTGGCCAGTCATGGCCCACATGTCCGACAGACGCCAGACCACCGTACGGTGTTGGCTCAACGGGATCAGCGACAGATGGCTGAAATATCCTCCGTGTGTGTTGAAGACCTGGATGACATCCGCCTCCCGCACCCATCGCGTCCGGTTGAGCAGGAACGAAGACGGATAGAAGAGGTACTGCAGATCCATGCGATCGGCAATCCCGCCCCCAAGACGGTCGAGTCGGCCGAACAGGTTGCCGCCGATGACCTTGACGTCGGGATCGTGGGTCTGTTTTCGGCCCACCAGCATTCGCGAGCGGATGCCAAGCTGCTTCAATCCACTGTGCAGCCGGTAGGCCGACCGTCCCGATCCGCCCTCATTGTCCCAGCAGCTCAGATGCAGAACGGACAGGGGAGAGGGCCGATCACCAATGCCCACGGAGCCAAAGGGGATGCTATTGCCCATCCACGGTCCCGCTGCTTGAGAGCAGAACATTCGCAAATCCTGATCCAAGGTCGAGCCAGCCCGTGCGCAACTGGGCCACTCGGGCCACCAGCACGCCCCTCTGACGAATCGACAATCCGTTTTGCCTGCCGATCAGGATGTCCAAGAGCAGCCTCGTATCACTGACCGCCAGCCCCCCCTCCACCCTCTCCGGCTGGGAAAGCGGCCACCCCATCTTCGTCAGGACTTTGACCCCGAGCACGCCTTCGATGAAAGCGCTGTCCTTGGGATCAAGCTCTGCTTTCCAGGCCCCGATTGGCTCTGAGGATACTCCAGCAAAGGAATAGCCGTGCATCGAGTTCCCCTCCCAGGGCCGGCTCATCCTGGTTGGGCTCACGAGACATTCATCCCACGACAGGGCCACTCTCTTCGACAGGCTCTCCATCGTGCCACGCGGGTTGCGCGCCAAGTGTTCGTACAGGATGACCAGGCATTGGTTGACGGATTTCCGCGCATCGGCTGGCTGCCCCGAAAACACTCTGGCGCAGACAAGCATGGATTGAGCGCTCTTGATCCAGGCGAGCAGAAACTCTTCCGCGGACATACTGTACTTCAAATATTTTTCCTTCTTCTTCCGATACGAGAAATAGTTCGCTCGGGGTTCTCTGAGCGTGCAGACAAAGCTCGCGTCCGGGAAGAGGCGTAGAATCTCCCTTGCGAAGTGTTCGTTCCCTGGGCTCTTTTCGATCCAATATCGCTTCCGGGAGGGGTCCTGGCCAGTCACAATCGCGTAGGCGCTTACCAGCGCGGTGAGCAGGCCGGCGTCGCTATACCGGGACGATGCCCACAGGGACTCCACCGTGCGCTGGTAAAGGGAAAAATCAATCGCCGAATAGTCGCGGATGCCAGCGCCATCGTCGAACACGCCCTCGCGAAAGAACCGCACACCGGTGTGATTGTAGGCCTGCTCAAGCACCGCCTCGCGGGACGCGCCCGATTGCAACAGCGGCAACAGGAATCCGAAAAATCTCGTTTCCTCTGGAAAGACCACCACCTCCGGATGGCCGTCCAGGAGAGAGAGCAACAACGTGGTCCCCGACTTCGGATAACCACCTATGAACAGCGGGCGCATTCGTTCACCTTTATCGTGTTGCGAAACAGGCGGACTTCCTTTATCTGGGAGGCACGGATTCGGACGTGATGGCCCATTCGTGTTGGACGACCACGTGACCTACCACACGGGACGGGATCACAATAAATTCACCGGTCCCATCGTAGACGACCGGAAAACTTGCAGCCTTCATGATGGAATCGGCCAGCCCCCATTCGTCCTTCAGGGTAATGTTGACCCAATATGTGCCGGGAATGAGAGGCAGGTTCTTTATCTTACAGATGACGCGCCCGGAAGGCGGCGCAGCATGAAAGAGCCGCACACGGGTCATTCTCGTCGTGCATGAAAACACCGCTACGCCATCTTGATCCACCACGACCACACCCACTTCGAACCGAGTCAGCTTCTTATTTTCCGTCGTGGTATAGCCAATGATGAACTCTGCGCCGCTGCCGGTGCGGGGATGGCCCGGTTGCTCACCGGACGCACGGGCCTCAAAGCTGTTCACACAGACTCTCCCGCTGCCAGAGCGATCGGTCCTTTCAGCTAGCAAATTGTCATGCGGATGTTCGGAGGAGCGAAATGATGCTAGGTATTCGGATATGACGTCCTCGGGCTTGCCCTGCATCTGGATTTGTCCGCTGTCGATCAGGCACGCGCGGGTGCACAGACTTCGGACCGCCGCTAGGTTGTGGCTGACGAAGAGCACGGTCCGTCCACTGCCGGCAACCTGGCTCATTTTCCCCAGGCATTTATCTTGGAACTGTGCATCCCCGACCGACAAGACCTCATCTACGACTAGGATATCGGGCTCCAGATGGGACGCAACGGCGAATGCGAGCCGCATGTACATGCCGGTCGAGTAGTGTTTCACTTCCGTGTCCAAAAACTCCTCGACTCCGGCGAAGTTCACGATTTCGTCGAATTTGCGCTCAATCTCGCGTCGTCTCATTCCCAGAATCGCGCCGTTGAGATAAATGTTCTCTCGGCCCGACATCTCGGGATGAAATCCGGTCCCCACCTCCAGAAGCGAGCCCATCCGTCCGTGGATCTCGGCCTCCCCTTCAGTCGGCTCCGTGATGCGCGACAGAATC
>SYGW01000120.1 GCA_005800255.1 Nitrospiraceae bacterium | reverse complement strand
GATCCGCACGGTCCCGCTATAGGAGATCATGCCCTTGAATTCGACGCCTTTTCCGACGAAGGCCACGACGGCTTCGTTCGACTCAGGTCTGGTATTCGGAGATGAAGGGATATTGCCCTCCATGTCTGAAAGAGATTGCGGTGAACGTCTCGTATCCTGCTTCTCTGGCTGCCACATAATCGATCCTCCTCTGTGCGTGTGAGACAGGTAGCGTCAGTCTCAGTTTCAGTTATGACCTTTATCGGTTGGTGTAGGAGAAATATTGAGCGTTCGGTTCTGATAAGGCCCAACTCTGCATCTCAGTGCCCAATTCTTTCCTGGTTGAGGCAGAGCGGCAAGAAATACATGCCCATTTGCCTCCACAGGGATCGCGGGGTTGTGAGCATGGGCTACTCTATATTGTGGTGCTATGGCGAGAGTTTTCACAGGCGGCAATATTTTCCCAATGAGAGGCAGCGGTTCGCCTGCCCCATAAAAATATTGCAAATGTTGCGCCAGAAGCGGGATTTAGCCCTTTTCTCCGTTTCGAATCGAGGGACGGCGGCCCCATCGATTCGGTTAGAAGCCGCCGTGAGTCATCGTCTCGCGGCTTGACAGGGTTCCTGGGCCTCAGTAAGATGTCGCAACCTTTAATGCTCATCCTGCGAGGTGAGTAAGGAGTGTACATGCTCGTTATTCAGGCTTGTGTCTGCCGACACCTCTCAACCTTCTCATCGAATGTCGATGAGGGGGTTTTTTTATGCCAGAAAGTTGAATGAATCATGGTGATGACCCAGAACGATCGACCCCAGGAGCGGCTGATTATGGATGCGGGAGACATCGCCAGGGCGGTCACCCGTATCGCGCACGAGATTCTCGAGCGGAATAAGGGCATGCAGAATCTGGCGTTGGTCGGGATCAGAACCGGCGGCGTGCATCTGGCCCATCGGTTGGTGAAGCGGATACAGGAAATCGAGTCGGCGTCCGTGCCGATCGGCGAGCTGGATATTACCCTCTACCGGGACGACCTGTCGCTGCGGAAGGAGCAGCCGATTCTCCGCATGACGTCGGTTCCGTTCGACATTTCCGACAAAGCTATCGTGCTGGTGGACGACGTCCTGTTTACGGGGCGAACGATCCGCGCGGCGATGGACGGGTTGATCGACTTGGGCCGGCCGGCGGAGATTCAGCTGGCCGTGCTGGTGGATCGGGGGCACCGGCAGCTGCCGATCAAGGCGACCTATATCGGGAAAAATATTCCGACGTCCCGGGAAGAGGACATTCAAGTGCTATTGGAGGAGCAAGGCGAGGATGACCGGGTGGTGATCCTCAAGGGGGGCGCCCTATGAGTCTTAACCATAAACATCTGTTAAGCCTGGCGCCTTTGTCGGTGGACGAGATCAAACTGATCTTGGAGACGGCCGATTCGTTCAAGGAAGTGACCGGGCGGGAAATCAAGAAAGTTCCGGCACTCCGGGGCCGCACGGTGGTGAATCTGTTTTTCGAGCCCAGCACGAGGACGCGCACCTCGTTCGAGTTGGCGGCGAAACGGCTGAGCGCCGATGTGATTAACTTTTCGCCCTCGTCGAGCAGCGTGGTCAAGGGAGAAACCTTGCTCGATACCGCGCGCAATATCGAAGCGATGCAGGCGGATATTATCGTGTTGCGGCATCCCTCAGCCGGTGCCGCCGAGGCTCTGGCCCGGGGAGTGAAGTCTTCCGTGATCAATGCGGGAGACGGGTGGCATGAGCATCCGACGCAAGGGCTGTTGGATCTCTATACGATTCGCGAGCGGGGTCTGTCGTTCGAGGGGCTCAAGGTGGCGATCGTCGGAGACGTGGCTCATAGCCGGGTGGCTCGTTCGAACATTCAGGCTTTAGTGAAGTTGGGGGCGGAAGTCCGGGTGGTGGGGCCTCCGACGATGATCCCGGCCGGGGTCGAGAAGCTGGGGGTGCGAGTCTACTACCATCTTGACGAGGTCTTGCGCGACGTGCAGGTCATCATGATGTTGCGTCTGCAGCTGGAGCGGCAGGGGAAGGCCCTGTTCCCGACCATTCGCGAATATGCGCGCCTCTACGGGTTGACGTCCGAGCGGGTCAAGTTGGCCGATCCCAAGGTGATCGTGATGCATCCCGGGCCAATCAATCGGGGAGTCGAGATTGCGCCGGAGGTGGCGGATAGTTTGTCCTCGGTGATTTTGGATCAGGTGGCGAACGGCGTGGCCGTTCGCATGGGTATTCTCTATCTCATGTCAGGAGCGAACTGAATCGTGGCTATTCACATTGCAGGCGGGCACGTGATCGATCCGGGACGGTTCAACGGCGTGGCCGATGTGCTGATCGATGAAGGTCGGATCGTGGCAGTGGGGCCCAATCTCAAGGTTCCGGCTGGCGCCACGAAGATCGATGCCAAGGGGCGGTTGGTCCTTCCAGGTTTTGTCGATCTCCATGTCCATTTCCGTGAGCCGGGCTTCGAATATAAAGAGTCGATCCAGAGCGGCGCGGCTGCCGCGGTGGCAGGCGGCTTCACGTCGGTCTGTTGCATGCCCAATACGAATCCCGTGAACGATAATCAGGCGATTACAGAATTCATGCTGGAGCGGGCGAAGACGGCCGGGCTGGCGAATGTGTTTCCCATCGGCGCGATCACGAAGGGCTCGGAAGGCAAGGAGCTGGCGGAGATCGGCGATTTGCGGCGCGCCGGCTGTGTGGCCATCTCCGATGACGGGAAGCCGGTGATGAACAGCCTCGTGATGCGGCGCGCGATGGAATATGCCCTGGCCTTCGATGTGCCGGTGGTCGACCATTGCGAGGATCTGCATCTTGCCGAGGGGGGCTGCATGAACGAAGGAGTCATCTCGACCGAGTTGGGACTCCCCGGCATGCCGTCTGCGGCGGAAGATGTGATGGTGGCGCGGAACGTCGCCTTGGCGGAACTGACCGGAGCCAGGCTGCATCTGGCCCATATCAGCACCGAGGGATCGGCCAGGATGGTGCGAGAGGCCAAGGCCCGCGGGCTGAAAGTCACAGCCGAGGCCTGCCCCCACCACTTCACGATCACGGAGGAAACGGTTCGAGGCTATAACACCTATGCGAAAATGAATCCTCCGCTCCGGACCGAGAAAGACGTGCAGGCGATCAAAGAGGGTCTGCGCGACGGCACCATCGATGTCATTGCCACGGACCATGCGCCTCATGCCACGCAGGAAAAACAACTGGGGTTTGCGGAAGCGCCCTTCGGCATCGTCGGGTTGGAAACGGCTCTGCCCCTGACCTTTGCCTTGGTCGAGGAGGGGGTCCTATCCCTGGAGGCGGCGGTCGATAAATTGAGCACGGCTCCCGCGAAGGTGTTTGGATTGGCGAAGGGCACCCTGGCCATCGGGGCTGATGCCGACGTGACGATTGTGGATCAACATGAACAGTGGGAAGTGGATCCGGCGAAGTTCTTCTCGAAGAGCCGCAACACTCCCTTTGCCGGCTGGAAGGTGAAGGGGCGGGTGCGGACGACCATCGTGGGTGGCAAAGTGGTGTTCGAGGCAGGCCGGGCGGAGGGCTAGTGTTGCGTTCATCCCGTTGGGGGCTGATCGGTTGTTTGATCTGCGAATGGCTGGCGCTGGGCATCTGGGTCGGCGGGCTGCTGGTGCTCATTGGGGCGGTCATTCCCGCCGTCTTCAATACGTTCGGCGGGCAGGACTCAGGCGGGTTCTTTCTGACGAAAGCCTTTGAGGGGTATAATCGATTCGTGATCGGGGCTCTGGTGGTCTTGTGTGCCGGCACCTGGTATCGCTGGTGGAGTGGAAATCAGGACGTGGTGGTCAGCCGGGTCGAGGTGGGGCTGTTGGTGGGGATGACGGTGATCGCCTGCATCATCATTCTCTGGCTGCATCCGATGGTGGCTTCGCTCCAGGCTCAGGCCTTTGCGGTGAAAGAGGAGGCGGCCAGGAAGGCG
>SYGW01000018.1 GCA_005800255.1 Nitrospiraceae bacterium | reverse complement strand
CCATCGAGTGGCGGAGGTCGTCCGTCTCGCCGGCTCGGAGAGCGGCTTCCTCCTTCACCATACCCATGGAACCCTGCAGGCGCAGAAGGTCATTTTGGCGACTGGCGGCCGCTCGCTTCCGAAAACGGGGAGTGACGGGTTTGGTTATGAGTTGGCCCGCCGCCTGGGACATCACGTGAACGCCACCGCTCCGGCCCTTACTCCGCTAGTGCTAGCCGAGACGCTGTTTCATAAGGATCTTTCAGGCATCTCACAGGAGGTGGAGTTGACGACGACGGTGAAGGGCGCTGTTGTGGATCGACGGACCGGCAGTTTGCTCTGGACCCATTCCGGGGTCAGCGGTCCTGTCGTCATGGACGCCAGCCGTTTTTGGACGGGCGCTCATGAAAAGGGCAAGGCTGTCGAGCTCTGCGTGAACTTCCTGCCGGCCCTGACCCAGGAGGGAGCCCGTCAGTGGTTTATGGAGCAAGCGGCGGGGGCGCCGCGCCGCTCGGTGACCAAGACCCTGGCGTATCTGGTTACGGAGCGATTCGCCGAATCCTTTTGCCGATATCTGGAGCTCAGCGGACAGACGGCCATTGCCCAGCTGCCGAGGAAGGATCGGGGTCGTCTGCTGGCGGCGCTCATAAAGTTTCCGCTTCCCGTGCGACAGGATCGGGGATGGAACTACGCGGAAGTCACGGCGGGCGGCGTGCCCCTGGAGGAAATTAACTTTCGCACGATGGAATCGAAGCTCGTGCCGGGCCTCTATCTGGCTGGCGAAATTCTCGACTGTGACGGTCGCATCGGGGGATTCAACTTTCAATGGGCCTGGGCCACGGGATGGATCGCGGGTAAGGCAGTTTCTGTAAGTATGCATGCGGATGGCGAGACTCGCCGATGAGCAACAGGTTTCTTGTCACGGAAGATGTGCGGGGAACTCTCGTTTTCTTGACAGAAAGGGGGGATCGTCTATCCGTGGAGAGGAACGGGCTCGGTCCGTCGGTCGGTTCGAGCGGGGGAACGAGAGAGCAGGGGACGATGGGTCACATTTTAAGCTGCCCATGGTGTCAGAAGGAGGGCGTCTTGCGGTCTCACCCGCAATCGCTACGGGAGCATCTTTCCTCCTTCTTTTTTGCGGCGCCGTTCCGCTGCCCCCTCGTGCAGCCACCGCTTTCTGTCGCTCCGTTTCTGGCTGGACCATTCCATTCACCTGATCGACCGGCGACAACATCTCCGGATTCCCGTGCGGCTCTATCCCTCGTTTTCCGGGGGCAAAGTCCGCGGTGAGGGAACGGTGCTCGATCTGTCGATGGGCGGCTGTGTCATTCAAAGCGAGACCAGGTCCATACGGACGATATCTTCTATCTACAATTGTCGCTTGGCGAAGGGGAGCCGCCCCTTGAAGTCGCCGCGATCGTCCGCTCCGTGAGCACTCGCGGCATCGGGTTCAAGTTCCTGCGAGGCGCCCAAGAGAATAAACGCCTGTTGGCCTTCGCCCAAGCCCACGCCGATCTTTCGGATAAATCATCGTTCAATACTACTGTCGCCGCGTAGGCCGCCGCGAATTTGCACCTGCTAGAGGGGTGTTTCCCAGGCAGAGTGCAGCGGATGCTCGCTGAGCAGCTCCTCATGTGCGGCGAGGTCGTAGGCTTCAATGGCGAGGTCTTGCTCCTCGAGCGCCTCCGGGCAGGTTGAGGAGCAGAGATAGGCGCGATAGGATTCCGCCTTTTCCTTCGTGGCGAACCGGCAGAGCCCATATTCCGGCATCCCGGACGAGGGGTGCCAAAAGGCCAGCTCGATCGCACTCCCCTGGTAGATACCGAGGGTGCGATGCCGGATCTGAAATCCGCCGGGCATATGTGAAGAGCGCTCAAGCGACATCGACGTTGTACCCTCGTATCATAATGACAATTCTCATGATAGCATGAGCAGGATCCTGCGCTACAGACCGCGCAGGCACGTCGAAGGAGGACCACTATGAGCCGTCGCATCTCGGTATTCGCTACCATCGCAATCGCCGTTCTGTTTACAGGCCTTTCAGGCTGCGGGTACAACGACCTTCAGGGATTAGACGAAGACACGAAGGCCGCCTGGAGCGAAGTTGTCAATCAGTATCAGCGGCGGGCCGATTTGATTCCGAATCTGGTGGCCACCGTCAAGGGCTATGCCGAACACGAAAAAGAGACGCTCGAGGGAGTGGTGCAGGCGCGCGCGCAGGCGACCGGGATTCAAGTGACGCCTGATACGTTGAAAGATCCGGCCGCGTTCGAGCAATTTCAAGAGGCGCAGGCCAATCTCAGCTCATCGTTAGGCCGCCTGATTGCGATTGCGGAGAATTATCCGAATTTGAAAGCCGACCAGAATTTTCGCGATCTCCAGAGCCAACTCGAAGGGACGGAGAATCGCATCGCCGTCGCGCGCAAGCGCTACATCGAAAAAGTGGCGGAGTACAACAAAGGCGTCCGGTATTTCCCCACAAACCTGACGGCCAAGTTCTTGCTGCACCTGGAAGAGAAGCCGAATTTCACCGTGGCGGATGAGAAGGCGGTGGCCAAGCCGCCCGAGGTGAAGTTTTAGTAAGATGTTCAAAAATTCCGACAGCGTCGTTCTCGGTTCATCGAAATCCTCAACGTATGCCTGAGGGTACGCCTCCGGCTTCGACTCGCCTGCGGCCTGCCGAACAGGCTTTTTGAGCATCCTGCGCAGAGCTTTTCGCCTCCTGCTCAGCTGAGGTTTAATATGAGGGGCAATTTTCGACAATTGATGGTTCGTGTCATTCTCGGCGGTGCTGTATCTCTAGGTTCAGTCTTCACCTCTCCGTCCTTCGCGCTTGAGGTGCCTGCGCTTACGGGCTGTGTTGTAGATCTCGCGCAGGTATTACCGGCTGAAGTTTCCGCGTCGCTCGCCCATGATCTCGAAGCCCACGAAACGAAGACCGGCAATCAAGTTGTCGTGCTGATTCTGCCTTTGCTTGAAGGGGAACCGATCGAATCCTTTTCTCATCTCGTCAGCACCACTTGGAAGCTCGGGCAGAAGGGGACCGATAACGGCGTGCTGCTGCTCGTGGCCCTGCGTGAGCGCAAGGTCCGCATCGAAGTGGGCTATGGCCTCGAAGGCATTTTGACGGACCTCCGTTCCGCGCACATCATTCGTCAGGAAATCGTGCCGCATTTTCGCGCAGGCGATTTGCCGGGCGGCATCACTGTCGGAGTCCAGGCCATTCTGGGCACGATTGAGGGCACCTACAAAGCGGAAGAGGTGTTGCCGGGTCACGCGCCTGGCCGGGCGACCTCGTTCGAGTATCTGATCGTCGGGATCGTGGTCGGGACCTTGGCCGGCCTCGTCCTGAGCCATGGACTGCAACGGTCACGCGCGCTGCTCGGAGGCCTGCTCGCCTTCCTCATCGCACAGTCTGCGAGCCTTGGGCTGGGGCTCGCGGCAGCCGGAGCGACGGCCTTTTTACTGTGGCTTATCCTCCAAGCGGGCCGCGGTCAGGGCGGAGGATGGGGAGAGGGGATCATGATGGGACCGAGCGGCGGGTTCGGCGACTCATTCGGTGGCGGTGGATTTAGCGGCGGGGGCGGGGGATTCGGTGGCGGCGGCGCCTCGGGAGATTGGTGATGAAACCTCTCACAGACGCGGAGCAGCAACGGATCAGCCAGGCCGTTCGACAGGCCGAGTTGGTCACGAAGGGCGAGATCGTGCCGATGATCGTTCCGGCCTCGGCCCGGTATCGCGAAGCAGGTTATCGGACGGGGCTCATGCTGGCCCTGCTCTCTCTGGCCCTGCTCCTGACGATCGAGATCTATTGGCTGCCTTGGGGCTGGCATGCAGGCAACGCTGGCTGGCTATTGCTGGCAGTCGTTGCATCCTATCGATTCGGGCAGTGGCTTGGCAGGATTCCGAGGGTCATCCGTCTCGTCACGTCACGCGAACGATTGGCGCATAAAGTGGCCCTGCGCGCCGAGCAGGCCTTCTACAAACATGGGCTGCATCAGACACAAGGCCGGACGGGCGTGTTGATTTTCGTGTCGTTGTTGGAGCGACGGGTGCAGGTCTTGGCGGACAAGGGCATCAACGATCACGTGCCTGCCGGCACATGGGATGGTGTGGTTGGCGGCATCGTCGAGGGTATCAAAACCGGACAAGCAACCGACGCCATCTGCGCGGCGATTGCCACGTGCGGGACGCTCCTTGCACAAGTCAGTCCTGCCGGGTTCGGCGATAACCCCAACGAACTGTCCGACTCCTTGATTCAGGAGCCATAATGCTGAGTTCGATAGACTGCCTGATGCGGTTCCGCTAGAATCCCGACCCATGGCCGATCCCACTCTTGTCGCTCCAGCTCCCGCGAACGTGCAGGACGAGACTCGCTCGGTGGTCAAGGCGGCAGGCTTGATCGGTTTGGCTACGTTTTCCAGCCGCATCCTTGGGTTCATTCGCGACATGGTGCTGGCAGGGCTGTTCGGCGCGACGCCCGCGGCCGACGCATTTTTTGTCGCCTATCGCGTGCCCAACCTGCTGCGCGAATTATTTGCGGAAGGGTCGATGTCCTCTGCCTTCATCCCGGTTTTCACGGAATATCAGACACTCAAATCGAAACGAGACGCCTGGGAACTGGCAAGCGCCGTCTTTACCACATTGCTCACGATCGTGACCGGCGTCACCATTCTGGGCATTGTCGCCGCCGCGGGAATCGTGTGGCTCCTGGCGCCGGGATTTCACGGCGATCCGGCCAAGCTGGGCATGACGACGCTGCTCACGCAGATCATGTTTCCCTATCTGATCTTTATCAGCCTGGCTGCGCTGGCGATGGGCATTCTGAATTCCATGCGCGCCTTTGCCGCGCCGGCCTTCTCGCCGGTGTTCTTCAATATCGTGATCATCGGTTGCGCCTTTTTTCTGTCGCCCGTGATGTCGGAGCCGATCCTCGGCGTAGCCATCGGGGTTGTGGCAGGAGGTATGGCGCAGTTCGCCATGCAGCTGCCGGGCTTGCAGCGGCGGGGCCTGCTGTTCGGATTCCGGTTTGCGCCGGGCCATCCTGGCGTGAGACGGATTGGCCGGCTGATGGTGCCGTCGCTCCTCGGTCTTTCCGTGACGCAGATCAACATTACCGTGAGCACGATCCTGGCCTCCTTCTTTGCGGGCGGGCCGACCTATCTTTTTTACGGCATGAGGTTGATTCAGTTTCCGCTCGGAATTTTCGGCGTGGCATTGGCTACGGCGATTTTACCGACTCTCTCGGCGCAGGCGGCGCGTGGGGCCTTGGATGAGTTGCGGACGACGGTGGGATTCGGCCTGCGCATGATCCTCTTTATCATTTTGCCGGCGATGCTGGGCCTGATCCTCCTGCGCCAGCCGATCGTCCATCTGTTCTTCGAGCATGGGACCTTTACCTCGCACGATACGGTCGAGACGTCGTTGGCGGTGCTCTGTTACGCCGTTGGCCTCTGGGCCTTCGGAAGCGTCCGCATTATTGTGTCGGCTTTTTACTCGCTGCAAGACACGCGTACGCCCGCCATCTCCGCGGCGATTGCCGTGATCTCCAATCTCGTCTTCTCGCTGCTGCTGATGTCTTCGCTTGGCGCGGCAGGCTTGGCCCTGGCCACAGCTCTAGCGGCGATGGTGAACGGAGGCATTCTGGTCGCGGTGCTGCACCGTCGGTTGGGCGGCATCGAGTGGAGTTCCGTGGGCCGATCGTCATTGCGCGTACTCTTCGCCTCCGTGCCCCTGGTCCTGATCTGTGCCTGGGTGGCAGCGGCAGAGATCTGGACGCAGCCGGGTGCATGGACGGAAAAATCGGCGATGCTCTTTGTGGCCATCGGATTGAGCGTGAGCGGCTATTTGGGAGTCCATGCCTTGCTACGGTCGGAAGAACTGGGTTTGGTCTGGGGCATGGTGCGAAAAAAACTCGGTCGAGTCATCGGCCGCTGAGGTCCCATATGAGCCGGGCGATTATCTTCAAATCACGGTGGGGCTGGATGGCTTTGTCGGAAACGGCGAAGGGGATCGATGCCCTGGTCTTGCCGAAGGTCTCCCGCCGGGCCGTCCTGTCCGAGTTGCACCTTGGCTCGCTCGAACTGCCGGCCGGCCAGGCTTCTCCGCGATTGCGTCAAGCGCGGACGCAACTGACCGATTATCTGGCGGGCACACGAACATCGTTCGATCTGCTGCTGGACCTGTCACGAGGGACGAGTTTTCAGCGGAAGGTCTGGCGAGTTCTCCAGCAGATCTCCTACGGCCAGCTGCGGTCCT
>SYGW01000119.1 GCA_005800255.1 Nitrospiraceae bacterium | reverse complement strand
TCTGCGTATTGCCCCTGCTCCGACCCTCGACGCCTTCGCCACTAGCCTCGATATCGGACCGATCTGCACCCCCGCTCTCCCAGCGCGAGAGAACCTGGCCTCGACCCTCGGCCTGGCGCCCGGCGAACGGACCGTCCTGGTTGGGTTCGGCGGCATTCCCCTGGCCTCCCTGCCCTTTGAACAGATCCAACATTTACGTCCCTATCGTTTTCTTTTCACTGGCCCGGTCCCAGCCGGCTATTCCTTCATCCATTCGACCGAGACGCTGCCCTTCTCGGTGAAGACCCTGCTAGCCTCTGTGGACGTCATCATGACGAAGCCAGGCTACAGCACCATCGTCGAGGCCGTCACGCTACAACAACCGGTGGTCTATGTCCGCCGATACAATTTCGCCGATGAAGCGCCGCTGGTCGACTATCTCCACAACTACGGACGGGGCGTCGAACTCTCGCTCGACGACTTTACCCAAGGCCGGTGGGGGGCAGCTCTCCAACAAGCCTTGGCCTCACCAGCGCCTTCGCGGCAACCAGCTCCAACTGGAGCAGCAGAAGCGGCCACCATCATTGCCCGCTACTGTCAGGTCCAACGATAAAGCCACACGGCGAGCCCATCGCATCAGCTTGAACCAGGCCTGTTCCAAACCAGAAACGCAGATCCTTTGCCCGTTTTGTCCAGAGGATGTTATATATACTCCTACGATGAAGAGCAGACCGAACAGAGATGACCGACCATGACGCATGAAGAGCTCGAAAGCGCCATTCCCCTCTATGCCGAAGGCACGCTGGAACAGACCAAGCGGCAGGCGCTGGACGCCCATTTACTCTCAGGCTGCGCCTCCTGTCATCAAGCACTGAAGATGTATCAATCAGGCGCCGCCAGCCTCCAGCCAGAGCCTAGCCACACCGAGCCTCCCCCAGAGGCCAAAACCAGACTGACCGCTCCGAGCCCCAGAACGGCCCATGAGGACCACAGCCGGAAAAGACCGGTCCGGTCAAGCCTGGAGCCAGGCGACTGGGTTAACCATCTGTTTCCTCCCATCTCCCCTGCCAGATCGCTTTCCCTGCCCTGGGCAATTGCACTGGTCACGATCCTGACCGTAGGGCTCATCGGATACCTCACCTGGAACTTTGAGGCGCAACGAGCCGAGGACACCTCGAAAATCCAGCAACTCGAATCCTCGCTCCAGGAACAGTCCACCACTCTAGCCTCTGTGCAGAGCGAGAGCGAGAAGCAAGCGAAGGCGCTCGCCGAACTGCGCAGCGAAGTGCAGGAACGAGCCAGCGAAGCGGCGGAGGCTAAGAACCAGCTGGCCCGTCGTGACGCTCAATTGAAAGAAGCTCGCCTCCAGTTGAATCAGAAAAATCTCTCGAGGGCCGGACGAACACCGCACGACGAATTGGCCTCGCTCCTCCGGCGGCCCGATATCCAGGCCTTCTCCCTGGCCGAATCGGATCTGGCGAAACGAGCCTCGGCATTTCTCCTCTACGATCCCCTCACCCACAAGATCTGGTTCTATGCCGTAAACCTGCCGGAATCGCCTTCCGGCAAGACCTATCAACTCTGGGCCTTCCACGGCAAACCAGTCAGCATCGGAACCTTTCATATGGATTGCGGCGACACAGCCCATCTCCTGGTCAAAAAGGTGGCGAACTTCACCGCCGCAAAAACTTTTTCCGTCAGTCTGGAACCGGCAGGCGGCCGTCCGCAACCGACAGGACCGGCCTATCGCCTGAGCCGATCCTAGCTCCCCTTACAGACAACGCTTGACCTCGCTCCGCCCGCCCGTTACAACCTCCCGACAGGGTTCATCCATTCGAAGAACGGGAAAGACTCGTCGAGCCGATATCAAGCGCCATGCGAACGCGACACCTTCTGACAATTGCGTCTCTGATCTGGGGATTCTGCCTGGTCCCTCCGCCTGAACTCTTGGCATTGGAAAAGTACGGACGTCCGTTGCCCGAAATGGAAGGCGCCCATGACCAGAGCGAAGAGCACTGGCTCCATGGCTATCTCCTCACCGGCGCCTTCATGCACAACCCCAGCTTTGCGGCACGACCGGACAATAGCGGCCTGGTCGGTCTCCGCCACATGATCCATCTCGAAACGGATATTTATAAGGAGTATCTGCAGTTCTACACAGACCAGAATGTCTTTTCAGACCGGAAGGCCGGCTGGATCAGCCTCTCGGAATGGGACTCCGTCTACGCCTTCACCGGCGCCATCCAAAACTGGGGCTGGCGGCTGCAATATGAACGAGACGCCCCCCTGGATCGAAGCGGCATCGTCCAGGCCTATGCCGACACGCTCGTGACCTACCGGCCGGCCGACGCCCGCAGCCTCAGCTGGTGGCGCTCGGCGTTCCCCGAACAGAACCTCACGGTCTATGCAGGCGGCGGCTGGCTCTTTCACAACCAGACCTACTTTGCCCGTCCGGACAATACAGGCCGCGCCTTGTTCCGCTATGTGGCCCATGCAGACCTCGACCTCTACCGTAATCGTGCGGTCCTCTTTGTGGACGGCAACTTCTTCACGGACCGGAGCGCCTCCAATGTCCTCCAGCCCAGCGAGTTCGACCTGGTTATGGGACTCGCGCTCCGCTATCAGGATATCGAAATCGCCCTGATCCATGAACGGGACATGCCGCTGGATCGCGAGGGGTTGGTGCAGCGGTACACCGCCTTGCAGCTACGGTACGAATTTGAATGGACCAAATCATCGAGCCCAGCACGCATTGCACAAGGCAGTCACCATGCCATCAGATGAACAGGATCAGGCCTTCATGCGGATTTCGCTGGAGGAAGCGGCGCGCGCGACCACACTCGGCGAAGTGCCGATTGCGGCGCTGGTGGTGCAAGGCGACAGGATTCTGGCCCAGACGCATAACTATCGCGAACTCTGGCAGGATCCTACAGCCCATGCGGAGATCATCGCGATCCGCGCTGCTGCCACCGCCTTGGGCAGTTGGCGATTGCTCGACACGACGCTCTACGTAACCCTCGAACCCTGCACCATGTGCATCGGCGCGATTATACTTGCGAGGATTCCTCGAATCGTCTTTGGGGCCCGGGACCCGAAAGCCGGCGCCTGCGGATCGGTGTTCGATTTATCATCGGAGCCGAAGCTGAACCATCGGGTGTCCGTAACCGGCGGGGTGCTGGAACAGGAGAGTCAGGCCCTCTTGCAAAAATTCTTCAGAGAACTGCGCGAAGCGCCGCCGACAAAGCCGCTGCCACTGCCATAGGCCAGTCTTATCGCACCAGGCCGCAACACGCGGTCCAATCCTTCCCCTGCGCCGCCGCCGCCCCATCCCAACCATCTCCGCACAAGAGAAAACGAATCGTCCAACTATCCCGACCTAGCGAGTCAGCTGGAGCTAGCACCTCTGCCTCTGCTCCATCCTCTGCCAAAAGAACCTCGCACTGGCTCAGCGACCGAAGCCCAACCCCCTGCCCCTTGAGCACAGCCTCCTTCGCGACCCAATAGCGAAAAAACCGAGCCGGGCGCGCTTCCTGAGCCGATTGCATGATCGTGGTCTGTTCGCCTGGCGAAAAATACCGAGTGGAGAGTTTCTCCACCGCGACATCCGGACGGATTCGTTCCAGATCCACCCCCACCTCTCGTCCCTGTGCGATGGCGATGAGTGCCCGGCCCTGGGCATGGGACAGGTTGAACGAGAGAGCGTTCCCATATGTCCTTTCGCAAAGCGCCGGCTTGCCGGCAGGACCTAGTTGAAACGTCACGGCACCTGGCTCAACATTCAAGTAATAGCCCAACAATAGCCTGAGGCAACCGCGCGCAACGATGTATCGTCGCCGGTCTTCATCCCGGATGAATCGATTGGCTCGCGTGCTCTCTTCATCGGAAAGAAAGCTCCGGCATCGGTCCTGACAGGCCTGAGGCCCGTCGAGCATCACACCCCATAGTGCGATGGTCGTTG
>SYGW01000118.1 GCA_005800255.1 Nitrospiraceae bacterium | reverse complement strand
TTTCAATTTCAAAAAAGAGCACGAGAATCAGCAGAAAAATCAAACGGCCTATACCCCGGCCGTTTCCCTCATCATCGGTTTGCAGGAAGTGCTGAAGATGATGAAGGCAGAGGGGCTTGAGGGGCTGTTCGGCCGTCAGGCCCTGCTGGCGAAGGCTATGCGCGAAGGGTTGCAGGGGGCCGGGTTGGCGCTGTTCCCGAAGGAATCGCCCAGCGATGCCTTGACCGCGGTTCTCGCGCCGGAAGGCGTGGACGGGCAGGCGATCTACAAGAATTTGCGTGTGCAATACGGCATTACCGCAGCCGGCGGGCAGGACCACTTGAAGGGGAAGATTTTCCGTCTCTCCCACATGGGGTACATGGACCGTTTCGATGTCATCATCGCTGTGGCAGCGGTTGAAATGGTGCTGAAGGGGTTGGGACATCCCGTGAAGCTTGGGAGCGGTGTGGCAAAGGCGCAAGAAATTCTCTTAGCGTAGGGATGTTGATATTCAGTGAACTTATGACGGCATATTGGACGGGACTGTAATGAAAATTCTGATTAGCGATAGCCTTTCTCAGCAGGGCGTAGAGCTTCTTGAAAAAGCGGGATTTACCGTGGTGGTGAAATCCAAGCTCTCGAAGGAAGACTTGTTCAAGGAGATCAAGGACGCCGATGGCTTGATCGTCCGGTCCGGCACCAAGGTGACGGCCGAGTTGATCGATGCAGCCCCGCAATTAAAGATTGTCGGCCGGGCCGGGTCTGGATTGGACAATGTCGATACGCCAGCCGCCACCCGCCGTGGCATCGTGGTCATGAATACGCCGGGCGGCAATACCGTCACCACGGCCGAACATACTATGTCGATGATTTGCGCCATGAGCCGGCGCATTCCCCAAGCCACCGCCTCCATCAAGGCCGGCAAGTGGGAAAAAGATAAATTCATGGGCGTCGAACTCTACAATAAGGTGCTGGGCATCGTCGGCGTGGGGCAAATCGGCAGCCATCTGACGAAAATGGCGCAGGGGATCGGCATGAGCGTCGTCGCCTACGACCCCTATTTGGCCGAAGAGCGCGCCCAGAAGATGGGCGTCACCATGCTGCCGCTGGAGGAACTCTTCAAGCGGGCCGACATTATCTCCGTGCACACGCCGTTGACCCCTGAGACCAAGGGCCTCATCAATGCGAAAGCGATTTCGACGATGAAGCCGGGCGTCATGATCGTGAATTGCGCCAGAGGCGGCATCATCCATGAGGGTGATTTGGTTGAGGCCTTGAAGACGAAGCGAGTGGCGGCCGCAGCCTTTGACGTATTCGAAGAGGAGCCGGTCAAGGCCGACAATCCGTTGCTGGCCCTGGACAACTTCATCTGCACCCCGCACATCGGAGCCCAGACGGCCGAGGCGCAGGAAAATGTGGCGGTCGGGATTGCGGAACAAGTCGTCGATTATTTCACCAAGGGCATTGCCCGCGGAGCGGTCAATATCCCCTCCGTTTCTCCGGAATTGCTCCCGCGGCTCCAGCCGTTCCTGTCCTTGGCCGAGCAGCTCGGAAAGCTGCAGACGCAGTTATGCGAAGGCGGAATCGAACGGGTTACGGTTGAATACAGCGGCGAAGTGGCCAGCCTGTCGATTTCTGCGCTCACGATCGCCGTGTTGAAGGGGCTGTTGACTCCGATCATGCAAGCCCCGGTGAACTATGTGAACGCGCCGATCGTCGCGAAAGAACGCGGAATCGAAGTGCGGGAAGTGAAGAGCTCGGATGCGGGCGATTTCACCAGTTTGATTCGCGTGCGAGTGGAAGCCGGCAAGAAGTCCTACCAGGTGGCCGGCACGCTCTATCATAAGAAAGATCCGCGCGTCGTCGAGATCGATCAGTTCAATGTCGAGGTGGTGCCGGAGGGGCACATGCTTCTGATCCTCAATGTCGATCGCCCAGGGGTGATCGGGATGGTGGGGCAGGTGCTCGGCGACAACAAGATCAACATCGTCCGGATGCAATGCGCCATTGAGAAGCGGGGCGGGAACGCCTTGCTCATCATCGGCTCGGACACGGTGTTCCCGGATGCGGTGCTGAACGCGATCAAATCCAGCAAAGATATTCTCTCGGTCAAAGTCGCGGCCCTGTCCTAACTCCGCGCGCCATCCATCGGATCAGCTATGGCCTCCGTTCCTTCGAAGCCCGGCCCCTCTTCGGGACAGGTCGCGTCGTCCCGCGAGCGCTCGCTCGTGCCCGTGGGCATGGCGACGATCCTTCCCCATGCGGCCAAGCAGGTCCGCCGCTTCGAGGAACAGCTGCTCTCGCAGATCAACCGGTGGGGCTACGACGAGATCATCCTGCCGACGTTCGAGTATCTCGATGTGCTGGCTCCCGGGTTGGAGCCGGAGCTGATTGATCATTGCTATCAATTCGTCGACCGTACAACGGGGCGCACGCTGCTCCTCCGTCCCGACGCCACGGCGCAGATCGCCAGGACGGTCGCGATGGGCCTCACGGGCGCAACCTTGCCGTTGCGTCTCTCGTACCGGACCTCTGTGTTCCGTTATGAAACGGAACATGCGGGGCGGGGTAGAGAAATTTTTCAGGTCGGCGCCGAACTGATCGGTCTGGACGATGTTGCGAGCGACAGCGAAGTCATCGATTTGATGATCGAGTGCCTCCATACGATCGGTTTGCGATCGTTTAAAGTTTCGCTCGGCCATGTGGGCTTCATTAAGGGGCTCCTGTTACGGTCCGGGCTGTCGGCGCAGGGGCAGAAGCTGGCGGAGCAGGCGGCGGCGAAAAAAGATCTGCCGAGACTGGAAGAGGTGTTGGCGCGCGAGCGGATTTTCAAGAAGGCGGCGCGTGCCATTCGTGAAGCGCCGGAGCTCTATGGCCAAGAAGAAGTGCTGGCACGGGGACGGGTCCTTGCGGCAGGCGATCCTGAGCTGCTGGATCCGCTCGACCGGTTGGCGCAGGTCTATCATCTGCTCTGCGCGGCAGGCCACAAGGATTCGTTGCTGCTGGACCTCGGAGAATTTCGAGGATTCGATTATTACGACGGGATTGTTTTCGACGTGTTCGCCGAAGGGATGGGGGCGGAGTTAGGCGGAGGCGGACGGTACGATCACTTGATCGGCCGATTTGGCAGGCCGTTGCCCTCAACCGGCTTTGGCCTGGATGTCGATCGGCTCTTCC
>SYGW01000117.1 GCA_005800255.1 Nitrospiraceae bacterium | reverse complement strand
TCATAGGCCTGCCGATAGGGATTGGCTCCCATGAAGGCGGGCAAAAACGAGTGGTGGATATTGATGACTGGACAGCCGACTTGCGAAAGAAAGTTGCCGCTGAGGATTTGCATGTACCGGGCCATGACCACCAGTTCAATGTGATGCTCTTTCAGCAGGGAGAGCACCTGTTGCTCCTGTTGCGGCTTGGTTTCTTTAGTGACGGGATAGACGGAGAAGGGAATTTTGAACAGGTCGGCCCAACTGGCGCAGGTGTCGTGATTGGAAATAATCACGGGGATGTCGATGTGCAGTTCGTCGCGCTTGTGCCGCTGAAGCAGGTCTGCCAGGCAGTGATCCTGTTTCGAAACCAACATCGCGACCCTCGTTCGGCGGCTTGAGGGTCGGACTTCGTAACGCATGTCGAAGGTCTTTGCCACAGGAGCGAAGGCCGCGGCGACCTCATCGGACGGAATCTGCAACCCCTCGGTGGCAAACTCCATACGCATCAGAAATTCGTTTGTCTCTTCATCTGTATGGTGTTCCGAGTCGAGGATGTTTCCGCCGAAGTCGTGGATAAAGCCGGAGACTCGGGCCACAATGCCCCGGCGATCTTTGCAGTGGATCAGGAGGACGACCGATTCTTTTCGCTGTGCCATCGTGCGCCTCTAGTACTTTCGATGAGAGCGGTTTCATTAACATGCAGGGTGATCAGGAAGCCCTTTACTGCGCGCGCCCAACGAGGGCCTTCTTAAGCCGCGCGCTGCGCGAGCACAGGGGGCTCCTTCTGACCATCCCGTCCCCCGCTGGCGGTCTTTTCAGCTGCCCTTATGGAACGATGTGGCCGACCAGATCATAGAGCGCCGCATCGGTGATCTCAACCTTGACGACCTCTCCTGCTGAGGCTGAGCCGTTATTGATGTAGACGACCCCGTCGATCTCAGGCGCCAGCCCTTCATGGCGCCCCTCCAGCAGCAACTCAGTCTCCTCCGAGACCCCTTCGACCAAGACGTCTATCACGGAGCCGATTTTAGTCTGGCCCTTGGCCTCGGCAATTTCCTCCTGGATGGCCAGGAGTTCATTCCGCCGCTCGTCCATGACCGATCGCTCGACCTTTTCGTCGAGCCCGACAGCCGGGGTATCTTCCTCGTCCGAATATAAAAACACCGCCACCCGATTGAATTCGGCCTCTTGCACATATTTTCTCAGTTCTTCGAATTCCTGTTCCGTCTCCCCCGGGAACCCTACAATGAAGGCTGTGCGGAAGGCGACGCCAGGAATGCGCGTCCTGATCCGGTCGACGAGAGATGTAATGGCGGCCCGATCGCCCAACCGGTGCATCCGTTTGAGCATCCGGTCGTTGATGTGCTGCAGGGGCATATCGATATACTTAGTGATCTTTTCTTCTCCGGCATAGAGATCCAACAGCTCGTCCGAGACCTGTTGCGGATAGAGATAGAAGGGCCTGATCCAGTGCAGGTCCTTCACCTTGACCAGCTCGCGAAGCAGCGTGGTGAGGCCGTGGCGCAGGCCAAGATCGACGCCGTAGTTCACCGTGTCCTGGGAGATGAGGTTGATTTCCTTCACGCCTTCCGAGGCGAGACGCGCGGCTTCTGCCACGATCGATTCCACCGGTCGGCTTTTCTGCTTGCCCCGCATCAGGGGGATCGCGCAGAAGGCGCAATTGCGATTGCAGCCCTCGGCAATTTTCACATAGGCGCTATGGGATTTCCCGAGACGAAGCCGCGGCGCATCCGCGTCGTAGAGGTAGGGAGGCTCGCTGATCCAGAGCCGCTGCTGCCGTTTTTTCGGCGACAGGAGGTTCCGGCAGATCTCCGCAATCTTTCCGAACTCGCCGGTGCCCACTACTCCGTCCAGTTCCGGTAACTGCTTGAGGAGGTCGCCCTGATACCGTTGGGCCAGACAGCCTGCGGCAATCAAGACACGGCAGGAGCCTGATTCTTTGAGCTTGCCATGGGCAATGATCGTATCGATCGACTCCTGCTTGGCCTCTTCGATGAAGCCGCAGGTGTTGATAATGACGACTTCGGCCTTTTTCGGATCGTCGGTCAGGGCAAACCCGTCCGTGACCAAGGTGCCTAACATGATTTCCGAGTCGACCTGGTTCTTCGAACAACCCAGATTGACGAAACCGATGGTGGTTTTCTTTTTACTCGGGCGAGCGGGCGTGATCAATTTTGAAGCCATAGATCCAGTCTACGGGATGGCTGAAAAGCCTGTCAATCAACAGACTCTTGCAGGTTGTCGGCCGATTCCCCTACAGTAGAAAGATGATTCGCACTTTTCAGGGCATCAAACCCACGGTTCCCACGTCCTGCTTTATCGAGGAGACCGGCATCGTCATCGGCGATGTCGTGCTGGGCGAGCAATGCAGCGTCTGGTTCCATGCCGTCATTCGCGGGGATGTGCACTACATCAGGATCGGTGACCGGACCAATGTGCAGGACCTCTGTATGTTGCATGTCACCCACGATACGCATCCCTTGATCATCGGCAACGACGTGACCATCGGCCATGGGGTGATCCTCCACGGCTGCACGATCAAGGATCGCGTGTTGATCGGCATGGGCGCCATCATCATGGACGGAGCGGTGATCGGGGAAGATTCCGTCGTGGGAGCCGGGGCCTTGATCACGGAGGGGACCGTCGTCCCACCCAAGAGCTTGATCCTTGGCTCGCCGGCGAAGGTCAAGCGGTCGGTGACGGCCGGCGAGCTGGCTTGGATTCAGGAGTCGGCGGAGAACTATGTGAGGTACGCAAGCCAGTATATGGACAATACGTCAAAAGCGAAGCCAGGCTTCAAAATCTAGTGCGAGTCAGTCCCTCTCCCCAATGCGAATGAAGCAGATCGGATCGCCCACCAGCGCTGTTGGGTAATAGCGTTTTCCCACTCGATAGGCCACTCCATGTTGGTGGCACCATTCGGCAATCCAGATGACTTCTTCTGTCGTGGTCGTGACGAGGCCTGGCTTCGCGAGCTTCCCCATGCAGCGCGCCACCAACGCCCGCACAATGTGGCGCTCTTTGTCGAATTTCACGGGGTCGAGCGTGAGGGGATTGCCCTGTCCATAGGAGAGAGGCGACAGATTCGGGAACCGCTCGGGATCGTTCAATACGCTGACCATCCAGAGATGATCGAAAGGACCCTTCGCTTTAGCTGCATCGACTGCATGGAACGTGAGGGGGATTGCGCGGCAGGCATGGTTGAGCGTTGCGACCTCGGCTTTTCTGAGATTGTAGGGTTCCACGGTTCGGCCCAGCTCTGCTACTTCCATAATCAAGGGGGGCAGTTCCGCCACTCCTGCGCCGACATAGAGACTGCGGCCGTGCCGTTTCAGTTTTTTCTTCAACAGGACGGCGACCCGGCTTCCGAGCCAGAGGCAAGGGCCCCGTTTCGCTCGCCAAAATTCATCGCCTCCCTCATAGCAATAGACCGGCCCCAATGTTCCATAGTCGAGCCGGTCGTAGACCTCAGTTACGAGACGACTAGTTGCGGGGGCCAGCTTCGTTCTGCTCGTTGTCATGGCCGTACTCCCGCGATGCGAATGGCGGTCTCGGTCACTGTCGTCACCACGTTGGAGAGAAATGCGAGATTCAAGGTGTGCATGGTATCGGTCTCACGAAGGTAATG